>BNUB01000041.1 GCA_025997045.1 Betaproteobacteria bacterium
GCCTTCTGGCCTTCTGGCCTTCTGGCCTTCTGGCCTTCTGGCCTTCTGGCCTTCTGGCCTTCTGGCCTTCTGGCCTTCTGGCCTTCTGGCCTTCTGGCCTTCTGGCCTTCTGGCCTTCTGGCCTTCTTCAACTGTTTTGGTCAGGGGGCTAAAAAATGAAAACTGTTTCCCATCTGCTGGCGGTCGTGGCAACGTTTGGCGCGTTCCTGCTCCCCGGGAGCGCAAGTGCTGATTATGTGAATTTCAGCATACATGATGTTCCTTATGGTCATGGTTATATTGACAATTATAATGCTTCCTTTAATGGCAGGCATGATGGATGGTTCTATGATCAAAGAGGAGTGGATGCTGTAGACACGAGTCATCTTAATATTCCTTCCAGTCTCACGAATCCGTATTATCTGCCGGGGATGCATAGTGCTTTCATTCAGACTAACGCTTATGTCTATTTTTGGGAAAAGCTAGAGAATTATGGTTTGTACTTCAACTCGAATGAATCCTACCTTGTATTTGATAATGGAATCTTCAGTGTTCGGGAACTTTTTGAGCATCCAGATTTCTGGTCAGGCGGTTACGCTTCTCCAGTTGAGGTCGCTCCAAATCTCTGGAAGGGAGGGTTCCATTTTAAATGGAGATTTGACGATACGCCCTATACCTTCATCAGTGCTCACATCGTTTTTTCCGCACTGGATGGTTCTTCTGTTTATGGTTCCGGCCCCGGTACTAGCAAGATTGCTGCCATTCCCGAACCAGCAACTCCTGCTTTGCTGTTAGCGGGTCTGGGACTCTTGGGCTTCGTGGCGCAGCGGCGTAGCCGCGCTCGCATTTGATCTGATATCGCCCAAGTTGAAGGGTGGCGCGCGATGTGTGGGCCACCCTTCAGCCATCAGGGCAACGCATACGGCAGATCGAGCACAGAAGCGCGGCTCCCGTCAGGTGAGCCGAGGAATATTTCGTTACCCGCATTAACGCAGCTTTTATGAATCACCGCGAGGGCCTCGCCGCTGCCGTCAGGGAGCAGGGCGGCGTTGACGACCGTGCCAACGCTATCTTGGCCTGATACCAATTCCGCTCCCGGTGCGAGCGCGTCGGCAGTGGCAGTGGAAAAGGCGAGGCGATAGAGGCGGCGTTTGACTTCGCCGATATGCTGGGCGCGGGCGATGATTTCCTGTCCGGGATAACAGCCTTTTTTGAAACTCACTCCGCCGATCAATTCGTAATTCAGCATCTGGGCAACGAATGCTTCCTGGGTGGCGGCGGTGATGAGCGGGATGCCGGCGCGGATCATGGCGAGTTGCCAGCTTGCGCTGCTGGCGGCTTGCGCGCCGGCCTGGGTGAGGGCGGTAAAGATGTCCGCGGCGCGGTCGACGGCGAGATCGAGCAGACAGGTGTCGGCGCTGAGGTGAAGGACGCGCACACCGTCGTTTGTGGCCTGGTGCAGGAGCGTGGCGGGACGGGGCAGGCCGACTTTTTCCAGCGTTGCAGCGGCCTGGGGGCCGATGAGGCCGATCAGGGCGCGGGTGGCGCTGGCGTCGGTCAGTTTGACTTTGCTGCGCAGGATGTAGCGTTGAAGTTTTTCCAGCAGGGCGGGGGTGATATCGGCGGCCAGCGCGAGGCTGTAGCCGGTGTCATCGGGCCAGAGCAGGAAGCTCGCCAGCATGCGGCCCTTGGGGGTGTTGAAGCTCGTCCACTGGGCGCCATCTGCGGGCAGTTTGGCGACGTCGTTGGAGAGCAGGTTGTGGAGGAAGGTTTTGGCGTCCTCGCCTTCGGCGTGCAGCAGGCCAAGGTGGAGCAAGGGCACGGCGACTGCGCCATGGGTCAGGGCCGCGCTGTTGGCGGTGGGGGCGGCAGCAGCGGCAGCAGTGTGCGCAGTGGGGAGGGCGTCGATCCAGGTCGTCATGATGAAATCAGGTGGGTGGGGTGAAGTATTATAGGGGCCCCTTGGTGGCGTGCTGTCTGATGAAGAAGAAAGTCATTGCGGCTCTGGTGAGCCTTGTGCTGTTGTGTGTGGCGGGTGTCGGCATCTTGATCGGCGGTGGATGGTGGTATGCCCATCGGCCACTGGATTTTGCGACGCCCGTGATCGAATTTAATCTGCCCAAAGGGGCGGGGATGCGGCAGGCGGCGAACGTGATCGCCGCGGCCGGGCTGGATGTCGACCCGCGGCTGCTGACCTGGATTGCGCGGGCGACGGGGCAGGCAAAGGCGATCAAGGCCGGGAGCTACGAGATTCAATCGGGTATCACGCCCTTGCAACTGATCGCCAAACTCGCGGCGGGGGAGGTGGCGCGGGGTGAGGTGCGCCTGGTTGAAGGGTGGACGTTCCGCCAGTTCCGGGCCGCGCTGGAGAGCAATGCCAGTCTGGAAAATGACCTCAAAGGGCTGTCGGAGGGCGAAATCCTGCGCCGGATTGGCGCTGCCGAGACGTCCGCCGAAGGCGTGTTTTTCCCCGATACCTATCTGTTCGACAAGCATTCGGGCGCGCTTGCGGTGCTGAAGCGGGCGTATGAGGCCATGCAGGAGAGGCTCGCGCTGGCGTGGGTCGGGCGTAGCCCTGATCTGCCGCTGGCATCGCCTTATGAAGCCTTGATCCTGGCCTCGATTGTGGAGAAGGAGACCGGGCGTTCCGCTGATCGCGGGCAGATCGCGGCGGTGTTCGTCAACCGGCTGCGGGTGCGGATGCGGCTCCAGACCGACCCGACGGTGATCTATGGCCTGAGTGACACGTTCGGTGGCCGGCTGCGGCGCATTCATCTCGACACCGACCACCCGTGGAATACGTATACCCGCGACGGCTTGCCGCCGACGCCGATCGCCATGCCGGGGATGGAGTCGATCGAGGCGGCGCTGCACCCGGCCGATGCGGGGGGCTATCTTTATTTTGTCGCACGGGGCGATGGGTCGAGCGAATTTTCGCGCACCCTCGCCGAGCATAATCGTGCGGTCGACCGTTATCAGCGCAATCGGGGCGCAAAGGGACAGTGAATCCAGTGAGTCAACGCGGGCGTTTTATCACTTTTGAAGGCATCGACGGTGCGGGGAAGAGTACCCAGATCAGCGCGCTGGTCGACTTGCTGCGCGTACATGGCGTCGATGTGGTGCAAAGCCGGGAGCCGGGCGGAACCGGATTGGGCGAACGCCTGCGCGAGCTGCTGCTCAACGTGGACATGCATGTCGACACTGAAGCAATGCTGATGTTTGCCGCCCGGCGTGAGCATCTGGCGTGTGTGATCGAACCGGCGCTGGCGCGGGGGGCGTGGGTGGTGTGCGACCGGTTTTCGGATGCGACTTATGCTTATCAGGTGGGCGGGCACGGCTTGGAGGCTGCGCGTTGTGAGGCGCTGGAAGCCTGGGTGCATCCGCAGCGCCAACCTGATCTCACCCTGTTGTTCGATCTGCCGCCCGAGGTGGCGGCGGCGCGGGTGGCGGCGAGTGGCGCCGGGCCAGACCGCTTCGAGCGCGAGCAGCGCGACTTTTTCGAGCGGGTCAGGGCGGCGTATCTGGCGCGGGCGGCACGCGACCCCGGGCGCTTCCAGCTGATCGACGCCGTGCGCCCGCCCGCGAGTCTGAGCGCGGAAATCGGCGCGCTGATGACGCAAAGGGGATGGTTGTGATTCAC
Source organism: Betaproteobacteria bacterium (assembly GCA_025997045.1). Classification (GTDB taxonomy): domain Bacteria; phylum Pseudomonadota; class Gammaproteobacteria; order Burkholderiales; family Rhodocyclaceae; genus WRNU01. The sequence continues at coordinate 3,620 of BNUB01000041.1, forward strand.
GTCTGGCTGGAGCCGCCATGGACGCGGATGCTCGCGCTGGAGGAACGGCTGCCGCACGCCTTGCTCATCACCGGGGCGGCGGGGCTGGGCAAGCGGGATTTTGCCGAGGCGCTTGCGGCCCGGCTGTTGTGTGAACATCCGCTCGCCAGCGGTGAGGCCTGCGGCGCCTGTCTGCCATGCCGCTGGCGCTTGTCGGGAAATCACCCCGATCTGCATCGGCTGGTGCCGGAGAGCGAAGCCGGGGAGGGCGCGGAGGAGGGCGAAGGCACGGCGGGCGAGGGTAAGGAAAAAGCGGGCGCGGAAAACGCCAAAGCGGAAAAAACCAGGTCGAGCCAGATTCTGATTGACCAGGTGCGCGCCGTGCAGGAAGCCTTGACCCTGACCGCCCATCACGGCGGGCGGCGGGTGGTGATCGTCGATCCGGCGGAGGCGATGAATGCTTATACCGCCAATGCGTTGCTGAAACTGCTCGAAGAGCCGCCGCCGGGGTGTACTTTTTTGCTGGTGTCTCCGGCGCTCAAAAAATTGTTGCCCACGATACGCAGCCGTTGCCAGCAGTGGCCGATGCCGCGTCCTGACGCCGGTCAGTTGCGGCGCTGGCAGACCGGAACCGCTGTGTCCGTGCGACTGCTGGCCGTGACCGGGGGCACGCCGCTGGCCGCAGAACGGCTGGCCGCGCAGGGGGTGGAAGCCTTGCTGGCGCGCTTTGTCGCCGATCTCTGCGCTGCGGATTTTGACCCGCTGCGCCTCGCCGGACAGTGGGAAAGCTGGCTCAAGAAAGACAAGGCGATGCTGGCGGCCGGGATTGGTCTGGTCACGCTGGTCGACTGGATGCAACGCTGGGTGAGCGATCTGGTCGCGTTGCGTCTGGGCGGGCGGGTGCGTTATTTTCCGGCCGAGCAGCAGAATTTGTCCGGGCTTGCCGCACGCATGAGCGTGGCGGGGGCCACTAGCTGCTACAATGACCTGATCAATATCCGCCGCGTCAGCGCCCATCCGCTGAATTTGCGGCTGTTTTTGGAAGACATGTTGCTGCGCTATATGCGCGGAATAAAAGGAGGACAGGCATGAGCGAGAGTCAAAGGGTCAGCCGCCCGGGCGTGCTGTCGTTGAACATCAACTCCAAGTCTGCGTTGATGGCGGCCTATATGCCGTTTTTAACCAACGGTGGCCTGTTCCTGCCCCTCAAAAAGCCGTACCGGCTGGGCGATGAGTGTTTCATGATGCTGCAACTGCTCGATGATCCGGCCAAATACACCATCGCCGGCAAGGTGGCCTGGGTCACGCCAGCGGGTGCGCAGCGCAACAAGGTGCAGGGCGTGGGGGTGCAGTTTGCCGGGGACGATACCTGCAAGGTATTGAAAAACAAGATCGAAACCGTCCTCGCCGGTCACCTCAATTCGGGCCGCCAGACTCATACGCTTTGATGTCATTGCGACATGCTCATTGATTCCCACTGTCATATTGATTTCCCCGGACTGCTCGCACGTGAACAGGAAGTGCTCGATGCCATGGCGGCAAACGGGGTGGGGCGGGCAATATGCGTGAGCGTAAAGCTGGAAGATTTCCCCCGCGTGCTGGGCTTTGCCGAACGTCATCCGGTTTATTGGGCGTCGGTTGGCGTTCATCCCGATAATACCGGGGTTGAAGAGCCGGACGTGGCGCGCCTGTGCCAGCTCGCCGATCATCCACGTGTCGTGGCGATAGGCGAAACCGGGCTGGATTACCACTGGCATAAAGATGCGCCGGAATGGCAGCGGGAGCGTTTTCGCACCCACATTCGCGCCGCGAAAACCTGTGGCAAGCCGCTCATCATCCATACCCGCGATGCCGCTGCCGACACGATGCGCATTCTGGGCGAAGAAGATGCCGCCGTCTGCGGCGGGGTCATGCACTGTTTCACCGAATCACGCGCCGTCGCCGAAGCCGCGTTGGCGCTTGGCTTCTATATTTCGTTTTCCGGCATCGTCACGTTCAAAAACGCCAGCGCCCTGAAGGAGGTTGCGGCCTGGGTGCCGCTTGAGCGCTTGTTGATCGAAACCGATGCACCCTATCTCGCGCCGATTCCTCATCGCGGCAAGCTCAACGAACCCGCCTGGGTACGGCATGTGGCCGAAACCCTGGCGAGTTTGCGCGGCGTGCCCCTGGCGACGATCGAAGAAGCGACCACTGAAAATTTTTTCCGCCTGTTCCGTCATGCCCATGCATAAATCTCCTCGCAGCACATCTTGTCGTGGCGCGCTTGCCGCCACCGTTACAGCCATCGCCTTGTGCTCTGTCGTGCCCACTCCGGCATGGGCAGGCAGTTATGAGCAGGCGCTCGAAGCGGTGCAAGCGGGGGACACCTCCGCGCTCGCCGCGCTGCTCAAGCGTGGTATCGACGTCGATACCGTGGATGAAGCCGGTAACAGCCTGCTGATCATTGCGATCCGCGAAGGCCATCGTGCAACCGCAGAGGCCATTTTGAGCTATCGGCCACACCTGAATAACCGCAACCGGGCGGGGGATTCGGCGCTGATGGTGGCGGTGTTGCGCGGCGACGAGGACATGGTCAAACGCCTGATCGCCGCGGGCGCATCAGTCAATCACGATGGCTGGACGCCACTGCACTACGCGGCTTACGAAGGCAATCTCGGCCTGTTTGAGTTCTTGCTCGGCAACGGCGCGGATATCAACGCCGTGACCCCGAGCAAGGCCGACGCCTTGATGCTCGCCGCCAACAACGGCCATCTCGACATGGTGAAGCGGCTGCTACAGACCCCGGTCTCCCTTGAGCGCAAAAACGACCGCGGCTACACCGCCGAAGCCTGGGCGCGCAACAAAGGCAACACCGAGATCGCCGATCTGATCAAGACGACCCGCGAAGCACGGGCGAAGACGCAAGGTCTCGCCGCGCGCAAGAAGAAATAAAAAAAGGCACCCGCTTTTAAATGGGTGCCTGATTTTATCAGCGTTTTTTGGAGGCGCGAGCCGGAGTCGAACCGACCTACACGGATTTGCAATCCGGTGCATAACCGCTTTGCTATCGCGCCGTGAAGCCTGTATTCGGCAGCCTGCCTGACCGCGCCAGACCCGGAGATGAATCATACCGTGTCCACAAAACCTGGAGCGGGAAACGAGTCTCGAACTCGCGACCTCAACCTTGGCAAGGTTGCGCTCTACCAACTGAGCTATTCCCGCTTGGGAAGGTCGCCATTATAGAGGGTGTTTCATTGGTGTCAACACCTGATCGCAAATTTTTCGACTTGAGCGGGGTTTTCGCGTGCAGAGCGGGGCGTGGCGTAGCCTTGTACGCCAACAAACCGCAACGGCATATTCTCCAGCATCCGGCCCTGTTCAGGAGATGTGCTTGACTTCCATGGCATGTTCACGTATCAGCTTCGCCTTGGCCTTTTCACCGTACTGGACGTTAACCACATGCCAGAAATTACCACTGTTGGCGAGCTACTTTACTGGTCGTATGCAAACCTTGCGATGGCGCATGCGGCTGTCACTGCGAAAGCCGAAAAGTACGGGCGTACCCATTTTATGGTTCGTGCCCGTCTTTACTCAGGGCTGAACAAACAGACCATGAATATTGGCTCTATCGTGGATGATGAGCGATTGAAGATGGTTTTGCCCCAAGCCTGTTGTTACTGTGGAAGCTGTGACCATCTATCGGCTGACCATCTCATTCCAAAAAAGCGCGGCGGGGCAGATACTGGAGACAACCTTGTTTGGGCATGTCGCTCATGCAATAGCTCAAAGTATGCTCACGACGCACTTGAATGGTTTGCGAAAAGAAACCAATTTCCGCCTCTCTTGCTGCTTCGTCGTTACCTCAAACTTGCTATTGAAACAAGTCGCGCAAGGAATCTCCTGGATGTACCTCTATCCATGGTGCCAGAGCTTCCGTTCGTGTTGTCGGCAATTCCAACGCAATTTCCACCGCCTGCTGAACTGCGGTTGTGGGTTGTAGATATGCCCTGATCCCGAAACGGATCAATATCCGCGATATCGTCTGGCGCGGCTGAGAGAGCGGCCCTTGCTCATGCGTCGGTGTGGTGCGTCGGGGGGTTCTCCTGCAACGCTTTGGGCAAGGGGAAAGTGATCTTTTCCAGCACACCGTCGAGTTCGCGCACGGTAGCGGCGGTGAGGGTTTGCAGGCGTTCGATGAGTTGGGTGACCAGCACTTCCGGTGCGGAGGCGCCGGCGGTGATGCCGATTCTGGTTTTGCCGACGAGCCAGGCGGGGTCGATGCTGTCGGCGTCATCGACCAGATAGGCCGGGATGCCACGCAGGGCGGCGACTTCGCGCAGGCGGTTGGAGTTGGAGCTGTTCTGGGAGCCGACGACGAGGACGAGGTCGGCGGTTTCGGCCATGAGCTTGACCGCATCCTGGCGATTCTGGGTGGCGTAGCAGATGTCGTCTTTCTTGGGCCCGGAGATCGTGGGAAAGCGCCCGTGCAAGGCGCTGATGGCGGCGGAGGCGTCATCGACCGAGAGCGTGGTCTGGGTGACGTAGGAGAGCCTGTCGGGGTGAGAGACGGTGAGCGCGGCGATGTCGGCAGCGGTTTCGACCAGGTGGATGCCGTCCTGTACCTGCCCCATCGTGCCTTCGACCTCGGGGTGGCCGGCGTGGCCGATCATGACCAGCTCGCGGCCCTGTTCATGCATGCGGGCAACTTCGAGGTGTACCTTGGTGACGAGCGGGCAGGTGGCGTCGAACACGCGCAGACTGCGTTGGGCGGCGGCGTGGCGCACGGACAGCGGGACGCCGTGGGCGCTGAAAATGACCGTGCTGCCGTCGGGGACTTCGTCGATTTCTTCGACAAAGATTGCGCCCTTGGCCTTCAGCGCGCTGACTACGAATTTGTTGTGCACGACCTCGTGGCGGACGTAAATCGGCGAGCCGAAACGGGCCAGCGCACGCTCGACGATTTCGATGGCGCGCTCGACCCCGGCGCAGAAGCCGCGGGGATTGCTGAGGAGGATTTCGACGGCGTTGGGGGGCATGGGCGGCTCGGGAGGTTCAGGCGATGCCGATGATTTCGACTTCAAGGTGTATGTCTTTGCCGGCGAGCGGGTGATTGAAATCGACGAGCGCGGATTGGGCGTCGATTTCGCGCACCAGCCCGGAATAGCGCGAACCGTCGGGGGCGACGAATTCCATCACGCTCAGCGCCTCGATCTCGCCGCCAGGCATGTGTTCGCGGCGGACGCGCTCGACCAGATCGGGGCGATGGGGGCCGAAAGCCTCTGCCGCGCCCAGCTCGAAGCGATGACGGGCGCCGACTTCCAGCCCGACGATGAGGCGTTCCATCCCCGGCAGCATTTCGCCCGCGCCGAGTTGCAGGGTGGCGGGGGTGGATTCGAAGGTCGAGATCAGGGGCTGACCGTTGGGTAGCGCAAAACGGTAGTGCAGGGTGACGAGGCTGGTAGCGGTGACGGTCGGGTTCAAGCAGGGCGCTCCGATTGGGGGGCTACGGGCTGTTGGGGTCGGCGTAGCTGGGCGATGACCATCAGGATGACGCCGAGGGTGATGGCCGAGTCGGCGAGGTTGAAGGCCGGCCAGCCGAAACCGGCGAGGTGGAGATAGAGGAAATCGACCACGGCGCCGATCTGGATGCGGTCGATGACGTTGCCGATGGCGCCGCCGCAGATGAGGGCGAAGCTGGTGGGCAGCAGCCGTTCATGGCGGTATTGATAGATGAGCACGATCAGCCAGGCGCTCACGGCGAGGGCCAGCACGGTGAAAAACCAGCGCTGCCAGCCCGAGTGTTCGGCGAGCAGGCTGAACGCCGCGCCACGGTTGAACAGCAGCACGAGATCGAAGAAGCCGGTGACGGGGAGGATTTCGCCCGGGCTGATCCGGGCGAGAATCGCCGCCTTGCTGATTTGATCGAGCACGGCGACCCCCACGGCCAGCGCCAGCCACGCGGCCAGCAGCGCAATTTTTTTGCGGGCAGGTTCCTGATCAGGCATGGCTGCGCTGCTCCCCCGCGCCAAATACGTTAGCCACGCAGCGGGCGCACAAGGTGGGGTGCCCGGCGTTGTGGCCGACGTCTTCGGTGTAATGCCAGCAGCGCTCACATTTTTGATGGTCACTGGCCTGCACCACGATGGCTTCCGCTTCGGTGCTCGCCGCTTGCGCGAGGGTGGCGCGGGAGGTCATGGTGACGAAACGCAGATCGGCGCCCAGACTGTGCAGCGCGGTGTAACGGTCGCCAGCGAGGCGCAGATCGACTTCGGCCTGGAGTGAGGAGCCGACCTTGCCTTCGGCGCGCAGGGTTTCGATCGCTTTGAGAATGTCGGCGCGCACGGCGCGTATCGTCTCCCAGCGCGTGACCAGCCCCGCTTCACCTTCCTGCGCGGGCAGGGCATGGAAGGTGTGGAGCATGATGCTGTCGTCGCTGTCCGGATCGAGCACGCGCCACGCTTCTTCTGCGGTAAACGGGAGCACCGGCGCCATCAGCTTCACCAGCGTCCGGGTGATGTGCCAGAGCATGGTCTGCGCGGCGCGGCGCGGGAGACTGGCGGCGGCGGTGGTGTAGAGCCGGTCTTTGAGGATGTCGAGATAGAACGCGCCGAGGTCTTCGGTGCAGAACACCTGCAGGGTCTGGATCACCGAGTGAAACTCGAAACGGGCATAGGCGTCTTCGGTGTCGCGGGCGAGCTTGCGGGTGAAGGCGAGCGCGTAATGGTCGATATCCAGCCAGTCAGCCGGGGGGATGCCGTCCTTGTCAATGTCGAAATCGGCGGTGTTGGCGAGGAGGAAGCGCAGCGTGTTGCGGATGCGGCGATAGACCTCGACCACGCGGGCGAGAATTTCCTTCGAGATCGACAGCTCACCCGAATAGTCGGTGGCGGCGACCCACAAGCGCAGGATGTCGGCCCCGGACTTGCTGGTGATCTCCTGCGGCACGATCACGTTGCCGAGCGACTTGCTCATCTTGCGTCCCTGTCCATCGACGGTGAAGCCGTGCGTCAGCAGGGCGCGATAAGGCGGATGAGCGTCGATGGCGCTGCCGGTGAGGAGCGACGAGTGGAACCAGCCGCGGTGCTGGTCGGAGCCCTCCAGATAGAGGTCGGCGTGCGGCCCTTCGCTGTGGCCGTCGGCATGCGAGCCGCGCAGCACGTGCCAGTGGGTGGTGCCGGAGTCGAACCACACATCCAGGGTGTCGCTGATTTTGTCGTACTGCCCGGCTTCTGCGCCGAGCAGTTCAGCCGCGTCGAGCTTGAACCAGGCTTCGATGCCTTCCCGCTCGACCCGCTGCGCGACTTGTTCCAGCAGCTCGACCGTGCGCGGGTGCAATTCGCCGCTTTGGCGGTGGATGAAAAACGGAATCGGCACCCCCCAGTTGCGCTGGCGCGAGATGCACCAGTCGGGGCGGTTCGCGATCATCGCGTGCAGACGGGCCTGGCCCCAGGCGGGGAAAAACTGCGTCGCCTCAACGCCGTGGAGGGCGCGCTGGCGCAGGGTGGAGCCATCTTCCACCACGCGATCCATGCCCACGAACCATTGCGTGGTGGCGCGATAGATGAGCGGGGTCTTGTGCCGCCAGCAGTGCATGTAGCTATGGGTGATCTTGCCGTGCGAGAGCAGCGCACCGACCTCGGTGAGCTTCTCCACCACGCCGGGGTTGGCTTTCCAGACGTTCATGCTGGCGAAAAAGGGCAGATCGCTGACATAGCTGCCGTCGCCGCTGACGAGGGAGAGGATTTCGTCGCTGCCGCGCCCATACGCCAGCCACGAGTTAAAGTCGTCGATGCCGTGGGCGGGGGCCGAATGCACGATGCCGGTACCGGCATCGATGCCGACGTAACTGGCCAGATACACCGGGGACACGCGGTCGTAGAACGGGTGACGGAATTCGATGCGGTCGAGCGCCGCGCCTTTGGTCGTGGCGAGGGTCGTGCCGCCGAGCTGGTAACGCGCCAGCGCTGCTTCGGCGAGCTCCCGGGCGAGAACCAGCAGGCGCTCGCCAACATCGACCAGCACGTAGTCGAAATCGGGATGAACATTGAGCGCCTGATTGGCGGGGATCGTCCACGGCGTGGTGGTCCAGATCACCGCAGCGGCGGGCTTGTCGAGCCGGGGCAGGCCAAAGGCGGCGGCGAGTTTGTCGGCGTGGGCGGCGCTGAGCGGGAAGGCGACATCAATGGTGGGGGATTCCTTGTCGGCGTATTCGACTTCGGCTTCGGCCAGCGCCGAGCCGCAATCAAAGCACCAGTTCACCGGCTTCAGGCCCTTGAAGACGTAGCCCCGCTTCACCATCTCGGTCAGCGCGCGAATTTCGTTGGCCTCGTTGGCGAAATTCATCGTCAGGTACGGGTTGTCCCAGTCACCGAGCACGCCCAGGCGGATGAAATCGGCTCTCTGGATTTCGACCTGTTCGGCGGCATAAGCGCGGCACAACTCGCGCACCTTATCGCCCGGCAGGTGCTTGCCATGCGCCACTTCCACCTTGTGCTCGATCGGCAGCCCGTGACAGTCCCACCCCGGTACATAAGGCGCGTCGAACCCGGCGAGCGTCTTCGAGCGCACGATGATGTCCTTCAGAATCTTGTTGACCGCGTGGCCGAGGTGGAGATTGCCGTTGGCATAAGGCGGGCCATCGTGGAGGATGAACCTGGGCCGTCCGGCGGCGGCCTTGCGGATACGCTGGTAGAGCTTTTTCTGCTGCCAGTCGGCAATCCAGCCCGGTTCGCGTTTGGGCAGGTCGCCGCGCATCGGGAAGGGCGTATCGGGCAGGTTGAGCGTGTCGCGCAAGCTGGTCACGGGGGTCGATGAGTGGGTCATGTTGTGTGGGGTCTTGTGGACTTTCAGCGGTGAAAGTGATCAGGATAGTGGTGGAACCAGTCGCGTGCGGCATGTTCGTCGCGTGCAATCTGGGCCTTGAGCGCCTCCAGCGAGGGGAAACGGATCTCGTCGCGCAGCTTGTGCAGAAAATGTACCCGCAGGCAGGCGCCGTAACAGTCGCCCGTCCAGTCGAGCAGATGGACTTCCAGGCGGGGCTCGTGGGTGTCGCTCGCGGTTGGCCGCAAACCGACGTTGGCGATGCCGGCGATCAGGTGGCTGTCCAGCCCCTCGACGCGCACCGCGAACACACCGGACAGGGCCGGGCGACGGTGGAAGAAGCGCAGATTGGCGGTCGGAAAGCCCAACTGGCGGCCGATCCTGTCGCCGTGTTTCACCCGCCCGGCGATGCTGTAAGGGCGATCGAGCAGACGCGCGGCATGGTCAAGCTCCCCACTGGCAAGCGCCTTGCGCACCGCAGAGCTTGACGCCCGCTCGCCTTCAATGAGCAGGGTCGGCATCGCCTCGACGCTGAAACCGTGTGTCCGCCCGGCGGCCTGCAGGCGGGCAAAATCCCCGTCGCGTCCGGCGCCGAAGCGAAAATCGTCGCCGATGAGCAGATGTCTGGCGGCAAAGCCGCGCACCAGCACCTGCTCAATAAATTCATCCGCCGTGAGCGCGGCAAAGCGGGCGGAGAAGCGGCACACGTAAACCCGGTCGATGTCGTTGGCCGCCATGAGCGCGACCTTTTCCCGCAGCGAAGTCAGCCGCGCCGGCGCCTCATCAGGAGAAAAATATTCGCGTGGATGCGGCTCGAACGTCAGCACCGACGTCGGCAACATTGACGTTGGCAAGCTGGACGCATGCGCTCTGGCGGCGAGTTGCCGGAGCAGGGCGCGATGCCCGCGATGCAGGCCATCAAAATTGCCGATGGTCAGTGCGCAGGGTCGATCGGCCCGGACGGGGATGCCACGGAAAAGCTGCATGAACGCCTGAAAAAAGCCGCCATTATACTGCCAAGGATGGCCGGGCCAAAATGGCATTCGTGCGTTTGCCCTGCGGAGGGTTCCGCGTGGCAGGCATGTTTTGTGCTTGATGGGTTCAGGCGCCAACGCTTCTGGTTGCAGGATTCCGCCCGCTGGCATTAAGCTGGAAACGGGTACGTCGATGATTGATGCTGGGGAGAGAGAGAATGAGTAGCGGTGTGGATTTTCTGCGGCAATGCTGCGATGGCAAGCGTTTTCCACCTTTACCGCCCCCGGATGCGCAGGGGCTTTCCCGCCTGGCGCTGGAGCGGCAACTGTTGCTGCATGTGCTGGCCGACCCTCAGCCGTCCGCGCCGGAACAGGACGATATCTTCGTCTACGTGGCGTTAGCCAATTTTGTTGGCAGTGCGGCCGAGACGCGGGAGGCGCTGTTCTGGCAACTGGGCGCGTGGAATTTGCCGGGTGGCTTGCCTGCGGGCATTCGTCTGGGGGTCGAGCGCAGCTCCAGTCTGGTGTGGCAAAGCCAGCGCCTGGTCGTCGATACGCTCGATGAGCGGCGTTTCGATGCGACCCTGCAAATATTCATCGCCACGGCGCTGGAGCGCCAAGCCGCATTGCAGGACATCCTCTCAAATTCTGCCCCGCCTCAGGGTGGGGGGAATCTTCAGGCAGATGACGCCATGCTGTTGTTCCGCAGCGGTGGATTCCGGGTTTGACGCATTGCTGCACGCAATCAGGCAATTCAAAACAAAAAGGGAGAGGAAAAAATGGTTACGGGCGTTAGCGGAGATCCCAGGCCGGTTGCGCTTGAACAGACACCAGCGCAGCCAGAGTCATCAACTGGAGCAGGCAGAACCACCGGACTTGCACAATTGCCCGGTGACCCACCCGCAACCGGCGTGTCCCACGCCAACGCGGCGGCGACTAACCAGACGCTGACAACGTCCAGCGACCCCAGGGATGTCGCGCAAGCCCAAACACGCATATCCATCCCCACGCCCATCAACAACCAGATCAGAGAGCTGGAGGGGGCGCAAAATTTAACTCCGCGAGACGCGCAGGAGGGTTTATCCCGACTCTACGTACCGGGTTCTAATCAGGATGTATCCGTGCGTGCGGCCGTGCGCGAGGCGCTGGATCAGGCCGCGCCCGCCATTTTGGGCCGTGCGCTGATTCCGCCAGAAAGCGTCGAAGCGCTGGCGCGGGAATTCAAGCTGTCGGGACAGGGGCGTGAGGCCTTGAGCAGCCTGCTGGCCCAGCAGATCGGGCATCTGCTCAGTGCAGACAGCGCCACCGAAACCGGGTTGGCGCTGAATGAATTGCGCGGGACGGAAGAGATCCTGAAAGGCGCTGGCTTGCTCGATGACGCAAGGCAGGAACTCTTTGCTGTACTACAGGCGGCGGGCGCCAACAAGCAGCAGAAAATCGAGGCGCTGCAAGCGCGAGCCGAGGCGGAAGCTGCGCGGCAAGCGACCGGCGTGGTCTCGGACAGACTTGAACCCATCACGGAGCCTTCGGGGAGCGTGCTGGCGCGTTCTCTGGGGATGAGCGTCCTGCATGCCACCGAAAGAGCACAGGAAACCGGGCTGACGAAGGCACAGAAGCAACTTGCCATAACGCAAAAACGCCTGGATCGGATCGCCAGCAGCAAGGAAACCCATGGAACCCATAAAAACCTGCAAGAAATCATGCGCGATGTGAAAGGAGATAGCGCCTCGTTGGCAAGGTGCCAACAGTTTTCGACTGAACAGAAAGCGTCACTGGCAAAGAGAATTGAAGCATTACAAACCGGGCTGGGCACGCCTGCGGCGTTTGGCCGGGCCGTTGCGACGCTTGAGCGGCAAGCCGAAAAACGCTTGACCGAGGAAGATTCCGCCGAGATCAAGGAGAAAATAGATACCCTCAAGCAGCATGCGAATGAGACTTTCCGCGCAGCGGTCACGAAGAGTCATGAGGGGGTGGCAGGAGCGGTTTTGGCTGAGGTGCTGGCCCCGGCAGGGTTTAACGAACGCATTGAAGCCGCGCTGACAAAGCTCTCACCGGATGATTTTGTCGTACTGGACAAGGCCTTGGCGCCAGCGGCGACAAGCGCGGAAAAAACCGCCGGGCGCGAGGTGCTGGATCGTGCGTTGGCGGACGATCCGACCGTGAGCGATGTCTTGTTGGCCATCAAGCTGGCGCGGCTCACCCCGGACGGCGAGCGCGATACGGTGAGGCTGGCACATGCCAGGACGGAAGCGTTTGCGGAAGTGGCGGCGCTGATGACGCAGGCGGGCCAGCCGATGTTGGCCAAGGATGTCACCTCCGAAGGCCTGGATGCCTGGCTGACTGCCCTGGCAAAAGGGGAGGGTGAAGGCGCGGTTAAAAAAATGGGCGATGCAGACCTGCTCCTGATCGCTGCCCGTTTTGCGGTTTACGTGGAAGCTCACCCGGACGCCGCAGGCAAGAACCCGGCAGAGGTGGATGATTTCGTCTCGTCGCTCCCGCAAGGCTACAGTGGTAACCCGGATTTGAAGACCATACTGGGCAAGGGGCTGGTCAGCTCCGCGCAGGCGAGCAGCGCCATGTCGCGGGTGGAGTCTTCCAGCCTGAATAGCAGCCGGGTGCGCAGCGTGCTGACGGCCAGCGCCCCCGGAGCCGATGCCAGATGCGCCACGGCTGCCAGTAACGCCTTTGCGCGGCTGGTGACCAGGACGAACCTCACCGATCTCGATACGCCGGGGCAGCGCGCGGAAGCGGTTCGGGATGTGCGTCAGGAGGCCATTCAAAAGGTAGTTGCCCGAAACTTTCCGAAGTTGACGCAGCAGACTATCTCCAGCGATACAACGGAGACGGCGAATTTTACCCAGCAGGCTGCTCAGTCTTCCGCAATGGAAAAGGATCTGAGGCGCGTGCGTGGGCTGAAACCGAATGCTGATATTGAAGGCGAAACACTGGCCGTTTCGCTCCATGCCGTGCAGCGCCTGATGGCACGAAGTTTATCTGATTTGAGTGCCGGGAAACTCAGCCGCCTGGGGCTGAGCGCGAGCAATTGCACGGATCCCGCCACGCTCCGAAGCCTGATCGCCAGCATCGACTGGAAAAGTCAGCCCATGGATTTTGAGCACAGCCTTTTGCTGTCCACTTTTTTGAAGGTTCAGGGGAAGGAGATTAATGCGCAGACACTGAAGGCGCAGATGACCGAGTTGGGCATTCCTGGTGACAGCCAGAACGGGGTGGTCGAATTGCTGACTCAGAGTGATCAGGCGCGGAAGGCGGCTCTGGGGAGTCTGGATATATTTAAGAAAGGGAGACTCTTGGAGAATAAGCTGTACATTCGGATGGATACAATGACTTCCAGTAATATGGGAAGCAATGACGCTGACGGTCAGGCATTGAAAGATGCCATGGAGAAATTCCTCACAGGTGATGAAACCAAGAGAGAAGCCGCCAGGGAAACGATCCTGAACCTGCTGAAAAAAGAAGTGCCTGATGTGGGCGACCGTATGGAAGTTGCTGACCTGATTTTGCAACAAAAAGATCATTCGTCGTTCTGGTCGCGACTCACAAATGCGCAGTCATCAAATACTACCGATATGCAACATGCGGAAGGAAAGAAAGCAGGCTTGCCGGAGGGGAGCCCAATCTGGCGTTCCATCATGTCTGACAAGGTAACGCTGTTGAATCAGGGCAGCAGGCGTGATGTGGCGAATCTGCAGGCACAAATAGAGCTTGGCAAGGAGCTGCTCGATTTTTCTGTGAAAGCGGGGATTTCCGCCTCGGTCGAGGATGCGTTGTCGGTGAGCATGTTGGTTCAGACAGCGGCGCTGGATGCCTATATCGCATGGACTGTAGAGCAAGAGCCGTCTGGCGGCGACACCAGCCTGCAAGCGTTTGATACCGCCTACCGGACAGATCTGGCCGGGAAAAACGGTTCAGCACTGGACACCCCGGTGTTAAAAAAAATGAGCGCCAATTTACAGAAGTTTGGTCTGACGGAAAGCGTCGCTAATGCGTTTGCGTTTTCGTATCTTGCTATCGGCAAGGCTGCCGGGAGCAGCGGTCTGGCGGACTTGCTGGATGGCGCGATGCAGGAGGCCAACGGGCTGGATCTCGTACATCAGCACCTGACTGTCCGCAGTGAGGTGCCCGAGGCCATCGCCCGCCTGCAGGAAGTCGAACGCCAGGAGCAGGCGAGTCTGGAGATTCTGGCGGGCATGAAGCAGGGCCAATCGCTGGAATTGACCGAAGAGAAGAGCATCAGGATCAAAGCCACTGTTCCTGTGCCCGGGGCCAATGTGGCGCTGCAACTTGCGGCAGGATTGAAGAACAATCTCACAATCTTCCGCGACGGAAACGATCGCGCATCGCTCCTGATCGGCAAAGATTACAAGGCGGGAATCGGCGCAGCGGCCAGTGTGTGCAACGACATCCTGAAGGTGGGGGCACAGGTCGAGGGGGATGTCAGTACCGGGGTAGCGCTGACTTTTGACTCCGACGAAGCCTGCGCCCGTTTCGTTGCCAAACTCGTAAACGGTCAGGCGACGCGCACGGATCTGGCCGCGTGCGCGGGGATCCAAACCCTGTGGAGCGGCGGCGTTGGCGCGGCGGTGGGGCTCGAAGTCGACGTCGGCAAAGCCATCGGCGCCAGCGTGGTGACGATAGGCGTGGATGCCGCTGCTGGCGTGAAGTTCACGCACGAGACGGCGGTCGGTCTGGAAGGAAAAACGGTGACCTCCAGCTCGACTTTTTCCGTGGAGGTCGGTGCCCAGGTGGGCCTTAATACAGACGAACTATTGCCGTCCACGGAGTCCGAAGAACCCGAAGAGACCGAAATTATGGGCGCCCCGGCCGCTATCCTGGAAAACGCGAAGACGCAAATAACAGCGGGGGTCGAAGGACCCAAGGTTTCGGCCTCTGCCGGCCTGACACGGACGGTCGAGAACAAAGTGCTGACCGATCACGCGGGCGCGCATGTCAAGCAGGCGACCTCGTCACATTCGACGACGGTGGTCTCAGAGGCTGCCCTGAGGGAGTTTCTGAACGAACACAAGGTCGCAGAACCGGTGCGGCAAGACATGGCCAACTACATGAAACGCAACGGGTTGAAAGAGGTCACCGTGACCTGCGCATACGTATTGCCAGGTGATCTCATTCAGGGGCGCACGCTGGATGAGGCGATGAACGCCGTCAAGGACGCCAGTTGCTACCAACTGGACAAGCTCACCCTGAGCTTTGAAGAGGGTGATCCGCAACATGACGGCATAAATACGGAAGTAGTCACGATTCGGGCCAGCGCCACGAAGCAAAAAACCGTTACGTTCAATACCTGAATACTGGAGGAATGATGAGCGCGATTGATCGGACACAGGGGGCATCAGGGCCGCTACTTTCCCGGCAAGCGGAGACGCCCCCCCTCCCTGTATCACCCCCGACGGCGGAAGGGCAGCATGAATTCACCCGGTTACTGAATCGGGAAGAGGGCGATGCGCCACTTTCCCGGCAAGCGGAGACGGCTCCCCTCCCTGCATCACCTCCGACGGCGGAAGGGCAGCATGAATTCACCCGGTTACTGAATCGGGAAGAGGGCGATGCGCCACGTTCCGCTCAGGCTGCATTGACGCCTGAGGATGCAGCCCGGTCGGAGTCGGCTGCGCTGCGAGACAGGGAGGGTTTGCCGGGTTTGCGTAATAAGGCCGAGACAGATTTGAAGGAGGGTAATGCCCGGACTCGGCACGAGGAAGGTCGCCATGAGGGTGATTTGTCTTCCCTGATGAGCAGCCTCTTCAGCGAACGGATGGGGCACACCACCGTAGCGCGGGAACCGCCCGCAGTCGAGGTGGCAGCGCCGCCTGCTGCCGGCAGCGCGGTGCAGGACACGGTGGAGCAACTGGTTCGGCAGATTCTGGTGTCCCATCCCGATCAGGCGGGAGATCGGGAAGTGCGGCTTGTGCTTCAGGATAGCGTCTTGCCCCATACGGAAGTTCGTCTGTCCAGGGGCGCGGACGGGCTGTTGAGCGTGAGTTTGCTGACAGATCGTGACGATGCATTTCAGACGCTGGTCAGCGCCCAGACCGCATTGAGAGAGCAGTTGGCGACTCATGAACAACGTGAGGTGCGCGTGGTGGTCACGCAGACGCAGGGGGGACAGGGTTCGGATGATGCCTCCGGGCGTCGTTCAGCCACTTATACGGCTTATCAGGATGGCGACGAAACTTCCGCGTCCGGGGGCACAGGGGAAAAATAAACCAGGCCGCTTTGTGGCGGCTGTGCCTTTGTTTTTGGGTGATAAGATGCGCAAATGTCGATGAATACCAAACGCTCGAACGCGGAAAGCCGTGCCGCGCCACTTCCTTACCTGCCTCCGGTGCTTGTGCCGGAAATGGCCGATTTGTGCTCGGCGCTGGTTTCCCGGGCGGCCTTGCGTGATGGCGCCTTGCGCTTTGTTTATGAACCGCTTCCGTCAGGCGGAACGCCTGCCGCCACCCTGGGGGTGGAGGTGGGTGGTTTTCTGTTCGGCGTGGAATTTGCCACGCTGGATTTTCTTGCCGCCCATGAGGCGCTCGAAGGTGCGGATATCGGGCATCTGCCGCCAGCCGTGCGTCTGGCCGCAATCGAGATGGTGCTACAGCCCTTTCAGGATGCGCTCGAAGCGGCGCTGAGGGTGACGCTGACGCCACTTTCGAGCGCTGAAACGCCCACGGACTGGCTGGAGCCATCGTTTCACTTCGTGTTCGACTTCTCCCATGCCGACGGGCGGAGATGGGCAATCGGTTTGCGTTTACGGGTGGCCGCCGCTGCGGGGGGGCGCTGGCTGGAGCGCCGGGTGCTCGCCGCCTTGCCACAAGTCTGGCGCAACCCGGCGCGGGAAAGTTGGCAGGTGGCGACCACTTTGTTGGCAGGTGGCATGCGCGTGCCGCTTGGGCTGCTGAATGGTCTCGCGCCCGGCGATATTTTATTGCCGCCGGAATATCCCGCGAAGGATGGGCAATTATTTCTCGCCCTCGGTAATGATTGTGCCCTCCGGCTGTCGGTGTCCGGTCATGAGGCCACGGTCGTGGATAGAACCAGTCTTTTTTTTGATGGAAGGAGCAGTGCCGTGAGTTCAGATGATAACAACCCATCCGCTACGCCAGGGCAGGGGGCGCTGGTCGATAGCGCGGCGCTGGAGGTGACGGTTCATTTCGAACTGGAAAAGAAACTGCTGCCTCTGTCCGAGCTTGAGTCCCTGGCGCCGGGGAAGAGCTTTGCCCTGGGCGCCGACCCCCTGTCTGCGGTCACGCTCACCCTGAACGGGCAGGCGCTGGCGTGCGCTCGCCTGGTAGACCTCGAGGGCACCCTGGGGGTGCAGATCACCCGCCTGATCGGCACATCCCGCCATGACTGATGTCAGTCCGGTCAACCTCATCATCCTGCTGTCCGTACTGGGGCTGCTGCCGTTTTTTCTGATGATGGTGACATCGTATGTGAAGATCGTCGTGGTCTTTACGCTGATCAAGAACGCGCTGGGTGTGCAGCAGGTGCCGCCGGTCATGGTGCTCAATGGTCTGGCGATCGTCCTGACGCTTTTCATCATGGGGCCGGTGGGGTTCGAGACCGGCGAGCTCGTCAGTTCGTCCGGCATCGATGTCGAGTCCTCGTTGTCCAGGCCGAAAGATTTCGTCCACTTGCTGGAGACCGCTGCGCCGCCGCTTCAGCAATTCCTCAAGCGCAACACGGACGCGCGGATGCTGACGGCGCTGCGGACGACCGCCAAGCGCCTGTGGCCACAGAAATACCATGACATGCTCGACGGCGATGCTTTCCTGCTCATGCTGCCGTCCTTTGTGCTGACCGAATTGACCGAGGCTTTCCAGATCGGTTTTTTGCTCTATCTGCCGTTTATTGTCATTGATCTCATTATCTCCAATATTCTGTTGGCAATGGGGATGATGATGGTGTCGCCGATGACCATTTCCCTGCCGTTCAAACTGCTGCTCTTCGTCACCCTGGATGGCTGGCTGAAAATCAGCCAGGGGCTGATGTACGGATATGGCTGATACGGGAGCATGACAGTGCACAAGATCATTCTGCCCGCCCGCCCCGAGCATCTGTCCATCATCAACCGTTTCCTCGAAGAGGAAGCGCCAGAGGCGTTCAGGGGGAAATTGAACAAGATCAAGATGGCGGTGGAGGAGCTGTTGATGAACGTGTTTCATTACGCCTACGCGCCGGAAGTCAACGGTCAGGCGCAAATTGGCTGCCGCCTGGTGTTTCTGGATGAGCAGGTGTTTTTTCGTGTTGATGTATGTGATTGGGGGCGTCCCTATAATCCTTTTGCTGAAGCGCCGCCGCCTGATTTGCATGCCAGTCTCGAAGACCGGCGCATTGGCGGCCTGGGCCTGCATCTGGTTAAAAAGTTTGTGGCCCATTACGTCTACAGCCGCTGCATGGATACCAATGATGTGGAACTCTTTTTTGCACCGGACTGAAGCGCGGGGCGTTGCCTTCGCTATCGCTTTTGCCACACTTTTGGGGCCGTCCGCAGCCTTGGGCGGTGAAGTTCTGGCGCTCAGTGTTGAAACCACGGAGATCCGTCCGCAGGTGGTCGATGTGCGGGCGCAAGCCGTTGCCGCCCGTCCGGCCATCCATGAAAATCGCCTGGACGGGCTGGATGTGTACGCGCTCTCCCCCGGTGCGATTCATCTGCGCTTGCCCCTCACGGCGGCGGCGTCATTTCCTGCCGCAACGCTTGCGTTCCCTGGCGCGTTTCCTCTGGAGAATGGCGGGGTGGCCGCGGCGTGGCGCACGTCGGGTTGGGCGGGGTTTATTGATCAGGCCGCACGCGAATTCGATGTTGATCCGGCCCTGATTGCGGCGGTCATCCAGACCGAATCTGCGTTCCAGGCCCGCGCCGTGTCCGGGAAAGGCGCGCAGGGGTTGATGCAGCTCATGCCGGCAACGGGGCGCGAAATGGGGCTGGCCGACCCGTTTGATCCTGCGGCCAATATTCGCGCCGGGACGCGCTACCTCAAGACGCAACTGCTGAATTTCGCCACTGCGGAAGAGGCCCTGGCGGCCTATAACGCCGGGCCGGGCAATGTGTTGAAATACGGTGGCGTTCCGCCCTTCGCCGAGACCCGGGATTTTGTCCGGCGCGGACAGAATCGCCAGCGTGCGCCCGGCATGGCCCGCTTCCAGCTCCGCCGCCGCGAGACTGCGGGCGACCTCGATGTCATCGGGGAAAAGATGGGTCAGCGCCTGAAACAGACGCACGGCGCGCTCCCAGGCCCCCAGACGCAAATAGAGGAAGCCCAGCACCTTGAGGCTGACCAGTTGATCAGATTCCAGCGCCGCCGCCATTACCCGCTCACCAGCATGTTGACGTACTCGGTGAGGAGTTGTTCGTTTTCCAGCAGCGGCTTCAGGTCATCGCGCACAAACCGGCGGATGTAGGGGTCGCGGTTGTCCTTGAGGCCGTCGAAGCTCTGTTGCAGGTTTTTGCGCAGCATGTCGGGGCGCAACAGGGCTTCGTCACCCACCCGGGGTTGCAGACCGGACAGGATCCGGCTTTGCAGGTTGTTCATGCGGTAAAGCTCGGCCAGCCCCGACTCCGGGCTCAGGTCGGTCGCCAGGGTGCGGGCCTGCGGCAGGTGAGTATCCTGAATCGCCGGATCCAGCACGCCCTGCACCCCGAGGGACGGATTCATGATGTTACGGATGTCGCTCATAGCGCCTCTCCCGAATTATTCAAGTGCCCAGTTCTTTCGCACAGCCAAGCAGAAAAATCGCCTGGTTTTCCACCTCGGCGGCAGAGAGCCCCGCGAGTCTGCGCCGACTGACCAGCAGCAAGGCATCCCGATGCAGCCCGCACGCCAGCGGAAACGGGCGAATGCGGTCAGGGTGGCACATCTCCAGCGCCGCCAGCAGTTTCTCGCTGTCATGGGGCGGCAGCGGCAGCGCCAGGGTCATGAGCAGCTCGTGCCCGTCCGCGTCAGGCTCCAGCGTGAGCGTGCCCAGGCCTTGCAACTCGAAAGTGACCGGGCCGGATCTCCCCTGCTGAATATGGCCGACGCCGATGCGCTGGCTGAATTCCTGCACAATTTCCTGATGTGGCATGATGGTCTTTCCTGTTCAGATCAGCCCTGCGAAGCCAGCCACTCGTCTTCGCGCGCAACGGCATTGTCGACCGTTTCCTGTACCGCGTCGATGAATCTCATCCGGTTTTCCAGTCCGTCGAAGAAAAGCGGGCTGAGACTGCGGGAGCTTGCCAGCAGCTCCTGGGCAAAAAGCACTTCACGCTCGATGTCCGGCGCCTTGGCCGCCGCCAGCAAAGGCCCGAGACTGGAGGCGGAAAGATAGCGATCCTGCTTCAGGCGCAGCATTTCTTTCAGCAGGCTCATCGGGGTGTGCGTGCAATCCTTGACCTCATGGACGTTTGCCCAGCGGTCGAGCAAGCGCCCCACCAGCGCGTGGGCGCCATTCAAAATGCGCGCCTGCCCCAGCCCCGCGCCCACCGCTTCGAGGTGCACCTTGCCGTGGCTGGGTTCGTCGACCGCGAGGTCGCTCGCCAGCGAGCGCAAGAGAAAATCCAGCCCGGCGTCGAAATGCTCCATGCCATATTTTTCGACGATGAAGTCGAACATATCCTCGGGCTTGTCGTAGAGATCACAGGCCACGTGCCGATAGGCCGCCCCCTGCGTCGGCGCATCCCCCAGCTCAGGATGCGTCGCGGCTTCCACCGCGCCGAGAATGCCCGCCCGGATGGCTGGCCCCTCTTCCCGTTCCAGTTGCGCCATGGCCTCGGCAATGGCATCCCGCGCCGCAGCAGGGGCGTCCTGTTGCAATGTTTCCTTCGCTTTACTGAGGAAAGCCCAGGCCTCGGACGGATCCCCCCCCGCCCATTCCCTGACCCTGGCGAGCGCAGTCTGGGTGGAACTGTTGTTGCGCAGGAAAACAAACAGTAGCTCGGCATCTTTCTGCCGCCAGGATTGCTCCATGATCTCCTGATAGAGCTTGACGCGCTCGATCAGGCCACTGCCGCCCTCTTTGGTCTTGCGCTCTTTCAGCGCCAGCTCCTTGGTGTTATCCACCCCAAAGGTCAATTCTTCGGCGGAATCCGCCAGGGTAGACAGGGGATCATTGGCCAGTTGAACCTGAAACCCGGCCAGACTGCCAATTTCTTTGGCAGCCGGCGGCGCGTTGGCAACACCGGCCACCTGGGCTTGCGCCATGGTCGATTGAAGAACGCTGATGTCTGCCATGTTTACCTCTGCCCCCGAAAACGCTTCGTCTGCTCTTCCGCACGAACCGTGCCAGTCGGAGGCGGCAGCTCGGCAGACGAGCGAGCCGC
>BNUB01000042.1 GCA_025997045.1 Betaproteobacteria bacterium
CCGGGCTGGCTGATTGAGTTGCACCACATGCAAGTTAATTGCAAACCGCGTCCCGCTAAATCCCGCCCCATTCCCCCATATCCCGCATTTATCGCGCACATACCCTCTCAAATATCGTGCTCGTGAACACGTGATGGTTTGCGACAACCCCGGCTTGCCGCCGGGGTTGCGGGCTATTTACCGCGGTCGGTAATAATCCGGCTTTTTCACCTGCGGGACGTAAGTTTTTTCTGCGGCGGCGTTGTTTTCCAGGAGTTGGCGTTCCAGGGCTTTCTGCTGTTTGTAGCCCCACAGAATGCCGCCAACATAGACGACGATGACGATCCCGGCCAGGAGGGTGACAAGAGTACCGTTCGGCGAGGGAGGATCGCCGTAGTCGTTACCGTCCTTACTGCCACCTTTCAGGAGCAGGAATAATCCAAGGATGAAATTCACCACGCTGGAAATCACCGCTATCGGGCTGTTTGCCATGGCGTCCCTGGCCGCGACATAAGCGTCGGCATCCTGAGCCTGTATGGCGCTGCTCAGGGCGGGAGCAGCACCACGATATACCAGATAGCTCACGATGATCATGACGATCAGCCAGACCAAAAGCCACCAGCCGCTCAAGTTGAGATCATGCAGGCGGCGGACAGTGATTGAAATATAGAAAGCAAGGCTGGCTAAACCGCTGAGGACCATAATGCCAAAGCCAAGTTTCCCTGCCCCCGCAACCACCAGAACGCCTATACCCAAGACCAGCAGGGCAAATAGCAGCAGCCAGCCGAGCTGCCAGCCAATGAAACGAATCCGCCCCAGCCGACCTTCCAGACTGAAGATGGGGGGCGTCTCCGCGTAATCACTGCTGGCGACGCGCTGGGCACGGCGCGAGTTGGCGGACGTCGCGCGCGGGGCCTCACGTTCGGCTGCCGCAGAGCCTCTGGCGTAGATCACCTCCTCCACCCCGTGGCGCCCAACGTCAAACTCGGAGGGTTTGCGTGGCGGCGGCTCATCCGTCAAGGCCAGCGTAACAGGCTTGACCGGCTTGGCCGTTGGCGGGGCCAGCCGCGACTTGCGCGCAATCGCGCCAGCCTCACGCAGCGCCTGGATGAAGCTGTCCGCTTCCTGCGCCGACAGACCGGTTTTCAAAACCTTCGAACTACCGGTGAACATGGCGTCGACTTCCGCGAACTCGCGCTTGAGCAACTTCACCAGATTGGCCTTGACTGTCCTTTCCGGCATGCCTGCCAGGGTGACACCGTCAAAAAGGATTGTGTAACGCACTTCATCCATGATTGGCATCCATAAGGGGGAACGTGGGAGGAACGACCGCTGCTGTATCAGCGGGTACGGAACCTTACCTATTTCGACATGG
Source organism: Betaproteobacteria bacterium (assembly GCA_025997045.1). GTDB lineage: Bacteria > Pseudomonadota > Gammaproteobacteria > Burkholderiales > Rhodocyclaceae > WRNU01. The sequence goes on from BNUB01000042.1 coordinate 1,355, forward strand.
CATGTCAAGGCATCATATGTCCAAATTTACGCGCCCCGCTCATGGGTTCCGCCCTCAGCGCGCCAGCGTAACAGGCTTGACCGGCTTTGCCGTTGGCGGAGCCAGCCGCGACTTACGCAATCATTTCCGCAGCCATTGCGGTTGCAATAATCTGGTGGTTCACAATTAACAATTCCGCACACAGTGTGTGCGGAATGTCACCTCAGCGTGCCAGCTCCATCTTGTAGAAAAACGATTCCACCATCAGCCGCGCCCGGTCGGAGCTGGCGGCGTCGGTGATGCGGCTGCGCAACTGGATGTAATGGCGGCACTGGCGGGCGTTGCTGCGCTGGAAGATGCCTTGCACGCGCTCGCGGAAACCGGCGTAGGAATGGGGGCTTTTGCCCAGCAGATCGTCGATGCCGGGCAGGGCGCGGGCGTCCTGTTCGCGGGCGGGGGGCCAGGACGGGGTGAGGGTGATGGACTCGGGATGAAGCTCCACGGTAAACAGGAACTGCACCCGTCCGCTCTGTTCGTCAGCCCAGCACGGCGGGTAGTCACGCCCGCCGCGCGCTTCGAGGCGGCCACGGAGGAAGACGATCTGGCCGCGCAGGTCAGCGGTTTCGCGCTCGTCGCCGGTTTTATTGACGTGGGCGTCGACCAGGCGACGCGCCCACTCCGTTTCATGACCGGGCGCGATCGACAGGCCCAGCTCGGCAAAGGCGTGGTCGAGTTGCTGGCGCAGTTCGACTGCCGAACCGAGCCGGGTTTCCAGTTCAAGATCAGATAACTGGCGGGCGCCACGCGGGGATTGTCCGGCGGGGTCGAGAATTTTCTGTTCCAGCCTGGCGCGCAATTCCAGCGCCGAACTGAGCACGTCTTCGGTTGCCGTCTGCGCCATGGCCCGGCCCGCTTTCTCCATCACCGCCTTGACTTCGGTCAGCGTGGAGAGTTGGGCTTCGAGATCTTCGACGCGCGTTTGCAGGGCGGCGGTGTGCGCGGCGGCTTTGGCGCTATCGACGAGGCGTTCGATCACCGCGTCGGCATCGACCCCGCGCGTGGCAAGCTGGCTGGCGAGGGCCTGGCGCGCCTGCTCGTATGCTTCCTGTTCATAGGGGCGCAGGGTCTGGGTGTTGAGGGCATCGAAGCGGGCGAGCGCCTCGCGCCGTTCTTCGTCGGCGTGAAAATACATCCAGCCCAGCAGGATCAGCAGAATGAAAACCAGCGTAAATGCGATCTCGCTGAGGGAGACTTGAAAAACGGCGTCGGAATTGGAAGTGGAGGTTTGCATGCGCCCTGATCCCGGCTCAACGGGAGACGCGCTCATTCACCACCGTCCCCGTGCCCACGGCCTTGGCCGTGACGGTGCGCGTGACCAGTGGCCGCGCCGGGAGCGTCCCCGCGGGCAGCGCATCGAGCCGCGCCACCAGCTTCTGCAGCGTGGCCTCCAGGGCGACGATGGGGTCGTTAGTGTGGCTTTGCAAGTCGATCAGGGCGCGGTGGATGGACGACACCCCGGCGTTGGTGAGCGTCAGCGCCTGCCGGATGGAGGCGAGCTCCTTGGTGGAGGTGAGCAGACCGGCGTTCTGGGTGCGGGCGGAGTTGGCGTAGAGGGCATTGACCTGGGTCTGGGAGGTGGTCGCTTCCGCCACTTTGGCCATGTCCTCCTGCACGGTTTTCAGGGTGGCGGCGAGTTGGCTCAGGGTGTCGACCTGGCTCTGCGTCCCGGCGACGATCTGCGCCTGCACGGTGGCAAGCTCGATGATCCGCCCCAGGGTGTCGGTGATTTCGTCGGCACGCGAGCGCACCTCGCTGACGGTCGGGCGCAGATCGCCCAGCGCTTCAATCACGCCCGAGGCAATGCCGGTGATGCGCTCGGCGACGTTTTCGGTGGCGGAGCCGAGTTTGGCCATCGGGGCTTCGAGGCGCTGGGCAAAATAGTCTTCGGGGAAGGTCACGCCCTCCATGCGTTTGGTCACGGTGGTGGCATAGGCGTTGACCGATGAGGCCAGGTGCTTGCTCGCGTTGCGCACTTCGTGGAGGAGATCGGCGAAGGCGAGTTTGTTCTGCTCCATCAGGCTCAGGCAGAATTCGGCGATTTTTTCGCTGTGCACCTCGGTCACTTTTTCCACCCCGACGGCGGCGCGGGCGACGGTGGTCTGCACGGCCTCGTCGATGCGCGAATCGAACTCGCGCATTTTTTCCAGCTCCATGGCGAGTTGTTCGCCCAGACGCTGGCTTGCGGCGATGACGCCAGCTTCGGCGCTGTCCATCGCGTCGTTGAGGTCGGCGCGGAAATTCACCAGATACACCCGCACTACCAGCCCCGCCACCGTGGTCACCATCGCCGCGCCGAAACGCACCGCGATCTCGGACATTTTGGCTCCGATCTGGGGCAGGTCAAAGAGGCCGAAGATGATCGAGCTGATGGTGAAAATGAAGCCGAGGTAATAGCAGGAATCGGCGAATTTCTCGTCGGAGACATCCTCCCTGCTCCGCGTCAGCCCCAGGCCGATATAAACCGCCATCACCGTGAGCGGCAGGACAAGGCCGAAAACCCACGGATCGCCGATGAACCAGCCAATGGCGGAGAAGCCGACCTTGAGCAGCACCGCGATGAGGAAAAGCTTCTTGACCTTGATCTGCATCTGGGTTTCAACCTTCGAGCGGACGAACCGCCACGATGCGGGCACCGATATGGGAGAAATGATCTTCCCAGAATTTCAGGTGACGCCGCGTTTGCAAAGCCGGTGTATGCAACACGTAGTGCAGCTCGACTTCGACCCCGGCGAGGTCGGCGGTCGTCTTGCGCCCATAGGCGGAATCGAGATAAGCCTGATAGTCATAGTCGCCCCTGTACATCGTCAGGCCAAGGGTATTGTGCAGCATGTCGGACACCAGAATCAGCCGCCGTGGCCCGTGCACGTCGTGCTTGCGGAAACCGTTGATCGAGATGAGCTGAATCATTTCCAGCACAGGTGAGGCGCGCCCCGGTTTCTGGCTTTCCAGCTCGTCGGTCAGCGCCTGCATGGGGGCGCGGAATTTGTCCTCGAACTGACGTTTCAGGCGTTTGAGGTTGGCGGTCAATTCGCTCTGATCGCTGCCATCGCCGGGATTGCACAGCTCGATCAGGGGCTTGGCGGTGGCGGTGTAATCATCGCCCAGCGCGAACACCGACAGCAGCTCGCCGGTGGCGACCTTGCGCGTGATGATTTCTTCGAGCAGGGCGTGGAAGGCCTCGCGCTGGGTGAAATTGAGCGGGTCGGTCTTGTCGACGAGGAGGATGACGTGCCCGGTGGGGCCGGAGGCCGGGCACAGGCTGACCGGGTCAACGGCCGGGGTGAGCTTGTGTTGATACCAGAACGCCGCCACCGTCAGCGCCAGCACGATGACAAACAGGAGCGAGCCCCAGACGAAATACATGCGCTCGCGGCGGGCCTGAATGCGGCTTTTTCTCATAGTGCAATCCTGCCCGTGCGGGCGTGTTGAAACTGGCTGCCGAGCGGCTTCAACTTGTCGAATTCGCGGTTGAAGGCAGCCTGGATCGAGGCCCGGATGGTTTCAACCCGCGTGGTCAATTCGTCTGCGGCCTGACGCTGCAATTCAAGGCTGTGACGAGCGCTATCGACAGCAAAATCCGGCACCGGCAAGGGTGTCAGGGGCGGGCGCTGCGCGAAGGTGAGCGGCGCGGCGCGGCGACCACGGTGCAACTGGTTTTCCTGACGGAAGAGCGCGAGCAGGGCATCCATGCAGTGTTCGGCGTCGTGAAGCGCCGTGGCCAGACGCGCCTTTGCCCCTTCCTTGCTCTGAATCAGGCTTTCCTGCTGGGTCAGCAGGCGTTGCACCTGGGTCATGCAGTCGCCAAGCTGTTTGAGCGAATCTTCTTTCAACGCGTTCAATTCCTCGCGCAGCTCATCCAGCCCTTCGCTCAAGTCCTCTTCCGCCTCGCGCGCGCGCCGGGTCTTGCTGCCGTAGAGCGGGTAGGTGTCGCTCATGAACAGGCCATCGAACAGCGCGATCAGCGCCGACAGCAGACTGACCGCGAACAGCGCCCACGACATCAGGTCGTGGAGCACAAAGGGCGTGGCTTTGAGCGCATTGATCGCCACCAGCGCGGCGTTTTCCGCATCGACGGAGAGCGCGTCGCGGTAATGGGAGATCCCCAGGCCGATGGCGCCGATCAGCACCAGGGTGGCGACGAGGAAGGCGAGGCCGAAGAGTTTGAGCAGTAAATTGGCATGAAAGAGGAAGGGGATCGTAAACCGCCCCTGCAACACCGCATGCAGCACGTTGACCGAGGCCAGCAGCAGGGCGGTGACGAAGCCGCCGAGCAGCCCGGTCGCCACCCCCTGAGCGAAGAAAAAGGCGTTGGCGACGCCTTCGAGCAGGATCAGGAAGGCCAACAGCGCGCAGCGGAAAAAGAGTTTGCCCCCGGTCGGGTAATGCGCATCCCGGCGCAGGTGGTTGCGTTGGCGGAATTCGGCGAGTTCGCTCTCGCGCCGTAGCGCGGCCTGTTCCAGCGCACGCATGTCGGGCTCGCGCACGTCGAGCAGCGCCGAAGCGGCGCGGGCAAATTCGGCGTCGACCTGGAGGGCGCGGTTGACCACCGGACGCACGTCGAGGCGGGACAAATCCTCGTTGATGATGCGCAGACGCAGATTGGCCCAGTCGGTGTAATCCAGCCGGGCGCGCTCGATGCGATGGACGACCTGCGCTTCCGGGGCGGAGAGCCGGGTCTCGTCCGGGCCGGGCAGGCCCGCCGCGCCCAGCCGCGCCGCTTCCGCGACCAGATCCAGCTCCTCGGCCAGCGCGGAGTCGGACAGCGCGTAGAGGTCGGGATGCTTGTTCTCCGCCGCCCGCACCTCGTTCGCGGTCAGCCATTTCCAAAAACGCGACAGGAGGCCAGATGGTTTGGACATATCTTTACGGTGAAACAGAAGGCACGGGGCCGCAAGCTTATACGTCAATGTTCTGCGCATAAAGCGCATTGCTTTCGATGAACTCCCGCCGTGGCTCCACCTCGTCGCCCATCAGGGTGGTAAAGATTTCGTCGGCGGCGATGGCGTCGTCGATCTGCACCCGCAGCAGGCGGCGCACGGCAGGATCCATGGTGGTCTCCCACAGTTGCTCGGGGTTCATTTCGCCCAGCCCTTTGTAACGCTGCTTGGTGATGCCGCGCTCGACTTCGGCGAGCAGCCAGTTGATGGCGTTGGCAAAGCGGGTGACAGGTTGACGCTTTTCACCGCGCACCACTTCCGCCCCGGAGCCGATCAGGTCGGCGATGGCGGTGGCGGCGGCGCGGATGCTGCGGTAATCGCCGGACACGAGAAAATCGGCTTCGATCCAGCCAAATTTGCGGTTGCCGTGGTGCAGGCGCTCGATCACCACGCGCCAGCTTTCGGCATCTTCATGAAACTCGACCGACAGCTTCAGGCTGGTGGGCAGATGGGCTTGCAGCCTGGCTGCGGACTCCCGTGCGGTGGCCTCGGTGCTCAAATCGAGGCTGATGTCATAGGCCAGCAGCGCATGCAGCACTTCGGAGTCGATGTAGTTGGCCAGCCGCCGGATGACGGCCTCGGCGAGCAGATAGCTGCGCGCCAGCCCGCCCAGCGCCTCGTCGACAATCGGCTCCGCACCTTCACGCGGAATGAGCGCGGCGCCATCCAGCGCCAGCCGCAGCAGGTGGTTGTTCAGCTCGTGATCGTCCTTGATGTAGCGTTCGCTCTTGCCATGCTTGATTTTGTACAGCGGCGGCTGGGCAATGTAGATGTGGCCGCGCTCGATCAGTTCGGGCATGTGGCGATAGAAGAAGGTCAGCAGCAGGGTGCGGATGTGCGCGCCATCGACGTCGGCATCGGTCATCAGGATGATGCGGTGGTAGCGCAGTTTCTCGGGTTTGTAATCTTCCTTGCCGTAGCCGGTGCCCAGCGCGGTGATCAGGGTGCGGATGGCTTCGGAACCGATCACCTTGTCGTCGCGTGCTTTCTCGACGTTCAGCACCTTGCCGCGCAAGGGCAGAATGGCCTGGAATTTACGGTCGCGGCCCTGTTTGGCCGAACCACCGGCGGAATCCCCTTCGACGATGTAGACCTCGCACAGCGCGGGGTCTTTTTCCTGGCAGTCGGCCAGCTTGCCCGGCAGCCCGGCGCCATCGAGCACGCCTTTGCGCCGGATCATCTCCCGCGCCTTGCGTGCGGCGTCGCGGGCACGGGCGGCTTCGATGATCTTGCTGCAAATCGTTTTGGCTTCGACCGGATTTTCGAGCAGAAACTCGGTCAGACGGTTGGCCACCACCTCTTCCACCGCCGGACGCGCTTCCGAGGACACCAGCTTCATCTTGGTCTGCGAGGCAAACTTGGGGTCGGGCATCTTGACCGAGAGCACACAGGCCAGCCCCTCGCGCATGTCGTCGCCGGTGACGTCGACCTTGGCCTTCTTGGCGATTTCGTTTTCTTCGATGTACTTGTTGATCACCCGCGTCATCGCCGCACGCAAACCGGTGAGGTGGGTGCCGCCATCCGCCTGCGGGATGTTGTTGGTGTAGCACAGCACCTGTTCCTGATAGCTGTCGTTCCACTGCATCGCCACTTCCACGTCAAGCTCGGCCTCTTCGTTGCCGGTGTGGATGTGGCTGGAGCCGGTGGCGTGGAACACCGTGGGGTGGAGCACGGTCTTGGCGCGGTTGATGTATTCGACGAAACCCTTGATGCCGCCAGCGAAAGCGAAGTTTTCTTCCTTGCCGGTGTGCTGGTCGATGAGGCGGATCTTCACCCCGTTGTTGAGGAAAGAGAGCTCGCGCACGCGCTTGGCGAGGATGTCGTAGTGATATTCGATGTTGCCGAAGATTTCATCGTCAGCGAGGTAATGCACCCTGGTGCCGCGTTTGGTGGTCTCGCCGGTGATTTTCAGCGGGCTGGTATCGACGCCGTTGACCACTTCGATGTGGCGGTCTTGCGGCACGCCGCGATGAAACTCGATGAAATGGCGCTTGCCATCGCGGGCCACGGTGAGCTGCAGCCACTTCGACAGCGCGTTCACGCACGACACCCCGACCCCGTGCAGCCCGCCCGACACCTTGTAGCTGTTCTGGTTGAACTTGCCCCCGGCGTGGAGCACGCACATCACGATTTCCGCCGCAGAACGTCTGGGGTCGTTCTTGTCGTCCATCTTGACCCCGACCGGAATGCCGCGACCATTGTCCGTCACCGATACCGAATTGTCGGCATGCAGGGTGATGACGATATCGTCGCAATGCCCGGCGAGCGCCTCATCAATGGCGTTGTCGACGACTTCAAACACCATGTGATGCAGCCCGGTGCCATCGGAAGTGTCGCCAATGTACATGCCGGGACGTTTTCTGACCGCCTCCAGCCCTTCGAGCTGCTGGATGCTGGATTCGTCGTAATCGTTGCTGGCAGGGTTTTGCGCTTCGGTCATGGTCATCTCGGTAAAACAAACGGCAGGGGGAACAGCATCCACGGCGGGCGTGGACTCAAATCCGGATCAGGCAGACGCGCTTAAATCCGCAGCGGCATCACCACGTATTTGAACTCCTGATTGTCCGGCAGGGTAAACAGCGCGCTGGAGGTGCCGTCCTTGAAGCGCCATTCGATCTCGTTCGAGGACAGGTTGTTGAGCACGTCGATCAGGTAGCCGACGTTGAAGCCGATTTCAACCCGCGCCCCGCTGTAGGCGACCTCGATCTCTTCCTGGGCTTCTTCCGCTTCGGTGTTGGTGCTGATGATGGAGAGCAGGTCGTTGTCGAGCGCCAGGCGTATGCCGCGAAATTTCTCGTTGGTGAGAATCGCCACCCGTTGCAGCGCGGCGGCAAACGGCGCCCGCTCCAGGGTGACGAGGCCGGGCAGCGCCTGCGGAATCGCCTGTTGGTAGTCAGGGAATTTGCCGTCGATGAGCTTGGTGACCAGCTCGACCGCGCCGAAACGAAACACCGCCTGATTGCCCGCGAGCACGATTTCGACCGGATCCTCGTTGTCGCTCACATGGCGGCCCAGTTCAAGGACGGTCTTGCGCGGCAGGATGACTTCGGTTTTCGTGTGCACCGGCACGTCGAGCGTGCTTTCGGCGTAAGCCAGACGGTGGCCGTCGGTCGCCACCAGAATCAGTTTCGTCCCGTCCGCGATCAGCAGCAGGCCGTTGAGGTAATAGCGGATGTCCTGCTGCGCCATCGCATACGACACCAGCCCCAGCAGACGCTTGAACGCTTTCTGCGTCACCGTGAGGCGCTGCACGCCTTCACTGCCGGGCAGGGTCATCACCGGGTAGTCAGCGGCAGGCAGCGTCATCAACTGGAAGCGGCTGCGTCCGGCTTTCACCGTGAGGCGGCGCTCATCCACCACCAGGCTGACATCGGCATCGGGCAGGGCACGCAGGATGTCCTGCAACTTGCGTGCGCTGACGGTGATCGCCACATCGCCATCCCCGACCTGACCGCTGGTCACGGTGCGCATCTGCATTTCCAGATCGCTCGCGGTCAGGGTCAGGCGTTCGCCGACCTTTTCGATCAGCACATTGGACAGAATGGGCAGGGTGTGGCGCTTTTCGACGACACCGGCGACCGCCTGCAGCGGGGCCAGTACGGCATCTCGGGAAGAGTTGAACAGCAGCATGATCAGATCAGTCCGGTTGGAAGCAAAGAGAGGGAGGGAAGGGAAGGTTCGTTATGATATTTCAACTGAGCAACGGGGAAGGTTCAGCCGCGCAAGGTCTGGGTCAGCACGTGTACATCGTGGTTGAGCTGCTCGTCGCTCTGGCGCAGCCTGATGATCGCTTTACAGGCGCTCATCACCGTGGTGTGGTCACGCCCAAAGGCCGCGCCGATCGCCGGCAGGGACATCGGGGTCAATTCCCGCGCCAGCCACATCGCCACCTGCCGTGGCCGCGCAATGACCCGGGTGCGTTTCTGCGAGTGCATGTCCGCAACCTTGAGGCGGTAGTAGTCGGCCACTGTTTTCTGGATAAGCTCGATCGACAACTGGCGATTGTGGGCCGGGAGCAGATCTTTCAGCGCCTCTTTCACCAGTTCGAGCGAGATCGGCAGCCGGGTGAAATTGACGTGGGCCACCACCTTGTTGAGCGCGCCTTCCAGCTCACGCACGTTGGAGCGCAGATTCTTGGCGATGAAAAAAGCGACATCATCGTCCACCACCACCTTCAGCGCCTCGGCCTTTTTCTTCAGAATGGCGGCGCGCATCTCCAGATCGGGCACCTCGATCTGCACCGTCAGCCCCCAGTCGAAACGCGACACCAGGCGGTCTTCGATGTTTTCGATGTTCTTGGGGTAGGTGTCGCAGGTGATGACGATCTGCTTTTTGGCCTCGGTCAGGGCGTTGAAAATGTGGAAAAACTCTTCCTTGGTCTTTTCCTTGGTGCCCAGAAACTGGATGTCATCCAGAATCAACAGGTCAAGCGCCCGATAGTTGCGCTTGAACTCGTCGATCTTCTTGTTCTGGATCGCGCGCACGAACTCGGAGCTGAAATCCTCGGAATGCACGTAGCGGATCACGGTTCTGGGGTTGCGCTGGAACACCACGTTACCGATGGCATGGGCAAGGTGGGTTTTACCCAGCCCGACGCCGCCGTAGATAAACAGCGGGTTGTACGAGGTGCCCGGCTGTTGCGCCACCTGTTCTGCGGCCGCACGGGCAAGATTGTTGGCCTGCCCGGTCACCAGGGTATCGAAAGTCAGATTGGCGATAAGCCGGGTGCGCTTGTAGACCGGTTCATGGGCCGCATGCGGCACAGCCTGCGTCACCGCGTGAGGAGGGCGAGGCTTGGCGTCGAGTGGTGGCAACTGAGTTGGCAACTGAGTTGGCAACTGAGTTGGCAACTGAGATGGCAACTGCTGTGACAACTGAGGTGACGCCGACGTGACCGCATCTTCCCGCAGCGTTGGCGGGGTCGCTGCCGCGCCTGGGCGACCACCTGGAACGACCGCGCCCGCCGCACGTCTGGCGGCATTTTCCGGTCGCGCCCGTTGCAACTCGACATTGAGCGGCACACCGTAGAACTCCGCGCCCAGCTCGCCGATCCGGCCCAGGTACTGTCTGCGCACCATATCCAGCACAAAATCATTCTGCGCCAGCAGGGTCAGACGACGCTCCGAACGCCCCGAACGCTCCTGACGCTCCGCGCCCTCGGTCGGCTGCGCGCGCAGTTCGAGCGGTTTGATCCAGAGCTTGAACTTCTGCGGCGACAGTTCATGCGCCAGGCGCTCCAGGCAAAAAGGCCAGAACTCCTGATTTTGGGACGAGGACGAAGCGGTTTGGGGCATGGCGCTACCAGAACATCAAGCATGCGCGTCACACCGGTCGGCGAACCGGAGGTGCTGGCGCACACGGTCTTGCGACCGGTCAACAGAAAAACCCGGGAAAACCCAAGGAAACCCGAGGAAAAACCCGACGCCGCTGTGCGAAACAGCGAGCGAGGAGGGGAAAAACGAACAGTGGATTCTACCTGCTCGCCGCCAACTCATCCACCGCGCCTGTGCCCTGAATATATCAGCCCTTGACAAAAAGCCAAATTATTAATCTAATTATGGGTTTACTCTTCCTGAGGTTCCCACGCCATGAAACGCACCTACCAGCCTTCCGTTGTCCGTCGCAAACGCACCCACGGTTTTCTCGTCCGCATGAAGACCCGTGGTGGTCGCGCCGTGATTCGCGCCCGTCGCGCCAAGGGCCGTCACCGCCTCGCCGTCTGAGCGACGCCCGCATTGCAGAGCCGTCGATGAACAGTGAGGGGACGGCGGGGGATACGGCGCAGGGCGCCGGACTTCACCGCTTTCTCCGTTCCCACAAGCTGCATGGTACGGATGAATTTTCGTCCGTTTTTGCTTTTCGCCGGGTCTTGCGCGGGCAGTTTTACCATCTGCATTACCGTCCCAACGGCCTCGACACAGCCCGTCTGGGCGTGGTGGTCGCCAAAAAACTGGCCAGGCGGGCCAATGTACGCAATCTGGTGAAGCGCATTGCACGCGAGATTTTCCGCCGCGAACGCGCCGGACTTCCCGCCTGCGACCTGATTGCCCGTCTGCAGGTCTCCCCCGCAGGCGTCAGTCGCGCCCAACTCAATCAGGATTTGCGTACACTCTTGACCCGCCTGCCCCGCCCGTCTGCCCCTCCGCCAACAAGCCGAGCCTCTCCACCTGACACGTCTGACCTTTCCACCTGAGGCGCAGGTATCATTGCCGCCTCGCCTCCACCTCCGTTCCACCCACCACAGCACGACTTCCGATGGATCAACGTCGCCTCATTCCCCTCGTCATCTTCCTTGTGTCGCTGGTCATGCTCTGGAACGGATGGACCGCCTACAACCGGCCCGCTCACGTCACCACCACCGGCATCCCCACCCACGCTGGCGCCGTTCCCGCTGTGACCAGTGACGGCACGGTGCCGCCGCCCAGCACCACCTTCGCCACCGTCGACAGCACCCCGCCCGGCACCCTTGCCGCCACCACTGCGCCACGGATCAAGGTCATCACCGACGTGCTGCGCGCCGATATCTCCGCCGAAGGCGGGAGCATCGTCCGTCTCGAACTCGAACAGCACCGGGACACCGAAAAGCCCGAACAGGGCTTCGTGATTCTCGACGATGGGCAAAAGCACGTGTTTGAATCCGAAACCGGCCTGCTCGGCCCTGGACTGCCCACCCACCGCAGCCTGTTCACCCTGCCCGAAGGCAATCAGGTGCTGGCCGAGGGTGCGGACAAACTGGTGCTGCGGCTGGAAGCGCCCGCACAGGACGATGTACAGGTCAGCAAAATACTGACCTTCACCCGCGGCAGCTACCTGATTGATGTCAGCTACGAAATCCGCAACGCGAGCGAAAAACCGCTCCAGGCCCAGGCCTATTTCCAGTTCCTGCGTGACGGCCAGCCCGCCGAACAGGTCGGCGGCTTCGGCGTGCGCACCTTCACCGGCCCGGCGTTCTACAGCGACGAGAGCAAATTCCAGAAAGTGGAATTCAGCGATATCGACGACAAAAAGGCCAAGCACATCGAAAACACCGACACCGGCTGGGTGGCGATGGTGCAGCATTATTTCGTCAGCGTCTGGTTGCCGCCCGCCAAGGTCGCCCGCACCTATTTCACCCGCAAAGTGGGCGAAGACCGTTACACCGCCGGCGCCCTGCTCCCGGTCGCCGTCGCCCCCGGCGCGACCGGCGCCATCGGCGCGCAGCTGTACGTCGGCCCGCAGGAGCAGGAAAAGCTGCAGGACATCGCCCCCGGCCTCGAACTCGTGGTCGATTACAGCTTGCTCACCGTCATCGCCGCGCCGCTGTTCTGGGTGCTGTCGTGGTTCTACCGCCTCACCGGCAACTGGGGCTGGGCGATCATTCTCGTCACCATCCTGATCAAGGCCATCTTCTTCCCGCTCTCTGCGGCGAGCTACAAGTCGATGGCCAAAATGCGCGTCCTCGGCCCCCGCATGCAGCGCATGAAAGAACTCTATGGCAGCGACAAGGTCAAGATGCAGCAGGAGATGATGAATCTCTACCGCACCGAGAAAATCAATCCGCTCGGCGGCTGTCTGCCCATCCTCGTGCAAATCCCCGTCTTCATCGCCCTCTACTGGGTGCTGCTCGGCAGCGTGGAAATCCGTCACGCCCCCTGGATCGGCTGGATCCAGGATCTGTCGGCGCGCGACCCCTACTTCATCCTGCCCATCATCATGGGAGCCTCCATGCTGATCCAGATGAGGCTCAACCCCAGCGCCGTCGACCCGATGCAGGCCCGCATCATGATGGCGATGCCGATCATCTTCACCGTCATGTTCCTCTGGTTCCCCTCCGGGCTGGTGCTGTACTGGGTCGTCAACAACGTCCTCTCGATCGCCCAGCAATGGCAGATCACCCGCATGATCGAACAGGGACGCAAACCGGCCAACGATCCGAAGATTTGAAGCGGTCTTAAAATACCGCCAGGAAAACCTGCCTGGCGGTATTTTTTATCTGACGAGCACACGGCAACAGAGATTCCTCCGTCTATGCACTTTAGATATTGACGTATTGGCGTATTGGCGCGGATTGATTTACGACGTCAAGCAGAATTACGAACTCGCGCTCAAAGACTACATCGTTGCTGCTGAATTGGGTAACAAATACGCGCAAAACAACGCAGGCTACTATTACATGGTAGGCCGTGCCTGCACCAAAGACCTCAAGCGCGCAAAAGCATACTTCACCCAATCCGCAGCACAAGGTTTCGAACACGCACGGGACAAGCTCAAGTTACTGGAAGACGTGGAATAGATCGCGGCTGAAGTTGCACAGGCCGTTTTTTGCAGGGGTGGCTCACGCGCGCCCCTGCTCATTGAACGTTCCCCGTCATGATAAAGTGTGCTCCACCCTGTAACGATATGAGCATAAAATGGCGTCGATCAGTGCATACGGAGAATTGATCTATCTGCATTGCTGGGAGCATGGCCTGCCGCTGGAAGGCGGGCTGGCGTTTGAATCTCTGCTGCGCAGCAGTCGGCTCGATTACTCGCTGGCAAGTCTGGCGCGGATTGATGCCGTGCTCGATGTCTTATATAAAAGACAGAAGATCAATCCCGACACTTTTCTGGATACGCAAGAAAACCAGAATTTCCTGTTCCTGCTCGCGTTTTATACCGGGGAAATCATTTCGCGCAGCGGCGGCAGCCCGGTGGTGTGGCGCAGCTTTGAGGAAATCGCGGCTATCGACCCTTCCTGCGCCGCGCTGGGCAAAGGATTCGACAATTGTCTGATCTGCTGCATTCCGCCCGAACATGGCAGTGAGTTGGCCCTGTTCACGCCTTTATATGCGCTGCGTAGCCGCTTGCTGGAAGGAAGCGCCGCGGGCAAGAGCCTCGCGTTCAGTACCGCGCTGGCGCTCGGCCCCGGAAAAGACAAATTTCCCCATGATCAGCCTCTGCCCCCGCTGCCGCCGCACTCGCTGGTGGATTTACGCGCGCGGCTGGCCGAATGCACGCCTGCAGAACGCAAGCTCATGAGCATGGAGCGCCCCGCCTGGGTGACGCCCGGCCATGGGCTGGCGCCGCTCTTCGACCATGGTGACGACCTGCTCAGCGCGGGGCGCGTGGTGTGGGGAGCCGTGGTGCAGGCCAATTCCAGCCTGTTCGAGTCTGACTTGCTGTTTAGTGCCCCCGGCGAAGTGGTCTACGATCCGCAAGGGCGCCTGCCCAGAGCAGGATCAGGGGCGATCGCCAGCAAACTTTTTGCGTACAAAGGCCAGACTTTTGCCGATGACCCGGCGCTGACCCGCTACGCGGCCCACCTGGCCAACGAGCACAGCATCATCAGTGGCGAAGATTTATCCCCACGGGTCATGCCCTACCCGCTCAAGCTGGCGTCGACGTTTTTCGAGCAGCGCGGAATGCCCGATGGCAAGCTCTCGCAGCACACCTTCCCGCTCTTGATCAACGACGCTTATCCGGGTCTGGTGCGCATGTTGCCCCTGCGCTTGTGGCCCGAATCCTTGCGCGCGGAATGGCTGGAAAATTCGTTTACGCCCCAGCTTGCGTCTCGTGCATATGACTTGTATATGAACGGCAAGGGCGTGCCCCAGGACATTAATCGTGCCGAACGCTATTGGCACTTTGCGGCAACGCGGGGACTGGCGATCGCGCAGTGCAATCTGGGGCGGCTGTATTTACAGGACTATCCCGCTCACGCCGCCGATTTGCAGCAAGCCGAACGCTGGCTGCGCCAGGCAGACAACAGAGGAGATGAGGATGCCCGTGTGCTGCTGCAACAATACGGGCTGGAAAGAAAGCGCCAGCCCCCGCCGCAACGCAAAGGTTTCCTGGGTAAGCTGTTTGGCCGCGACGAATAATAAGCGCACGATGGCGTCACCAAACCGTCATGGTAGAGTACGCGCTCCCTCTTTGAACTCGTGGAGATTCCCATGACCAAACGTTTTCATTCCCTGCTCTGGCTGTGCATGCTCAGCGTCGCGGTGCTGGTCAGCGCCTGCGGGGACGACGCACAACGCAAGGCTTTCATTGAATTCCTGCAAAACAAGACCACCTCCCAGCTCAATCGCGTCGCCGTGCCCAGCGACCAGGTGCGCGAATCTTTCGGTGACTATGCGCAACAATATGATCTCATCATCGACTTTCACCGCACCCTGAACGATCAGGTCAAAGCCCCGCTGAAATCCCTGGGCACGGACTTTGCCGCAGCGATGAATTTTTCCACCGGCATTGCGGAACGCAGAGCCAAGCTCGTCCAGCTCAATACTGCTTTTGGCGAAATGAACACAATGGTTGAGCGCGCGCTCAAAGAAGCTGAAGACAAGCTGACGGCGTTCAAGCAGCCCGATGATGTAAAGGCCGCTTATACCCCGGTGTTCGATCTCCACGTGCGTAAACCCGCCAGGACTTTCTCTGAACTTGTTCCCCTCTTCAGCGAGCTGATCACCAAGGCCACCGAGATGCTCGACTTCGTGGAAGCCAACCCGGACAAGATCAGCACCAAGGGCGGTCGCCTGGAGGTCAAGGATCAATCCACCCTCAACCGGCTCACTGCCTTCCAGAAAGAGCTGGCGGCGATCAACAAGAAAGTTCAGGCCGTCATCAGCCAGTACAGACAGGGTAACTGAGGCGACAACTGATGGGGCGGGTTTCAAACCCACCCCACCACATGATGTTTCACGTGAAACAAAAATGCCCGCTGACGGATTCTCCCTGCTGATTCTTGGCCTCGCCGCATTTGGGGCCGGGTTTGTCGATGCGGTCGTCGGTGGCGGTGGTCTGATCCAGCTTCCCGCCCTCTTCGCCGCTTTCCCCACCGCGACCCCGGCAAGTTTGTTTGGCACCAACAAGGCCGCCGCAATTGTCGGCACCCTGAGCGCGGCGATTCAATACCAACGCCGGG
Source organism: Betaproteobacteria bacterium (assembly GCA_025997045.1). Taxonomy (GTDB): domain Bacteria; phylum Pseudomonadota; class Gammaproteobacteria; order Burkholderiales; family Rhodocyclaceae; genus WRNU01. The sequence goes on from BNUB01000042.1 coordinate 17,213, forward strand.
TCAGCATCGCATGGTCAGTCGTGCTGCCGGGCACCCTTGCCGCACTCATCGGCGCCTGGCTGGGCGCACGCACCGTAAGCTGGATGCCCCCTACCCTGTTGCGTCCTCTCATTCTGGTGCTGCTGATCGCGGTCGCCCTGTATACCTTCGTGCGCAAGGATATGGGCACGAAGGAAGCCGGAGCGGCGTCCACCCTGCCCGCTCACGCACCACTCATCGCCGCCCTGATCGGCGTCACGCTGGGGTTTTACGACGGCTTTTTTGGTCCCGGCACGGGCAGCTTCCTGATCTTCCTCTTCGTGCGTTTTCTCAACATGGATTTTCTCCACGCCTCCGCCAGCGCCAAAATCCTCAACGTCGCCACCAATGCCGCCGCCCTGGCTTATTTTGCGACCAACCTCACCCTTTTATGGACGCTTGCTGCGATCATGGCAGTCTGCAATCTGGGCGGTGCGCTACTCGGCTCCCGCCTTGCCATCCGCCACGGCACCCGTTTCGTGCGCGCCATGTTCCTCGCCGTAGTGATCGCCCTGATTGCCAAGCTGGGCGTCGATACCCTGTTTGCCACGTAGGGCAGGTTTCAAAACCTGCCCCTGCGCTTGAAGCATATGCGGTATTTTATTGCCTGTTTCACGTGAAACAATTCACTCCTCCTGCACCTTATGCCCCACCTACCTTACACCGACAAAAATCTTCAGCAGGCCGCCCCGCGCCCCGCGTTTTCTCCCCTCAGCATCAGCACCCAGTCCCTTCCGCCGACCAGCCTGGGCTATGCATTGGCAAACGCGGCGCAAATCGTCGCCGCAGTGCAGGACGGACACAACGCCACCGAATGCTTTGAGCGCATGCGCACTTCACCGGCGTGGACGGATGCCAGTCGCGGCGCGATTCGTGATCTGGCCTGGAACACCTTGCGCGATTACGGCCACGGCGACGCCATCGTAAGCCAGCTCACCAGCAAGCCCCTGCCCACCCTGATCCACGCCCTGCTGCTCACCACCCTGAGCCGCCTGCGTCACCGTCCCGAGCAGGCCCACACCATCGTGCATCAGGCCGTCGCCGCGGCCACCGTGCTGGCGCCGGGACTCAAGGGCGTCGTCAACGGTGTGCTGCGCAATGCCATCCGCCGTGCGGACGAATTCAGCGCCGCGCAGGAAAACAACCTGGTGGCGCGTCACGCTTATCCCGAATGGTGGATTCAGCGCATCCGCGCCCAGCATCCCGCCGAGTGGGAATCCATTCTCGCCCTCGGCAACGCGCATCCGCCGATGAGCTTGCGCGTCAACCGGCGCAAAATTTCGCTCGCCGCCTACCTCGACACCCTCGCCGCAGCGGGCATTCACGCCCATCGCCTGCCCAACGACGCCTTGCGTCTGGAGCAGCCCCTGCCGGTCTCGCGCCTGCCCGGTTTCGCCGACGGCCTCGTCTCGGTGCAGGATGCGGGCGCGCAGTGGGCCGCGCCGTGGCTCGCGCCCAGGGACGGAGAGCGTGTGCTCGATGCCTGCGCCGCGCCGGGGGGGAAAAGCGCCCATCTGCTCGAACTCGCCGATATCAAGCTCACCGCGCTGGAGCTTGACCCCGTCCGTGCCCGACGCATCCGCGACAACCTCAGCCGTCTCGGGCTCAAGGCCGAGATCGAGGTCGCCGACTGCACCGACCTCAAACGCTGGTGGGATGGAGATCCGTTTGACCGCATCCTCGCCGATCTGCCCTGCTCCGGCTCCGGAGTAGTGCGCCGTCACCCCGACATCAAATGGTTACGGCGCGAAAAAGACATTGCCCAATTTGCCGCCCAACAAGCACAAATCCTGAATGCACTTTGGTCTACGCTGGCCCCGCATGGCACAATGCTCTATGTAACCTGCTCGATATTCGAGCAAGAGAATCGTCAGCAGATCGAGCGCTTCCTCGCCCGCCACCCCGACGCCAAACAACTTACCCCCACCGGCCCCACCGGCCCCGCCGCGCCGCGCCCGCTGCTCCCCACCCTCGACCATGACGGTTTCTTTTATGCGCTGCTTGAAAAGGGTGCCTGAGCTTACTCATCGGCTGGCGCTGATCCTGGCGCTATGCCTGAGCCTGCTCATCCCGCTCCCGGCCATGGCCGACGACAGCCGCATCACCTACGCGGAGATTGTGTCGGCAGACGCGACCTACATCCTCAACGCCGACTTCGCGCTCGATTTCAACCCGCGTCTGGAAGAAGCCCTCGCCCACGGCGTGGCGCTGCACTTCGTCGCCGAGATCAAGATCGAGCGCCCGCGCTGGTACTGGCTCGACGAAGTGGTCGTCGACCAGCGCCTCGAATTCCGTCTCGCCTACCACGCGCTCACCCGCAGCTACCGCCTCAATGTCGGCAACCTGCGGCAGAACTTCGACACTCTGCGTGACGCGCTCAACGTCATGCAGCATATTCATAACTGGCAAATCGCCCGCCTGCACGACATCACCCCCGGCGTTTCGCATCAGGCCCTGCTGCGCTTCCGCCACGACACCGCCCAACTTCCGGGGCCGTTCCAGCTCTCCGCCGTCGCCAGCCGCGACTGGCAAGCAGACACCGGGTGGATGGAGTGGATCTTCATGCCCGGCGTGGCGGCCTCACGATGAAACGCATCGCCTTCCTCATCATCGCTGCCGCCCTGGCGGGGATTTCCCTCTACCTCCTCACCTCGGCGAGTGCGAACTCGGGTCTGTTTTCCGACTACTACCCGTGGCTGCTGGCGGTCAACGGCGTCATCGCGGTCGTGCTCGCCACCATGGTCGGCGTCCAGTTGCGCGGCCTGTGGCGCGAATACCGTGCCCAGCGCTTCGGCTCGCGGCTCAAATCCCGCATCGTGGTGATGTTCGCCCTGATGGCGCTGCTGCCGGGCATGGTGGTCTATGCGGTGTCCCTCCATTTCGTCGTGCGCAGCATCGAATCCTGGTTCGACGTGCGCGTCGACTCCGCGCTCGAAGGCGGCATCGCGCTGGGCCAGAACGCGCTCGACTATCTGGTCGGCCAGTTGCGCGACAAGGCCAACGACATGGCGCTCGATCTGGAAAACCGCGATAACGTCTCCGCCACCCAGTTGGGTCGCCTGCGCGAACTCGCCAGCATCGACAGCGTGACCCTGATCGGCAGCACGGGCCAGGTGGTCGCCGCCACCGCCGACGACAACATCGCCCGCCTCCTCCCCGATCTGCCCTCGCCCCCCCAACTGCGTGAAGCCCGCCAACGCGGCAGCGCCAGCCTGATTGATAACAGCCCCGACGGCCGCCTCATCATCCGCGTCATCGTCTCCGTCCCCAGCCGCCATCTCGCCGATGAAGCCATCCTGCTCCAGCTCACCCAGCTCGTGCCCAAAACCTTCAGCCAGCACGTAGACGCCGTGCAGGAAGCGTGGCGCGACTACCAGCAACTGACCCTGGGCCGCTCCGGGCTCAAGCTCATCTACACCCTCACCCTCACCCTCACCCTGCTGCTCGCGCTCCTCACCGCGATGGCCGCCGCCTTCATCCTCGCCCGCCGCCTCACCGCGCCCCTGCAGATGCTCGCCGAAGGCACCCAGGCCGTAGCCCAGGGCGACTTCAGCCAACGTCAGGCCCTGCCCGCCCGCGACGAATTCGGCATGCTCACCCAGTCCTTCAGCCAGATGACCCGCCAGCTCGACGAAGCACGCGAACAGGCCGACCGCAACCACGCCGCAGTGGAAGCCGCGCGCGGCTATCTGGAGAGCGTGCTGGCGAACCTGTCGACCGGCGTGCTCGCGTTCTCCGCCGATGGCCGCTTGCGCGCCGCCAACCACGGCGCGATGACCATCCTCGACGACAAGCTCGAAGGGTTCGAGCACATCACCATCGCCGACTGGTCGCGCCATGTCGTGTTCCGCGATGTCCTGCTCGATCGCTTCGCCGCCCACGAGGGCGACTGGCACACCGAACTGGAAATCCCCCGCGCCGATAAAACCCCGCTCACCCTGCTGGTTCACGGCTCGCGCCTGCCTGCCGACACCGGCGGCGGGCTGGTCGTGGTGTTCGACGACATCTCGCGCCTGATCGAAGCCCAGCGTGCCACGGCCTGGGGCGAAGCCGCCCGTCGCCTTGCCCACGAAATCAAAAACCCGCTCACCCCGATTCAGCTCTCCGCCGAACGCCTGGCGTTCAAACTCTCCAGCCAGCTCGACGAGCCCGGACGCCAGATGCTGGAACGCTCCACCACCACCATCGTCAATCAGGTCGAAGCGGTCAAAAACCTCGTCAACGCCTTCCGCGATTACGCCCGCCTGCCCGCCCCCGTGCTCGCCCCGCTCGAACTCGGCACCCTCATCCGTGAAGTGCTCCACCTCTACGAGAGCGCATCGGTGCCCATCGTCTTCCAGTTAGCCGCCGATTTACCCCAGGTGCTCGGCGATGCTTCGCAAATTCGCCAGATCATTCACAATATGCTGCAAAATGCACAAGATGTGCTGACCGGACGCGACGATGGCGAAATCGTCCTCGCCGCCCGGAGCAGTGGCGAAATGGTGGAACTGGTGTGCCGCGACAACGGCGCCGGTTTCCCCGTAGAAGTGTTGGCGCGGGCGTTTACGCCCTATTTCACCACCAAGGCAAAAGGAACCGGACTGGGCCTGGCGATGATAAAAAAGATCGTTACCGAGCACGGCGGCGAAGTCAAAATCACCAACCGCGACGGCGGTGGAGCTGAAATCTCCATCCGCCTGCGTCCCGTCACCCCCCACACCGCGAACGCGAATCAAGATGGCCAAGTTACTCATCGTTGACGACGAAATCGGCATCCGCGAACTGCTCTCCGAAATCCTTCGAGATGAAGGACACGACGTGCAGCTCGCCGAAAATGCCGCCGCTGCGCGCGCCGCACGCAATGCCACCACCCCGGACATGGTGCTGCTCGACATCTGGATGCCGGACACCGACGGCATCACCCTGCTCAAGGAATGGTCAGCCGCCGGTCAGCTCACCATGCCGGTGGTGATGATGTCCGGTCACGGCACCATCGACACCGCGGTGGAAGCCACCCGCATCGGCGCAATCGACTATCTGGAAAAACCCATCGCGCTGCAAAAACTGCTGGCGACGGTCAAGAGCGGCCTTCAACGCCGCCTGGCCCCCGTCACCCCGCTCCTGACCCTCAACGCCTTCCCCGAGTCCGCCGCGCTCGCCACGCTGCACCAGCAACTGCGCCAGGCCGCGCTCCACTCGCGGGTCATCGTGCTCGAAGTCAGCGCCGATCACCTCGCCGAACTCGCCGCACGCAGCCTGCAAGTCGCGGGCAGCCCGTGGCTCGACCTCGGCGCCCTCACCGGCGCCATCGACACCGCTTTGCTCCCCACCCGGCAAGGCGGGGTGCTGTTCATCGGCGCGGTAGAAAAACTGACGCGCACGCAGCAGAAAAACCTCAATTTCGCCCTCGATCGTCTGGAGCGTTACGACTTGCGTCTGATCGCCGCCAGCCGCGCCAGCCGCGAAGAACTCGCCGCCAGCGGCTGGGACAACGCCCTCCTCGAACGCCTCTTCGCCATCCCGCCCCTCATCCCGCCCGCCCTCGGCGCCCTGCGCGCCGAATTGCCCCTGTTCGCCACCCGCATCCTGCGTCACCTCATCATCACCAAAGAAGTGCCCGCGCGCGAGTTTGCCCCCGAGACGCTGGATCAGCTCAGCGCACAGGACTGGCCCAACGGCTACAGCGAGCTTTACGCCACCATCCGCAAGCTGGCCCTCGAAGCCAGCGGAGACGAAATCGTCTTTCCCGACGCCAATCCCCCGCCGCTGCGTCAGCTCCCCGAAGTCGCCCCCGTCGCCAGCCCGGTTTCGCTCGAATTGCCCTTGCGCGAAGCCCGCGAGGCCTTCGAGCGCATGTATTTCGAGCATCACCTCAGGCTCGAAGGCGGCAACATGACCCGACTGGCGCAAAAAACCGGCCTGGAGCGCACCCACCTGTACCGCAAACTCAAGCAACTCGGCCTCCACGGCGGACGCCGCCAGAGCGACGACAGCGAAAGCGACGCATAGCCGCCTCGCCCGGCCCGCTACGCGGGAGAGGGAGTTTATGCAGGCCATCCGGGAAGCTGATGCAGGAGTTCGCCGACGACGCAGAAGTTACCGCGCTGGATGCCAAGTGGGGAGGCCATGCAGCTTAAATGGCGGCGGCGGGCGGAAGAGCGGATTAATGCGACGGGAATATGATCACAGTTTATTTCGTTTGCGGTAACACCGGACAGATTCAAAACTCGTGACACTGCTGTAAAAATTTGTTGCACCATCCCGGAAACATCGCTAGAGTCACGTCTCATTCGCTTCGCATCTGCGGGGCTCACTGATTGAATGGTGCAACGAGGCTGTTGTCATGGTTTTTGTTCGGTCATTCCTGTTGATCGCGCAGGCGCATATTGCATGCACGATGCTCTTCACCACGCTCGCGCTGGGGTCGATGCTTGCCCATGCAGCCTCCCCCTCAACTTCGATCGTTTTGGTCGAGGCTGTTCCAAAGAATAAATCATTGGCTATTTCGAGGTTATGCTTCACCAAGCAGGCAAAGTATTTTTCTGGCCGCTCGGTTTGTCGAGTCGCCCGTCTGTAGAAGCTGCGCTAGCCGGGTTGGAGGGGGTTAGCAATCAAGGGAAATCTGCATCTGAATGGGAGGAATGGTGTTGTGGATATTAATCTTAAACCTGGCCATGGCTGGATAACTTTGTCGACTCTGTTTTCCTCTGGTGTTGTAATGGTATGCGCCAGTCCTTGGTCAGGTATTTTCTATCTGGGATATAACTGGATAAGATACGTGATTATGGTTCTGTTGTTACTTGGTTGTCTGGGACAGATTTTTAGAGTGAGAAAAATGTTGCCATTTGGCGTGGCTGGTGCTTGGTTCTTTGTCTGGCTTGTAATGTCAATTATCCCTGATGAGGAATATTATTTTTTCCATGACATGATTCCTCCTGATAAATGGATAATCGTTTTTAAACTTGGCGGACTCCATAATGAAGTGCAACACCCCCAAATCTGGTAGGGTGCTGGATGAAAAAAACCTACGAACACATGGTGACAGGCGAACGCAACGAGATTCAGCGCGGGTTGAACCTTGGATTGAGTTGCCGCGCGATCGCGCGGCAACTCAATCGAGCGCCGTCGAGCATTACCCGGGAGATTGCCCGCAATGCGCCCAGCG
>BNUB01000043.1 GCA_025997045.1 Betaproteobacteria bacterium
TGCCGACCACAAGCAGGCTCTCCGGGGTGGCCGCAGCGTGGCCCAACTGGTGCCACAAGCTCAGGATGTCGACATCTCCCGCCACCAGTGGCGCACTGCGCCGTTCGCGTTCACTGCGGCGGATGCTGACCCGGGCGCCGTCCCAGTCGAACAGCGCCGCCTCGGGCGCTTTCCCTTTGTGGGTGACATCAAAGCGCTGCGGACGCAGCCCGCCGGGCGTCAGTTCTCCCGCGCTTTTTTGCGTATAGCCCAGCTCACGGATCAACGCCGCCACCCCCGTCGTCTCCACCGCAAGCTCCATCTGGTACTGCGCCGCATCATGCGACCACCGATGCAGCGCCTTGCCTACCGGAAATTCCGCGCTACCGAACGCGACCTGAAATTCGACTGTGCCACGAACCGGCCAGCCCTGCACCGCCCACCCTGTCTGTGGCCTCTCCTGCGCCCCGGCCATCCCCACGGCGAGCAGCAAGCCCGCCAATACCACACCCCACCCACGCATTGTCATCGCTCCTGCCCACTGTCCAGTTCGGTGTTCAACCCGGTGTCCAGCACAGGCAAATGCAAAGCAAACGCCGCCCCGCGCCCGCCCCGCACCTCCACCCGCCCGCTGTCCGTTACGATCAGCCGCTCATCGACGAACCATTCCACCGCCTGCGGATAAATCCGGTGTTCCTCCGCCAGCACCCTGGCCGCGAGCCGGTCTTCGTCATCATCGGCCAACACCGGCACTGCCGCCTGAATCACAATCGGCCCGCAATCCAGATCAGGGGTCACGAAATGCACCGTGGCGCCATGAATTTTCACCCCGGCCTCAAGCGCACGCCGATGAGTATGCAAACCCGCAAAAGCGGGCAACAGCGAGGGGTGAATATTGAGCAGCCGCCCGTGATAGTGACGCACAAAATCCACGCCCAACACCCGCATGAACCCGGCCAACACCACCAGATCCGGCTGGAAGGCATCAATCGTCGCGCTCAGCGCACGATCAAAGTCCGCACGCTCGGGGTAATCCCTGTGCGCCACCACGGCAACCGGAATCCCGTGCGCCTGGGCAAAAGCCAGCCCGGCCGCGTCCGCGCGATTGCTGATCACAGCCGCGATCTTCGCCCCGTCAATGGCGGCGCGCACGATCGCTTCCATATTGCTGCCGCGCCCGGAAATTAAAATGACAATAGACTTCATATCCCTCAACACCACGGGAAAAGGCAGTGGCGACCTGAACACGATGGGCGGCACTTTACCTGAATCCGGCCTTGAAAGGCCCGCGAGGGATTACGATAACAGCTTTCCGCTCGCCCCCAAGGCAATGACCCGCATTCCCGCCCTCTACCGCAGCGCCGGAGACAGCATGATTCGCCCCCTGCTGGCCCTCAGCCTGCTGCTCTGCGCCCTGCCGCTCGCGGCCCAGCCCCACCCGGGCGGCGAGGCGGGCGAGCTCGATGCCGCCCGCGGCTATCCCTACATGGAAAAAGCCTGGCAAGCCATCGACGCCCAGAACTGGGCCGAAGTCGAAACCCAGATGCGCGAACTGCTCGAACACCTGCCACACCATGAGCAAGGCCGGGTGTTCCTGGTCGAAGCCCTCGCCCGCAAGGGCAGCTACGAAGAAGCCGAACAGGCCATCGCCCTGCTCACCGACACGGAGACCGCTGAGCGGCTGAAAAATGAACTCCAATTAATCCGGATCGAGCAGAATCCGCCCGCCTCTGCCCCCGACTTTCCCGGCGCCTCACGCCAGCAAGGCTGGCAGACCTATAACCAGTACCTGCAAAAAAGCCAGGGCGAAGCCATCGCCCAAAACTGGCGCAAAACCGTTCACGACCGCGCCGCCGAACTCGAACTGCGCCAGAGCCAGGCCAAACTGGCCGAAAAACAGCAAGACTGGCGCGGCGTCATCGCCGCCCTGTCCCCGATCGAGCCCGAGCAACTGCGCCGTGAAGACTGGCTGCGCCTCGGCGCCGCGCAGGTTCATGAATTCAACGAGGACGCGCTCAAAAATCTGCTCGCCCACGCGCCAGACCCCGCCGCCGCGACCGCGCTGCGCACCCTCGTCATTGACCACGCCCTGGCCCGCCACGACCCCGACGCCGCCCGGCGCTGGCTCGACAGCACCGACACGCCCTTTCCGCACCAACGCCTGGAACTGGCCTTGCTGCGCAAGGATGCCGCCCAGGTCGAACGCCTCGCCGCACAAGCCGGCCAGCCCTGCCTTGACACCGCAGACTGGCTCTCCCGCCACGACCCCGCCGCCGCGCAGCGTTACCTGCAAACCTGCGCACCGACCGAAAACCCCAAAGTCTGGCTGAAACTCGCCCAACAGCTCAAAATGGACGAACTGCTGGAAAACACCCGCCTGCCCTCAGCGTTCGAGCCCGCCCGCCTGCACGCCCTCGCCTCCATCTGGCTCACCAAAGGGCGCGATGATCTGGCCCTGAACGCACTCAAACGGCTCCCGCAAACCCCGTCAGTATTGCGCCAGCGGGCAAAAATCCACTCCGCCCGCGGCGAATGGGCCCAGGCCGCCGCACGCTGGGAAGAACACTACCGCCTGAGCGACAGCACGCTGGCGCTGGGACACGCCAGTCAACTCGCGCTCAAACAAGGCCAGGCCCTCCATGCCCGTGAACTGCTCGAAACCGCGCTCATCCGCCACGAGGGCAAACTGCCCGCCCCCCTCATCGCACGCATCACCGACTTGTCCCTGCGCGACGACCTCCCCCTGGAACCGCAACGGGCCAGCGCCATCCTGCGCTACCTCGCCCCCCCGGTCCGCGAGCAACTGATCAATCGTCTGGCTGACAAAGGCCACTGCGAACTCGTGCGCACGCAAAGACTCAGCGAGTCCGGTCGCTGCGCAGTGCCTGCTCCGGCGGAGCCGGACTGATCCATCCCCGGTTGCCTGCCCTCAGTTCTCAGTTGCTCAGTCGTCTACCAGTTGCAAATCCAGCATCCCATCCGCGCTGCGCTGGGACGGCGTAGCGGCAGGGCAGTGCTCGGCATAGGCCTGGGCCAGCGCGCCAAGGCGGTGGGCGACCACGGTGGCGACCTCGCGCTGGAACGCTTCCTGCACCTCGTCGGAGGCGAGCGCGAGCGCGGCGGGGTTGATTTCGAGATAAGTCAGGGGTTCGAGCGAAACAGCCGTCATCGGTTGATGGTGCTTGAAGCTGTCGAGCCAGGCGAGCTCGCCGAAGATCGTGCCGGGGCCAAGCTCCAGCACGCGGCGTCCGTTGACTGAAAGCTCGACCTTGCCTTCGAGGAGTATGCCGAAACGCTGCTCGGCGTCGCCCTCGCTCATCAGCTTTACTTTTGGCCCCACCTTGCGCCGGGTGCTGATGCGCAGCACCTCCCACACCATGATGTCATCGAACTCGGTGAGAAACATCTGTTTGCGCAGCAGGGAATAGAACGACAAATTCTGCGGCACTTCATCTTCATCGAGAATCTTGAACCGCACCGCAGCCAGTTCCTTGGCAAACTCTGCGCCGTTTTTGTAGCGCGAATAGAGGTCTTTCTCCATCGCCTTGCGGATGACGTTGTCAATCTGCGGCGGCACATCGGGATTGAGCTGCGAAACCGACGGGGGGTCGGCATTGATGATTTTGTAGGCAAGCTGGGCCGGGTTGGTGGCACGGAACGGCAAACGCCCCGACAGCAGGTGGAACATCACCACGCCCAGCGAATAGAGGTCGGTTTTCTGGTTGAGCGGATAGCCCTTGATCTGCTCCGGGCTCATATAGGCGGGCGAGCCTACCCCCATGATGAAAGTCGAGTCCGACTCCAGTTTCTTCCTGACGTTGAGCGCAAGGCCAAAGTCGGTAATCCTGACGTCATCCTTGTCATTGATGAGGATGTTCGCCGGCTTGATGTCGCGGTGCACGATGCCGTGGCGGAAAGCGTGATCCAGCGCCATGCAGCACTTGAACACAATGCCGATCGCACGGTGCACCGGCAGGCGGTGCTCGAAGCTGCAATATTTTTCCAGCGTCGTGCCGGGGAAATACTCCATCACCACGTAAGCCTCGGTCGGCTCGATCACCGCCTCGTAAATACGAATGATATTGGCATGATTGAGACGCCTCGACACCGCGTCTTCGGCACGCAGAAGCTTCATCATGCGGCGATTGAGTTTGGCGCCTTCGCCCGCCTCATCACCAAATTTGACATGCTTGAGTGCGACCGGCTCCGCATACTTGGGATGCTCGGCCAGATAGACGATGGCCGTCGCCCCCCGTCCGATTTCCCGCACAACCCGATACCCGCCGATAGTTTCCGGAACTTGCCCCATGACCCCCGCCTGATCTGCCTTGCCAAGTGCCCACACACAAAACACTTCATTGTGGCACGATCACCCCTGTCGGAACAAACTACCGTGAAACATCGGTGCTCTCATTGCCGTCCTCACTGCCATCCCAAACCCAACATCCGGAGTCTTTTTGAGCACGCCTGTCGATCTTCTCATTCATTCACGCTGGCTGATCCCGGTCGAGCCGGAGCGGGTCGTACTTGAACATCATAGCGTCGCGGTGAATCAGGGCGCCATCGTCGACATCCTGCCGCGCAGCGACGCCATCCGCCGCTATCAGGCTGATGAGCTTGTCGATCTGCCCACTCACACGCTGATTCCCGGTCTGATCAACCTGCATACCCACGCCCCCATGAGCCTGATGCGCGGCGTGGCCGACGATTTGCCGCTCGACCGCTGGCTCAACGAGGTCATCTGGCCCGCCGAAACACGCCACGTCTCGGCGGCGTTCGTGCGCGACGGCACCCTGCTTGCCGCACGCGAGATGCTGCGCGGCGGCATCACCACCTGTAACGACATGTATTTCTTCCCCGATGCCGCCGCCAGCGCCTATGCCGATGCCGGCATGCGCGCCGTCATCGGTCTGATCGTGATTGATTTCCCCTCGGGCTGGGCCAGCGACACCGACGACTATCTCGGCAAGGGCCTCGCGGTGTACGACCAATGGCGGGAACACCCCACGCTCAAATTCGCCCTGGCCCCCCATGCGCCCTACTCCGTGTCGGATCACGGCCTTGAGCGCGTCGCCACGCTCGCCGCTGAACTGGATCTGCCGATTCACATTCATGTCCATGAAACCGCCGCCGAAATTCACCAGGCGCTGGCCGCATCCAACACCAGACCGCTCGCCCGCCTCGCCCGCCTGGGCCTGCTCGGCCCCGGTCTGACCGCCGTCCACGCGGTGCACCTCGACGACGCCGATCTTGCCCGGCTCGCGCACCACGGCGCCCATGTCGCCCACTGCCCGAGCTCGAACATGAAACTCGCCAGCGGCATCGCGCCGCTGGCGACCCTGCTTGAGCGCGGCATCAACGTCGGTCTTGGCACCGATGGCGCGGCGAGCAACAACCGCCTCGACCTGTTTCAGGAAATGCGTCAGGCCGCCCTGCTCGCCAAGGTGGCGCAACAAAATGCCGCAGTCGTGCCCGCGCATCAGGTGCTGGGCATGGCGACGCTGGGCGGCGCACGGGCGCTGGGACTGGACGACAAGATCGGCTCGATCGTACCCGGCAAGCGCGCCGACCTCTGCGCCGTCGACCTCTCCGACCCCCTGTTCGCGCCCTGTTTCGACCCGCTCTCCCATCTGGTGTACGTTTGCGGACGCGAACAGGTCTCGCATGTCTGGGTCGATGGCAAGGCACGGGTGCGCGATGGCAAAGTAATGTTGCAAATTAACGACAGCGAATTGCTCGCAATTGCGGCACTATGGCAAACTAAGCTCGTTCACCGGGCTGGATAGCATTCTGGGCTCAAAACAATGTCGTTGGATGGCGTGCCGGCTGTCCGTGACTTACGACACACAGCTATACTGCGGCACGTCTTTCCGCCTTACTACTTTGAGGAAACCATGACCAAACAAAATCAGAAAATGTTCGTGCTGGCCGCTGTTGCGGCGCTCGGCCTCTCCGCCTCCAGCGCGTTCGCGCAAGTCACGGACATCGTTGTCGACAGCAAGGGCGTCGTCCCTTACGTGATCGACGCGCGTAATGTCGTCGCCCGCAGCGGCACCGGCCTGTGCTGGCGTACCGGGTTCTGGACCCCGGCTGCCGCCGCTGCGGCTGGCACTGCCGGATGTGCATGCGATGCGGATGTGGTGCCGAAGGAACAATGTTCCCCCGCCCCCGCCCCGGCTGCTGCCGCCCCTAAACAGGAGGTGATCGTCAAGGAACTCGTAGACAACAAGATCAAGCTCCAGGCCGATACCCTGTTCGACTTCAACAAAGACGTGCTGCGCCCCGAAGGCAAGGCCACGCTTGATGATCTGGCCGCCCAGGCCAAGCAGATCAAGCTCGAAGTCATCCTCACTACGGGCCATACCGACCGTCTCGGTTCGGACGCCTACAACCAGAGCCTCTCCAACCGCCGCGCCTATGCGGTCAAGAACTATCTGGTCTCCAAAGGCATCGACGCCAGCCGCGTCTACACCGAAGGCAAGGGTAAAAGCCAACCTGTCACCGGTACCCAGTGCGATGGCATCAAGAGCCGCCCCGCCCTGATCAACTGCCTGCAGCCTGATCGTCGCGTTGAAGTGGAAGTGCTCGGCACCAAGAAGTAAGCCGACTTTCCGCCTCGGGAAAAGCCTCGCTGCGGCGAGGCTTTTCTTTTTGTGTGTCTTGTTGTGCGCCCTATAATCCCCCCTTTCGCATCTTCCCCACACACACGCCATGTCCGCCACCAACGTCGATCCCACCGAGCTGCAGAAGTTCAGCGAACTCGCCCACAACTGGTGGGATCCTGCCTCCGAATTTCGCCCCCTGCATGAAATCAATCCGCTGCGGCTGGACTGGGTTGATGGTCTCGCCGGGCTCAATGGCAAGAAAGTGCTGGATGTCGGCTGTGGCGGTGGCGTCCTGGCCGAGAGCATGGCCGCCCGTGGCGCTGCGGTGACCGGGATCGACCTCGCCGAAAAGCCGCTGTCGGTTGCCCGCCTCCACCTGTTTGAAAGCGGCCTCAAGGTCGACTACCAACAAATCAGCGCCGAGGCCTTTGCCGAAGCGCACCCCGGAGCGTTCGACGTCGTCACCTGCATGGAGATGCTCGAACATGTCCCCTCCCCGGCCAGCACCGTCGCCGCCTGCGCGCAACTGCTCAAGCCCGGTGGTCAGGCCTTCTTCGCCACCCTGAACCGCAACCCGAAGTCCTATCTCTTTGCCATCATCGGCGCCGAATACGTGTTGAAGCTCCTGCCCCGCGGCACTCACGACTATGCACGTTTCATCAAACCGTCGGAGCTTGCGCGTTATTGCCGTGACGCCGGGTTGAATTCAGGCGCGCTGCAAGGCATGAGCTATAACCCGGTGACGCGCACCTATCGTCTCGATCGGGACATCAGCGTCAATTACCTGTTCCAGGCCACGCGCGATAAGGCTTGAATTTTCCCCTGTCCTCCCCCAGAATCAGGGGATGGTTGTAATTCCGGTGAGTCGGAGACGTTTTGGACAGGGGTTCGATTCCCCTCACCTCCACCCAAGCGCATTCAGACACAACACGTGTGCTTTGGTGGGGGTGTACTGGCTTCGACAGGGCGATTGAGGGCGAGCAGGCAACCCGAGAGGCGACGGACGTAATCCGCGCAAATCCATAAACGCCAACGATGAGCGTTTCGCAGTCGCTGCATAAGCTGATTGCCGGGGCCGCTGAAGCCTTGTAACCCAAGACAGCCGGTGGGGACTTCGGTCCCCATCGTCATGTCCACTGCCGATATCGACTCCGCAATCCTGGCAAACAAAGCAGAATAATTTGTTTCCCCGCGCCCGCCGCATCGCCGATACTTGAACCTTCATTCAGAGAAACAAACGGCATGCTGGACACCCTGATTGTTCCCGGACTCCATGGCAGCGGCCCCGAGCATTGGCAAAGCTGGTTTGAACGCCGCCTGCCGCATGCGCATCGCGTCGTTCAGGACGACTGGGCCGTTCCCGATCTGCCACGCTGGAGCCAGCGCGTGCAGGAATGTCTGGCGCGCTCCACCCAACCCGTGATCGTGGTCGCGCACAGTTTCGGTTGTCTGGCCACCATGGCTGCGGCGCAAAAGAGTCGGCACATCGCCGGCGCACTGCTGGTCGCCCCGGCCAATCCGCGCAAATTCGGCGTCAGCCGTCACCTGCCCGTCACCCCGGCCACTTTTCCCAGCATTGTTGTCGCCAGCACCACCGACCCTTGGGTGTCGCTGGCCTTTGCGCGGCGCTGGGCCGCCCGCTGGGGGAGTTGCTTCATCAATCTCGGGCGCTGGGGCCACATCAACACCGAAGCCGGTTTCGGCCCCTGGCCTGAAGGGCTCAAGCTATACGAGACCCTGCGCGCCAGCGCCCTGCCGCGCGTACCCGGCAAGCGCCACTAAACGGAAACCAGCGCCACATCCGTAGCCTTGAACGCGGCGATCACCTCGGCGCCCACTTCCAGCGAGTGCTCACGCAGATTGCGCACCGTCACCGTCGAGGTCACCACACTGCTGTGGCCGCTAACATCGGTGACTTCCATCTCGACTTCCGCCAGCACGTCCCCCGGACGAATCGCCACCACCCGTCCACGGAGCTGATTGCGCTGGTTGATCGCCTGCACGGTGTTGAGCAGCCGATCCAGCACCAGCCCTTCGAGACGGGCAAAATTGGCATCCCCACGCGCCCGCGGACGCTCGATGTTGACCACCTGATCAAGCACGACCTGCCCGTCCTCCAGCAACACGATGCGATCAGCCAGCGCCACCGCTTCGCTCACGTCATGCGTCACCAGCACCGCAGTAAAGCGATGTTCACGCCAGATGCGCTCGATCAGGCGGTGCATCTCGATCCGGGTCAGCGCATCCAGCGCCCCCAGCGGCTCATCGAGCAATAACAATCTGGGGCGATGCACCAGCGCACGGGCCAGGGCCACGCGCTGCTGTTGCCCGCCCGACAGATTTTTGGGCCATTCGTCGGCGCGATCTGCCAGCCCGACCTGGGACAGCGCCTCCAGCGCCAGCGCCCGCACACTCTCGCGCTTGCCGGACAGCCCGAGGGCAACGTTATCCACCACGCTCTTCCACGGCAGCAGGCGGGCATCCTGATACATGATGCGCACATCGCCGATCAAATCCCCCAGCGGACGTCCATCGGCCTCGACCTGCCCGGCCTGTGCCGCATCCAGCCCTGCGAGCAGACGCAGCAGCGTGCTCTTGCCGCACCCGCTGCGCCCCACCACGACGATGAATTCCCCGGCGGCAAAGCGCGTCGACAACTGATTGAGCACCACGCGCTCACCAAAACGGCGCTGCACCCCTTGCAAACCGATTTCCAGCCCTTTGGCAGCAGTTCCCATGATCCTTATTCCTCAGGCAGCCAGAATCAGGCAGCCAGAAAATTGTTGTTCCAGCGCAGCCAGCGCCGCTCCAGCAGCCGCGCCGCAACATCCGCAGCCTTGCCCAGCAGCGCATACAGCAGGATGGTCAGCACCACGACGTCGGTCTGGAGAAATTCGCGTGCGTTCATCGCCATGTAACCAATCCCGCTGGGAGCGGCAATCGTTTCGGCGACGATCAGGGTCAGCCAGGTGAAACCGAGCGCGTAACGCACCCCCACCAGAATATTGGGCAGCGCACCGGGCAGGATGACCTGACGAAACAGCCCCCAGTCGTTGAGTCCGTAAGAACGCCCCATCTCGATCAGTTCCGGCGAAACCGCGCGGATGCCGTGGTAAGTATTGAGATAAATCGGGAAGAACACCCCCAGCGCCACGAGGAAAACCTTGCCGCCCTCGTCAATGCCAAACCACAGGATAACGAGCGGAATCAACGCCAGATGGGGCACGTTGCGCACCATCTGCAGCGTGGTATCGAACAAATCCTCCGCCAGCTTGTAGGCCCCATTGATGAGACCAAAGAAAAACCCGACGCTGCCGCCGATCACAAACCCCACCGCTGCACGGCCAAAGCTCGCCCCCAGATGTATCCACAGCTCTCCGATCCACACATCCCAGATCCACAGGTGCACGACTTCCCCGGACTTTACGGCCTTGTCATACCCGGCGAGTAGCACCTCCCACGGCGAAGGCAGGATGCGTGTCGACAGCCAACCCAACTGGACAGCAACCTGCCACACCACCAGCACGAGCACCGGCACGATCCAGGACAAGATTCCACGGGAACGTAAACGTCGCAGGACGCCTGATGTCAGGCGTCCCCGGTCAAGACCTTGACTCATGATCTGCTCTCTGTCGCTGTGTTTTTCTTGTTCAAAGTTTGGCGATCGCCACTTCGGTGGATTTGACCAGCGCAATCACCTCACTGCCAAGCTGCAAGCCCAGCTCCTGCACCGAGCGGGTCGTAATGACCGAAGTCACGATCCCATGCGGCGTTTCGACATCAATCTCCGAGACCACCGGGCCGGTAATGATCTCCTTGACCTTGCCGCGAAACTGATTGCGCACGTTGATGGATTGAATGCTCATAAAAACACATACCTTTGCTTGAAATGTGCGTAACTATGCAACGCACCGGCACGAGCGCTAAACAATTATTTGTGCGCTTTATATTCAGTCCGGACAAAATAAGCATATTGACTAAATCGTAACCGGGTTATAAGAAGCCCGGCACGACCCGTAAGTCCACGACAAAAAGCCACTCGCAAGGAGCGGCTTTCGCGGGAATTTGGTCGGGGAAAGAGGATTCGAACCTCCGGCCCCTGCGTCCCGAACGCAGTGCTCTACCAGGCTGAGCTATTCCCCGTTTTTACAACGCGCTTACAACCGTTTCTGCCACCGCTTTTACCATGAAACCAGCTAAACAAAACAGCTAATGATCTCTGACGACAGCAAAGTCTGACAATTGTAGCAAAGCATCTTTGAAAACGGAAGGGGGAAGTTTCGTTACCGCTTCACCTGCCCGTTTGGCTTCGCCCCGTGCGTGCTCGCGGGCCGCAACCAGCGCCCCGGTGGCCTGGATGGCTGCCAGCACCGCAGAAAAATCCGCACGCCCGCCGCTTTCGACCGCCTGCCGCACCACCGCCGCCTGCGCTGCGGAACCGTGCTGCATGACGTGAATCAGCGGCAAGGTCGGCTTGCCTTCGGCGAGATCGTCGCCCAGATGTTTACCGGTCGTCGCCTCATCGGACGAGTAATCGAGCACGTCATCAATGATCTGGAACGCCGTGCCCAGATGCATGCCGAAATCGGCCAGGCGCTGCTCGGTGTCCGCGTCCGCTCTGGCCACGATGGCGCCCAGACGGGCAGCGGCCTCGAAGAGCTTGGCGGTCTTGAAGCGGATCACCTGCAGGTAGTCATCGACGGTGATATCGGGGTTGTGGCAATTGAGCAACTGCAACACCTCGCCTTCGGCAATGATGTTGGTCGCCTCTGCCAGCACCTGCATCACCCGCATGTCGTCGACCGCCACCATGGTCTGGAAGGCGCGCGTATACAGAAAATCGCCCACCAGAACCGACGCGGCATTGCCAAACAGGGCGTTGGCGGTCTTGTTGCCACGGCGCAATTCGGATTCATCCACCACATCGTCATGGAGCAGGGTCGAGGTATGGATGATCTCGACGACTGCGGCCAGCTCGTGGTGATGGCGGCCCTGATAGCCCAGCGCATCGGCAGCCAGCAGCACCAGCGCCGGACGCAGGCGTTTGCCGCCGCTCTGGACGATGTACTCCGCCACCTGCCGGATCAACACGACATCGGAATGGAGACGATCACGGAGAACGGCATCGACCGCCTTCATGTCGGCGGCAATCGGCGCGAGAAGTTGGAGGACGGACAAGACAAGTACTCGTGAAAACGCGGGATGTTAGGGGGAGGCCCGGCGGGACGTCAACGTAAACAGCACACCTGACTATATTATCTGCCCGCCGAAACCCGGCTAACCGCGTTATCAAGCGCGGTTTTGGCCGCTGTGCTGTCGGCCCACACCCCTGCCAGCTCCTCGTCAAGAATGCGCCGCAGCTTGCCGCTGCCGTTGAGCGCCACCGCAGTGGAATTGCGCGTCACCGGCCTGGTCACCAACTGGCTCACCGCCACCCTGATGTTCTCGAGGTCGGCGCCGAGCAGCTCACTTTCCGCAGCCATCAGCCCGGCGCGGTTAAGCGGCAGATAGCCGGTCTCACGCTGCCAGCGCACCTGATTTTCCGCAGCCAGCCAGAAGCGCACAAAGCTTGCGACCGCCTTGTATTCAGGCGCTTTTTTACCTGCCGCCACCCACAGCGCCGGGCCGTCGGCGAAGGTGTTTTGCGGCGCACCGGCAAAATCATCGTAATGTGGCAAATGCACGACACCGAGATCAAAACCGCCCTGACGGCGGAAATCCACCCAACTATCGGAAGGCGCTGCGATCACCGCACACTCGCCACGGGCAAAACGCCCCTCGGCGTCAGCGCGCGTAGCAAAAATATGCAGGTAAGTCGCGCGCACCCAGCTTGCCATCTGCGCGATGTGTTTGACCTGCAACATGCTGTTAAACATCGCGCGCTGCTTTCCCCCCTGCGCCGCGATGAGCGGATGGTCGTGCCAGGCGGAAAGATTTTCGACCATCACCCGCCCCGGCTCGGCCACGGTATACGGGCAGGCATGCCCCGCGCTGGCCAATTGCCCGAGCGCCGCCTGCAGATCCGCCCAGGTCACCAGCCTGACCGTATCCGGATCCACCCCGACCTTCCGCAGGGCATCGCGGTTGAGGTAGAGCACCGGCGTAGACAAGCCGACCGGCAGCGCCAGCAACTGGCCTTTGCCATCGAGCGGGTTACGTTCCATCATCGCGGGCGGACGCAAGGTCTGCAGCGCCGCCCCGGCCTCCTTCATCAACGCATACAGCGGCTTGTAGCGCGCCTTCCCGCTCAGAAAGGCATCCTCCTCCGCATCATCGAGGATGAGCAGATGTGGAACATTCGGCGTGCGCCAGCCCCGGTCGACGAAGACGACCTGCGCATTCGGGCTTTGCGCATTAAAGCGTTCGACCAACCCACGCAGGGTCTCGGCGCGAGCGGCGGGCAACTGCTGGAACAGTTCAATCTGCTGGATTTTCAGTGGCGGCTTCAGGGCCTGCGGCACCGGCTTGGGCGCAGCAAAGACCAATGAGGTCGGGACGACGACAAGCGCCAACAGCACGGACAGACACCGCCGCGACGCAAAACAACAGGAAGACTGGGACATGGAGGAGTCAAAACCAGAAAATGAGCCGGACAACGAGCCGGAAAATGAGAGGTCACCGCCAGTATTGACTGGACAACAACGCGCTTGCTGATTATAACCCTTCAAATTTCCCCGCCACGTATGATCAAGTTCTGCCTGCCATCGTCGTTAAATGTCTCACCCCCTCACCTGCGGCCCTCATCATGCGCAAAACTGCCTGCATTCTCCTCGCTGCCACGCTGCCCCTGTTGAGCGGCTGTGATGCCCTCTCCGAGCTGCTCGACCTGCCCAACCCGACCAGGGAAGCCGCCGAGGCTGAAGCCATCGGCGGCGCCTGCCGTCATACCGGACGCTCGCTCGAAGACTGCTACCTCCTCCATCCCGAATCGCCCAAAGCCTCGATCTTTGCCGGGTGGAAGTCGATGAACGACTACATGACCGAACACAATATCCAGGATGTCCCCTCGCTGCTGCCGCAGGAAATTCCGCCCACAGCAACCGCCGCCACGGAGACGAAATCCGCCCCGGAAGCGCCCAAAACCACCACGGTCAGCACCTCGCACCCCCCGCCCGCCAAACCCTGAGCCATGACCTCCCCCCTCCCCGCATCTGCCTCGAACACCGCCATTGAAGTCAACGGCCTCATTGCCTACTGCCGCCCCGGTTTCGAGAAAGAACTCGCCGCCGAAATCGACGAGCTCGCCATCGACGCCGCCCTGAGCGGATACGTGCGCGCCGAACCGGGTAGCGCCTACGTCGTCTTCGAGACCTGTGAACCCACCGCGCTCGCCGGCTTCGAGGACAAGCTCGACTGGCGCCGACTCATTTTTGGTCGCCAGTTGTTACCCTGGTTCCGCCGCCTCGACAATCTGCCCGAACGCGACCGCGCCAGCCCCATCGTCGCCGCAGTCCACGAGAGCGGGCAGCGTTTCTCCGGCGTAGTGCTGGAAACGCCCGACGGCGACATCGCCAAACAACAATCCGGCTTTTGTCGCCGCTTCGCCGACCCGCTGACCCGTGAGTTGGAAAAAGCCGGGCGCCTGCGCACCAGCCGTCAGGGCCTGCCCAAACTCCACGTACTCTTTAGCGGCCCGAATCAAGCCTGGCTGGCGTGCGGCTTTCCCGGACGCTGTTCGCCGTGGCCGATGGGCATCGCCCGCCTGAAAATGCCCAGCAACGCCCCCAGCCGCTCCACGCTCAAGCTCGCCGAAGCCTTCATGACCCTGCTCTCCGACGACGAACGCGAAAACCTGCTGCGTCCGGGCCAGCGCGCGGTCGATCTCGGCGCCGCCCCCGGTGGCTGGAGCTGGCAACTCGCCTACCGCGGCCTGCGCGTCACCGCCATCGACAACGGCCCCCTGCGCGACAGCGTGCTCGCCACCGGCATGGTCGAACACCTGCACGCCGACGGCTTCACCTGGCGCCCCGCACGTCCGGTCGACTGGCTGGTGTGTGACATGGTCGAACAACCCGGCCGCATCGCCGCCCTGATCGCCGACTGGATCGGCACCGGACGCTGCCGCCACGCCATCTTCAATCTGAAATTACCGATGAAGCAGCGCTTCAAGGCCATTGAACAGTGCCGCGAACTGATCCGCAAACGCCTCGCCACCGTGGGGCCGTTCGACCTGCGCCTCAAGCAGCTCTACCACGACCACGAAGAAGTCACCGCCTACCTCACGCTGAAACGTTGAGCAAGGTTTTCCGGGGCTTTCCGGCAGCATTTCCCGCGCGGTGTATAATCCGCGCTTTCCCCGCCCAAGCTGCCTCCGGCAGCTTACGAAAGACCCGCCCATGAGCTTCGCCGACCTCGGCCTCATCCCTGAGCTTCTCCAAGCCGTTGCTGACGCCGGCTACACCGAACCTACCCCGATCCAGCAGCAGGCGATTCCCGTCGTGCTCGCGGGGCACGACATGATGGGCGGCGCCCAGACCGGCACCGGCAAGACCGCCGGCTTCACCCTGCCCCTGTTGCAGCAGCTCGCCCGCCACGCCAACACCAGCACTTCGCCCGCCCGCCATCCGACCCGCGCCCTGATTCTCGCCCCGACCCGCGAGCTGGCGGTGCAGGTGTTCGAGTCGGTGAGAACCTACGCCCGCCACCTGCCGCTCAAGGCCACCTGCATCTATGGCGGCGTCGACATGAACGCGCAGATTCAGGAGCTGCGCCTCGGCATCGAGATCGTCATCGCCACCCCTGGCCGCCTGCTCGATCACGTGCAGCAGAAGACGATCAACCTGTCTCAGGTCGAAATGCTCGTGCTCGACGAAGCCGACCGCATGCTCGACATGGGCTTCATCCCCGACATCAAGCGCATTCTGGCGCTGTTGCCGGTCAAACGGCAGAGCCTGCTTTTCTCCGCGACCTTCTCCGAAGAGATCAAAAAACTTGCCGACCAGATGCTGAAAAATCCGCAACTGGTCGAAGTCGCCCGCCGCAACGCGGTGTCGGAAACCATCACCCACGTCGTGCACCCGGTCACCTCGGGCATGAAGCGCAACCTGCTCGTGCACCTGCTGCGCCACCAGCCCGACACCCAGGCGCTGGTGTTTGTCGACACCAAGCTGGTGTGCGGACGGCTGGCGCATTTTCTCGAACGCAGCGGCATTTCCGCCGACGCCATTCATGGCGACAAAAGCCAGAGCCAGCGTACCGAAACCCTTGAAGCGTTCAAGGGCGGCCACTTGCGCGTCCTGGTCGCCACCGATGTCGCCGCCCGCGGCCTCGACATTGACGAGCTGCCATGCGTGATCAACTTCGAGCTGCCGCACACCGCCGAAGATTACGTCCACCGCATCGGTCGCACCGGGCGCGCCGGGCACAAGGGCAACGCGGTGTCGCTCGTGTGCGCGGAAGAAAAGCACTGGCTGGCGGATATCCAGAAACTGATCAAGTTTGAAATTCCGCAGCAAGCCGTGCCCGGCTTCGATGCCGAACCCGAGTTTGATGAAGCAGGCCATCACGGTCGCGGCCACAAAAACCGTACTGAGGCCGCCGCGCACAGCGATGGCGAGCGCGGCGGCGCGGCGGCGCGCAAAAGCAGCAAACCGGCGGGGAAATCCGCCAAATCAGCGGGTAAATCGCTCATCGCCGCCGACGGTTTCGATTTTTCCAAGCCCTATATACCCGCAACGTCCAGCGAGCTGATCACGGCCAGCGCCGCCAGCACCCATCCCTCACACCCGCCGCAGCGTCCCCTGCGCCCGGTCGCTGTCCTGCTCGGCGGTCTGGGACGAAAATAACCCCGGCTTCCCCCCGCTTATTCGGGCGATTCAGCGCGCAGGCGAGGGAGTATGCTTCGCAGCACATCCTCATTTTCAGCCTGAAACAAAAAACGGCTCATGAATGTGAGGCGCTTTGCCGATACCAGTAACTTGTGGAATCCAGGACATGCTGCCCGCAATGAAAGCCCTCTACCTGCCCCCCGACCAGCATTCACAAGAAGAGCCTTTCGTGCCCGATCTCTCCGAAGGCGCGGAGATCGGCGTGTATCTGGCGCTGCTCGAACTCATTGCCGAAGGGCTGATCATCACCAGTGACGAGCGCATCATCGACGTCAACAGCGCCGCCTGTCGCCTGCTGGAGCGCAGTTACCGCCAGCTTGCCGGGCAACCACTGGCCGAGCTGTTCACCGACGAGGCCGCCTTTCTCGACGCCCGCGCCCGCCTGCTGATACAGGGCGAAGCCCGCGGCAAACTGGCGCTGGTGCTGCCCGACGGGCAGCGCCGCGAATTCTCCTACATCGCCGCCCCGCGCCTGCACCCCGGTATTCACGCCATCGTGCTGGGCTACGACCCGGTACCGATGCTGGACGCGCTCACCGCGCCCATCCTCAACTGGCAACCGCCGCGCGCCTATCCGCTGGCGCTGGTGTTCCAGCCCCAATGGCAGGTTCGCACCCACGCCCTCCACGCCGGCGAAGTGCAGTTTTACTGGTCGCCTGCCGGGCAGGCCTCGCAATACTTCGCCTCCCTCCCCGCCGCCGCGGCTGCCCTGAGCGCAGCAGACGAAACGGTGAGCGCCGACGATTTCACCACCTGGGCGCTCCTCACCGCCTGCCGCGCCGCCGCTACCTGGCCACGTGGGGAGCAGCTGCCCGCCCTCTCGCTCAATCTCAGCGCCGAACAGCTTAAAAGCCCCACCCTGCCCGCCCAGATCAGCATGGCGCTGGCCGCCAGCCGCCTTGAGCCGCACGCGCTCGAACTGTCGATCGACGCCCAGGCGCTGGTGCAACCCGAGGCGCTCATCGGCCCGGCGCTGCAAGCCCTGAGCGCACTCAGCGTCCGCCTTGCCATCGACAACTACGCCCACGACCTGCTGCCCCTGTCCTATTTCACCAACTATCGGCTCGAAACCCTCAAACTCGCCCCCGCGCTCACCACCCAGGTCGGCATTGACAAAGCCGGCACGGCACAGCTTGAAGCCATCGTCGGCTTCGCCGCGCCCCTGGGCATCCGGGTCATCGCCAAGGGCGTGAAGGACGAAGCACAGCGCGATTTCCTCCTCGCCCTCGGCATCGAGTTCCAGCACGGCCCCGGCATCGCCCCGCCGCAGAGCGCACCCGAGTTCGCCAATTCCCTCTCAGAGCGGCTTTTTTGTTAGCATCGACAAAATCGCTCACGGATGTCTGCCTCATCTCCCCCACACAAGGTAAGCCGATGCTCGACAAGGCTCGTTACATCGTCGTTGAAGGCCCGATTGGTGCGGGCAAAACCTCCCTCGCGCAACGCCTGTCCGAACACCTGGACGCCACGCAGCTCTTCGAGCAACCGCAGAACAACCCCTTTCTGCCCCACTTTTATCAAAACACCGAACGCTGGGCGCTCCCCACCCAACTGTCCTTTCTCTTCCAGCGCGTCGACCAGCTCAACGCCCTCCCGCGCAACGCCCCCGCCCCGAACCAGCGCATCGTCTCTGACTTCCTGCTCGAGCGCGACCCGCTGTTTGCCCGCATCAACCTCACCGAAGACGAAAACACCCTCTACGAGCGCGTTTTCGAGATGGTCAAACCCGTCGCCCCACCCGTTCCCGACCTCGTCATCTACCTCCAGGCTCCCGTCGCCACCCTGATCGAACGCATCCGCAAACGCGGCGCCGATGTCGAACGCCGCATCACCGAGAGCTACGTCGAACGGGTCGCCCAGCGCTATTCCAGCTTCTTCTTCCAGTACGAAACCGCCCCGCTCTTCGTCGTCGACGCCGAAGTGCTCAACCCGATCGACAACGACGCCGACTTTCAACTGCTCGTCGAGCGCCTCGACGAGATGCGCGGCTATCGGGAGTTTTTTGCTTACGCGGGGTAAAAAACGGGGGTCACTTTAGTTGCGTGCCGGACTACAATTCACGGCCTTACTCACGGATATCCCGGATATGCAAAACAAGCTCGCCTGCGACGCCGAAACCGGTGTATGCCAAATACCGTACATCGAATCTGTGGGTCAGGCGCCTGCTACGTATCAACCCGGCGTAAAAATTGCTTATATTGGCGACCCGCTGTGCTCGTGGTGCTGGGCGGTGTCGCCGGTGGTCGGCGCCTTGTAGGGCTGGTGTACTGCGATCTGCTGGACGCTCGTGACGATAACAGCCACACCCTGCACCAGTTTTTCGCCGCCGTGCAAAGGCGGTTTTACGTGGAAAACGAAGATCCGGGGCAAATCGACTTTTACCGCGAACCCTGTACGCAAACCGGAATTGACTTTACCGCCTTCAGCGCAGGCTTCAATTCGGCGCAAAGCGAAGAAAAAGCCGTGGCCGATTTTCATCTGAATCGCAGTTGGGGGGTGCGTGGTTTTCCGGGTTTTGCGTTCATCAAGGACGAAAAAGCCGAAATCCTCGCTTCGGGTTACGTGGATTTGCCGACGCTCACGGAGCGTATCGGGCGACTTTTGTAATGAACTCCACCATGCTCCAGGATCGCATCGCCGGGATTTTAATCGGTACCGCCGTTGGCGATGCCATTGGCTTGCCGTATGAAGAGATTTCGCGGCGGCGGGCAAAGCGTTTGTTGCCGGGGAATTTGCGCCACCGCCTGCTGTTTGGACGGGGAATGGTGAGCGATGATACCGAACATACGTTCATGGTGGCGCAAGCCTTGCTCGACGAAACGGACGATGCCAGGCGGTTTGCGAAAAAACTGGCGTGGCAGTTGCGGTGGTGGTTGGTGCGGCTTCCGCCAGGGGTAGGCATGGCAACAGCGAAAGCCTGCCTCAAGCTCTGGTGTGGTTTTTCGCCGCAATGCAGCGGCGTATTTTCCGCAGGTAACGGTGCAGCGATGCGCGCCGCGATTTTCGGCGGTGTGTTTGCCGACGCCCAAAGACGCACCACCTTTGTTACCGCCTCGACGCGCCTGACGCATACCGACCCCAAAGCCCTGATCGGCGCATTGGCGGTGGCAAATATTGCAGCAATGTTGGTTCAACGCGATGTTGTCCAGGCGCCGCAATTGCCGCCGCTCAATGAAGTTATCCAGATAATTGGTGAAAATATACCCTCCGATGCCGCATGGCGCGAGTTGGTCGAACAAATGCGGCTGGCCTGGCAGGACAATATTTCCGTCATCGACTTTGCTGATCGGCTGGGTTTACAAAAAGGCGTCAGCGGCTATGTGTATCATACGGCGCCAATAGCGATTTACGCATGGTATCGGCACTTTGGCGATTTTCAGGCCACGCTGGAATCCGTTATCGAATGTGGTGGCGATACGGATACCGTTGGCGCCATTGCAGGCGCGCTCGCCGGAGCAGGTTTTGGCGCAGGCGGAATACCGCAAAGCTGGGTAGCCGGTATTTTCGATGCCCCGATCAACGTGGCAATCCTGCAAAAAGTCGCCGGGCGATTATGCCAGCTTGTACAAACCGGGCAAGCGCCGGGACGGGTTCGGTACTTCTGGCCGCTCAGTATTCCGCGCAATCTGTTTTTTCTGTTGGTCGTACTATGGCACGGCTTTCGCCGCCTCGCGCCACCGTATTGATATCTCCCTAATCTCCGCCAATGTCGCGCAACCAGCCTGCGCCATGCACAGCTCGAGTTCTTCGCGCAGCAGCTTGAGCATGTGGGCGACACCGAGCGCACCGGCGACGCTCAACGCATACACTTGCAGCCGCCCGATCATCACCGCATCCGCCCCCAGCGCGAGCGCCCGGAAGATGTCGGCGCCGGAGCGGATGCCACTATCGAGCAGCAAGGGGTAATCCTCCCCGACCGCCGCACGGATTTCCGGCAGCACGGCGAGGCTGGCGGGTGCGCCATCGAGCGTGCGACCACCGTGGTTTGAGACCACCAGCGCGGTCACGCCCATGCGGGCAAGCGCGAGGGCATCGTCCGCCCGCAGCACGCCCTTGACGAGCACGGGCAACCGGGTGTTGGCGAGCACCCAGGCGAGGTCGTCCCAATGCGGGGCGTGCGCCATGCCGCCCTGGAAAATCGCGCTCTGCTCAGCGGTGAGTGTTTCGCGCTGCACCGGCTTTGCCGCCGGATAGCCGACAAGATTGGCGGCTTGTGCGTCGTCCGGCATCTGGAAACCGGCGCGCAGCGAGGCGAGGCCGGGGCTGCGGATGGAGGCGTCCAGGGTGACGACGAGGGCCGTGTAGCCTGCTGCTTCCGCACGGTGGATCAGGTCGAGCGTGACGGCTCGGGCGGGCTGGAAATAGAGCTGGAACCACTTCTCCGTACCCGCCGCGCGGGCGACGTCTTCGAGCGTGCGGGACGACAGGGTGCTACAGGTCATCACGGTGTCCATGGCGGCGGCAGCGCGGGCGGTTTCGGTCTCGCCCAGGGGATGCGCGAGCGTCTGGAAGGCGACCGGCGCGAGCAGCACCGGGTGAAGCAATGCACGCCCGAAGAGGCTCAGGCGGGTGTGCCCGGCGCTGACATCGCGCAGCAGACGCGGGCGGATGCACGGGTTCTCAAAGGCGTCGAGATTGGCGCGCAGCGTGGTTTCACGGGCGCTGCCGCCCGCGATGTACAAGAGGGCGGGATGCGGGATGAAATCGGCGGCGAGGCGTTCGTAGTCCTGCGCGCAGAAGATGCCCGGCGGGATGTGGTTCAAGGCGGGGTTCATGGTCGGTTTCAGGTCTCCGCCCACAGCCGCAGCAGGTTGTGATAATGGCTGGTCAGCGCCACCGTTTCTGCCGTGTCGCCAAGATTGGCACGCAATAGCTGGATGTTGGTGTCGAGGTCGAACAGCATGTGCCGCTTCCAGTCGTCGCGCACCATGCTCTGCGTCCACAGGAAGGAACAGACGCG
Source organism: Betaproteobacteria bacterium (assembly GCA_025997045.1). Classification (GTDB taxonomy): domain Bacteria; phylum Pseudomonadota; class Gammaproteobacteria; order Burkholderiales; family Rhodocyclaceae; genus WRNU01. Next base: position 21,372 of record BNUB01000043.1, read on the forward strand.
CGCCCCGGCCGTTACCGGCTCGACGTGATGCAAGGTGGTGGAGGGGTAGACGATGGCATCCCCGGCAGGCAGGCGGGCTTCGTGGGTGCCGTAAGCATCTTCGACGATCAACTCGCCGCCTTCGTAATCATCCGGGTCGGTGAAAAAGAGCGTGGTCGACACATCGGTGCGGTAGTTGAGCGGCGAGCCCCAGGCGCGACGGATGGCGTTGTCGACATGGTTGCCGTAGTGCTCGCCACCTTCGTAGCGGTTGAAGTAAGGCGGCAAGATGCGATTGGGCAAGGCGGCGGAAAAGAACAACGGATTACGCACCAGCGCGGCGGTCACGATTTCGCGCAGGCGTGCAATTGTCGGGGTGTTTTCGGGCAACTGGCGGTTGCGTTTGACACAGGCCGCCTGCGTGCCGGCGGTTGCCAGGCCGTCTTGCCATTGCGCGGACGCCAGCAATTGGCGGCACTCGGCAAGCTCGGCGGGGGTGAGGACTTCCGGGACATGTAGCATCATGATGAAGGGTCTCGCGGTCAAACCGTGCAGGAGCGGAAAATCTTCCGCCCCCGCGTCGTGGTCAAAAAGTCAGAACTTCAAATTGGCCGTCAGCGTCGCCTGACGCCCCGGCGCGACCGATACCATGTGCGTGGCATAGGCGCGGTCGTAATAGGTTTTGTCGGTCAGGTTCTGGATGTTCAGCCGCAGACTCACGTTTTTCGTGACATCGAGACTGACCATCGCATCGAAGCGCCAGTAAGCGGGCACCCATTTGGTGTTGGCGGTGTTGCCATAGACTTTGGACATGTAATTGGCCCCGCCACCGACGAAGAGCCTGGGCAGCAGCTCGTAAGTCGACCACAGGCTGAAGCTGTCCTTCGGCGTGTTCGGGAAGCGATTGCCCTTGTCCGCCGACAGCGGCCCCGGATCGCTCAACTCACTGTCCAGATACGTATAGCCGCCGAAGACCTGCCACTTGTCGGTCAGCTTGCCCGCCACGCCCAGCTCAAGCCCCTTGATGCGCTGCGTGCCGACCGTATCCATGACATTGGTGGCGACCGTCACTTTGGCATTGGTCTTTTTCATGTCGAACACCGCCGCAGAGAGTGACAGACGATCACTCAACACATTCCACTTGGTGCCCAGCTCGATGCTGCGTGTTTCTTCGGGGTCGAGATCCTTGTTGGTGGCGGAAATGGAGTCCGTGCCGTCGCCCGTGCTGATCCCCGACGGATTGGCGGAAGTCGCGTAATTCAGATAGACACTGCCGTTTTCCGTCGGCTTGAATACCACGCCCGCCTGATAGCTCAGGAAAGTCGCGTCGCTTTTCAGGTAATTGGCCGCATTCGGCGCCGTGCCGTTGGTGGTATAAGGCGTCTGTTTGGTGTCGAAACGATCCCAACGCAGGCCCAGATTAAGCTGCCATTGCGGGTTCAGGCTCAGCGCATCAAAAGCGTAGATGCCCTGCGTTCTGGTCTTGATTTTGGTGCCCGCCGTAGCCCGCGTCACGCTGCCCGTCCACGGGTCGTCGGCGTCGGGATGAAAGAGGTCGGCGGCGGAAAAACCAACCACGTTGTAGCCCCGGCTGTTGACCTCGGCGGAACTGAATTCCATCCCGACCGCAACGCTGTGCCTGATGCTGCCGGTCTCCAACGCGCCGGTCAGCTCGGTGGCATTGACCAGCGCCTCATTGGTCGAATAGCGGCTCTTCTGGCTGCGCCAGATTTGCCCCGGATGCACCGCGTCCGAGCCAATCAGCACATCGTGGTCAGTCAGGTTCAAACCTCTGGAATCGCCGGGG
>BNUB01000044.1 GCA_025997045.1 Betaproteobacteria bacterium
CAGAGCAGAGCAGAGCAGAGCAGAGCAGAGCAGAGCAGAGCAGAGCAGAGCAGAGCAGAGCAGAGCAGAGCAGAGCAGAGCAGAGCAGAGCAGAGCAGAGCAGAGCAGAGCAGAGCAGAGCAGAGCAGAGCACATAAGCATATAGCAATATTCGGTTTAGGTTATGTCGGCGCTGTATGCGCTGGTTGTCTTTCCGTTCGTGGCCATTATGTTACGGGCGTTGATGTTTCCGCAGTCAAGATAGATCTGGTTGCTCAGGGCAAATCGCCTATCGTCGAGCCTGGTTTGGAAGAACTCTTGCGCGAAGGTTTGCGGGTCGGTCGCCTGCGCGGTACCACCGATGTCGCCGATGCGGTTGCCAGCAGTGAGGTTTCCTTTATCTGCGTGGGTACGCCAAGCAAGAAAAACGGCGATCTGGATGTGCGCTACATCGAGTCGGTTTGCCGTGAGATCGGTTCCGCTCTGCGCAACAAAGCCGAATACCACACCGTGGTGGTGCGCAGCACAGTATTGCCGGGTACGGTGAAAAACGTGGTGATCCCGATACTCGAAGCGAGTTCGGGCAAGCGTGCTGGCGTTGATTTCGGGGTAGCCGTCAATCCTGAATTTCTCCGTGAAAGCACTGCGATCAAGGATTACGATTATCCGCCGATGACGGTGATTGGCGAACTGGATAAGCGATCCGGCGATGTGTTGCAGGCGATTTACGAAGAACTCGATGCCCCTATTGTGCGAAAAAGCATTGAAGTGGCGGAGATGATCAAATACACCTGTAATGTATGGCACGCGACCAAGGTCACGTTTGCCAACGAAATCGGCAATATCGCCAAGGCCGCTGGCGTGGATGGTCGTGAAGTGATGCAGGTGGTTTGCCAGGACACCAAGCTCAATCTATCGAGCTACTACATGCGCCCGGGGTTTGCCTTCGGCGGCTCCTGCCTGCCCAAGGACGTTCGCGCACTCAATTACCGTGCCACCAGCCTGGATGTCGATGCACCCCTGATCGGTTCATTGATGCGCAGCAACGCTGCCCAGATTCGCCACGCTTTCAACCTCATCACTCACCACGAAAAACGCAAGATCGGCCTTCTGGGCCTGTCGTTCAAGGCGGGCACCGACGACCTGCGTGAAAGTCCGCAAGTAGATCTGGCCGAGCTGCTCATCGGCAAGGGCTACGATCTCTCCATCTATGACGATAACGTCGAGTATGCGCGGATTCTCGGCGCCAACAAGGAATACATCGAAGCGAAAATTCCCCACGTCGCATCGTTGCTCGACAGCGATCTCAAGCGGGTGGTGGAACGTTCAGATGTGATCATCCTCGGCAACGGCGACGAGCGGTTCCGTTCTCTGGCCGATAATCCTCCTGCGGGCAAGACAATCATTGACCTGGTTGGATTCATGTCGCATGGCAGCGGTGATGGTTGTGAAGGCATCTGCTGGTAAAAGGTGCACATGACAATGAGCAGGGTGTTGAAAATAACCGTGGATGCTACAGGTTGGCTGTTGTATGCCAGCCTGCTGATGCTGATTGCCTTGGCGTTACCAGACACGGTATTTGATCCCGAGTCGAAGAACTTTCTGCTGCTGCTTGGGGTGGTGGGCATCTGGCGCTATTCGATGGGTGCTCTGCATTTTTTGCGGGGTATTTTCTTTCTTTATCTCGTTTATCCCTACTATCGGCGCAAACTGCGCAAGCTGGGGGCGGCGACTGATCCGTCTCATGTTTTCCTGATGGTCACGAGCTTTCGTATCGACGCACTGACTACGGCGATGGTCTACCGTTCGGTGATTGAGGATGCCATCGCCTGCGGCTATCCGGCCACCGTGGTTTGTTCAATCGTTGAGCGCTCCGATGAACAACTGATCAAGGCGCTGTGGGAAAAATACGCACCGCCTGAGCGTATTTCCTTGATTTTTGTGCGTATCGCCGGTACTGGCAAACGTGATGGTCTCGCGAGTGGTTTCAGGGCCATCTCCCGGCGTTTGCCGGATGAGAACGCCGTGGTAGCGGTTATCGACGGCGATAGCATTCTGGCTCCCGGAGTCATCAAACGCACGGTGCCCTGGTTCAAGCTGTTTCCCAATGTTGGCGGTTTGACCACCAACGAATTTTGCGAGGTACGCGGCGGTTACATCATGAGTGAATGGCATAAGCTGCGTTTTGCCCAGCGCCATTTGAACATGTGCTCAATGGCGCTCTCCAAACGTGTGCTGACCATGACCGGACGCATGTCGGTATTTCGTGCCGATGTCGTGACCAACCCCCAGTTCATTTCCGATGTGGAAAGCGATCATCTGGAGCACTGGCGTCTGGGGCGTTTCCGTTTTCTGACCGGTGACGATAAATCCAGTTGGTACAGTTTGATGCGGCTGGGCTACGACACCTTTTACGTGCCTGACGCGGCAATCCTCACTGTTGAACATCCGCCGGACAAGAACTTTTTCAGAGCCAGTCGCAAGTTGATGTTTCGCTGGTACGGCAACAATCTACGGCAAAACTCGCGTGCGCTTCGTCTTGGTAGGGGGCGACTTGGTTTTTTCGCCCGTCTGGTGTTGTTCGATCAACGAGTGTCGATGTGGACCTGCTTGCTCGGGCTCACTGTGGCGATCATCGCCAGCCTCAAATACGGCGTGATCTTTCTGTTGATCTATCTGCTGTGGATCGGCATAACCCGGTTGGGCCTGAGTTTGCTGCTGGTGGTCACGGGACATCCCGTTGGCCCGGCTTACCCGCTGATTCTCTATTACAACCAGATCGTCGGCGCGGTCATGAAGATTTATGTCTTTTTCCGCCTCGATCGTCAGTCCTGGACTCGCCAGCCAACCCGGCTGATGCGCGATCTGGCCGGTTTTCAGCGCTGGTTCAATACCTGGTCGTCTCGTGTCATGACTTTTTCGGCCGTGTGCGTGTTCATCGCCACGTTGTTGCTCATCGTTTAATTACTCACGTCCCACACAACAATGAATACCCCACAAAATCCAAACCTCAACGTCCTGCACGAATCGGAAACCCAACGCCAGCATGCCCGGATCAGGATTCCTGCGGAGATCAGCTTCGACGGGCCGGGCGGTAGGGCAATTACGCTGCCACTCGTGGATCTTTCTGCCAGCGGTTTTTCGTTCAACGCGGCGAATGTGTTGATAAAAGCCGGAGATCACTACCCTGGCGTTCTGATATTTGCCATCGACAAACTCTCCCTGAGCGTGAAGGTGGAATTCCAGGTGCGCAAGCTGGGCGGTAGTGATGGTCGGGTTGGTTGTCAGTTTCACAACCTTGGCACGCGGGAGATTTCCACTTTGCGTCAGCTCATCACTGCACACCTGTCCGGCGATCTGATCAGCGCCGGTGAACTGCTTACGACCTTGCAACGGGATAATTTCACCAAACCGAGGCGGGACGATTCCGCAGGCCACATCAGCCCGCTGGCGCGTTTGCGTGCGGTGGCAGTCAGTCTTGGTGTGCTGGTGGTGGGCCTTGCGGCCTTTGCTTTTGCCGGGAACGCGCTTTATCAGGTGTATTTCATCAGCAGCGCCGTCTCGGCGATTGTCGTTTACCCTTCCGTGCAAGTGGCCATCCCGCGCGACGGAACGATACAGAGCCTGATCGGCGAAGACGGCATTGTGCGCAAGGGCGCACCCATCGCTACCTTTAACGCTTCAGTACTGGATCTGCTCAAAGGTTCCCTGCAGGAAAGCGATCTGGCTCCGGCAAGGGTCACGGAGCTGTCCACGACGCAGATCAAGGGCACTCTGACCAGCCCTTGCGATTGCGGCCTGGTGCGTCAGGTGGTTGCCGATGGTCAATATGCCGGGAAGGGCGATGTGGTGTTCGAGCTGGCGCCACGTGACGCCCAGGCTGGTATCGAGGCCCGTTTCCCCTACAAAAAGTTCACGGCGGTGCAGCCGGGTACGGCGGTTAATTTCCGTGTCGCGGGTGAAGACCAGTGGTTGCCCGGTCACATCGTGAGCAACTCCCTGATGGACGAAAAAGGACTCTCCAGCGAACTGCGTGTGCACATCCGGCCCGATGCACCCTTGACGGGCGCGCATGCGGGGCGTGTTGTGCAAGTCGATGTCAGGCGCTGGTTCTGAAAAACATGGCTGTTCTGCAATCCTCCTCTCTGCCATGCTGCCTCGCTGTGGTCTTGCTGCTGGCGGGCTGCACCGGTCTGCCAGATCAACGCCTGGGGCGAGAAGCGTACCAGCGTGGTGATCTCGACACCGCCGAACGCAATTTCCGCCAGCTTGCTGATCTGGGTTATGTCGAGGCACGTCTCGGCCTTGCCGACCTGTACGTGAACAGCGGTGACCCCGCGAAAATACAGGAAGCCAAGGCGATTTATCGCCAACTCGCCGGGCAGTTGCCGCGTATTGCCGCCCGTCTGGGGCGGCTGCTGGCCGGCTCTCCTGATGCCAGTGCTGCCGATCTGCATGAGGCGAGTGAGCTGCTTGAGCAGGCTAATGCCGACGGCGAGGCTGTCTTGCTGCCCTTGACCAGGCTCTATCTGGAACATCCGCAGCGCTTTCCAACGCTTGATATCCGGCAACGTATCACGCAATGGCGCGCCGAAAACCGGCCACAAGCGGAGCTGGCGCAAGTATTCCTCTACCGCAGCGAGAACAGTCAGGTCGAGCACCGGGACGAGATCGAGCGCATCTGCACGGCGGCACTGGTGGATAACGACTCCTGCTATGTTGATCTGGCTGTCATTTACCGCCAGGGGCAACAGGTTGATAAGCAGCAAGCCTTGCTCGAACGTTTGGGGCAGGCTGTGCGCGCAGGGCGTGTCTCGCCACAGCGTGCCGAAGCGGTGGCCCGCGTTCTGTGCAACCCGGAACTCGGCACTCCGAATGTCGACGCTGCCCGGGCGCTATTGGAACCCCTCGCAGCGGAATACCCGGTACTCTGGGTGAGTTTGGCACGACTCGTGTACGACAATCCTGGACAGGGCAGCGCTGAACAGTTAGTGGGTTATCTGGACAAAGGGCGCACTGCCGATCTGGCTCGGGCCGAATTATTGTCTGGCAGGCTTTACCTCGAAGGCAAGCGGGTGATATGCGATCCCTTTCAGGCTGAGCGCCATCTGCTCGCGGCCTCCGCAGGGGGAGAGGCGAGTGCTGATTTCCTTCTTGGGCGCATTTACTGGCAGGGTTTTCTGGGACGGGTGTATCCAGACAAAGCCCTGCGCCACCTGCTTGCCGCCGCACGCAGCGGCGATGCCAAAGCCGATCTGACGCTGGCACACATGTTCAACCGCAGCAGGGGCGTCCTGCCCAATCCGGTTAATGCCTGGGTGTTCGCTCAACTCGCTGTGCGTAGCGCCCGCCCCGAGGATGCCGAATTCGCCGCCCTGCTTGACACGCTACTCACGCCGGAACAGCGGGTCGAAGCCGGGCGCGTATTGCGTGCCGAACGCGACTACCGCGCTGCCACGCCAGGCGCGCTCATGCGCGCCGCCACCCTGCAATCCCATTGAGCCATTTCGCTGTTCAGGATACTCATGAAACAACGCTATTTCTGCCTCGTCCTCTTCCTGTTGTGCGTGTCCCCTGCCTGGGCGGCAGAGTGGGTTGGCAACCGTTTTGGTGTGGACGTCAATGTGAGCGCCCGTGCCGAGGATGATCGCGATCTGGGCACCCGCAAGGGGGGCGACATTCATGGCCTGAGTCTGGATTTGCGCCCCTGGGTCTATTTCGGGAGCGGGGCATGGAGCGGCTTTGTGATGGCGCAGGCCGTGAGCGCGACTGATGGTGCCTTGCCGTCAGTGGATTTCCAGGACGAAACCCGCCGCAGCGATTCGCGCACAGCGAAACGAAATTATCTGGCGTTGCGCGAACTCTGGGTCGGTTACAGCGGTCTTTCCGCCTATCCCGGCGAGGCGCTGCGTCTGGGTCGCCAGCGCCTGCGTGATGACGGCAGCGGTCTGTGGCGTGACACCAGCATCGAGGCGCTGGCGTGGAATTTCGATACCACCTTGCTGCGTGCTCACCTCGGCGTGGCAGAGCGTTTCAGCGAATACCGCAGCGATATCCATGATCTGGCCGCAGAAGACAAGGATCGCCTGCATGTGTTTGGCGATATCTCCCGGCAGTGGCGGCCTGGGCATTGGCTCGGCTTCAATTTCCATCACCGCCGCGACCACGACAAGCTCAAGCGTCCCGGCGAAACCGTAGACACGCTCGACAAAACCCGGGTCGGCAAACTCTTCTGGTTCGGCGTGCATGCCAGTAGCGAAGCCTTTACCCCACGTAACGACGCTGCGCTCAATTACTGGACGAGCGCTTTCTGGTCAGGGGGCGAGCGTGACCGCCTGACGACGGCCACGGTTGGTGACCACCGCATCGCCACCGGCAAGCGTGACGATGATGTCGACGCCGGCTGGGGTGTCGACCTCGGTCTGCGCTGGCGCTTCAACGCGGCGGGGCAGGTGGGTATCGCCTATGCGCACGGTAACAACGATTTTCAGCAGACCGGGCTGGAGAGCAATCGCTCCGCGTTCACGGGGACCCGTGCGCGCCCGCATCGTCTGGGTGAGGCGTTTCGTGGGGAACTTGCCAATCTGCGCGTGGTAAGTGCGTTTGCCTCCTGGCAGGTGCGTGATGAATACGACATAAACGCCATCTGGCATCGTTTTCAGCGTGCTGATGGCGACCAGGTGATCGGCGGTAGCGCCATCTCTGCCGCCATGACCAATAATGACAAGGATGTGGGGCAGGAATTTGACTTCGTGCTCAGTCGTTATTTCAGGAATGGTCTGTTGCCGGCTGCAATCAGCCAGGCTTTCGATGAGCCTTCAGCGGTAGTGCGTTTGCGCGGCGGCGTATTCTGGCCCGGTCATGCTTACGGTCGTGAGGTCGATTCGACGATGTACCGCACCACGGTCGATGTGATGTGGCGTTTCTGAGATGGAGAACCGTGTAATGAAGCATTTTTTATTCCGGGCGCTGCTCGTCGCGCTGTCGGGTACAGTTGTTGCCGCCCCGCCCGGCGCCAATGTATCGGGGGAGACGAACACCTATACCGTCACCAGTATCGCAGCAGAAACGCTGGATCTGGCCGAGCCACGCCTGCCCGATCTCTCCGGTTATACCCGCGCCGCCATCGAAGCAAAAATCCGCCGTGACAAACCCGCTGTCGTCGCGGTACACGGGATACACGGACAGGATGCCATGGAGCAGTTCATCGGTAGCGACAACAACATGGCCGAGTGGGTACGTCGGCAGCACGGTATACCGCAGGCCATTTTCATCACCGGGGGCTATATCAACCTGGCCGATCTTGCCCGTCAGCTGCCCCAACACCTGCGCGAAGTGGAGCCGGGCATCTACCTGGCGCGCCTGCCCATCGTGGTGATTCAGGGCGCGACCCTGCACATTGACGCGAAGACCCGCGAGCTGCGTCTGTCACAGGAAGGCGGTGCTTTTCTGGTCAATGACGGCAAGCTGTTCGTTGTCGGCACCAAGGTTACGGCGTGGCGCGAGGCCGACAACGGCCCGGCGCGTTTCCGGAAGTCGAGCGAATTCCGCCCTTTCCTGATCTCATGGGGAGGGTCGGAAACCTATATCGCCAACAGCAGCATCAGCAGCTTCGGCTACGACAAAGCAAAATCCTACGGCATCAGCATTTCTCAATATCCACCGGGACAGATGAAGAAGATGGCGCGTGAGGAACCTGGCGGCTGGATCATCGACTCTGAATTTGTCGATATGTGGTATGGCTTTTATTGCTACGAGGCGCGTGACTTCGTCATCAAGGGCAATACTTACCGCGACAACATCGTCTACGGTGTCGATCCACACGACCGTTCGCATGGCCTCATCATTGCCGGCAACACCGCTCACGGGACGAAGAAAAAACATGGAATTATCGTCTCGCGCGAGGTAAACGACAGTTTTATCTTCAATAACCTGAGCTACGACAATAAGCTCTCCGGCATCATGCTTGACCGTGCCAGCATCAACAATGTTGTGGCCTATAACGAGGTGCGGGAAAACCACGCGAATGGCATTGCCCTCTACGAGAGTGGCCACAATCTGTTGTGGGGAAACCGCGTCGTCAATAACGCCACACAAGGGATTTACGTGCGTAATAGTGAGAACGTTCGCCTGTACGAAAACAACATCGTTGGTAACGGCCTGAGTGGCGTGTTCGCGCAGATTCAGGATTTGTCCGCTGGTGAGATGCGTGACCTCGAACTGGATCCCTACGAGCAAAAGCTCTCGATAACCGTAGTGGGAGGCCAGCTTGTGAGTAATGGCTCCGGCCCGCTGTCCATTCGCTCGGCTGATTCTGTGGTGTTGCATCGGGTCGAAATGCTGCAGCCGAAAAAATCATCCGGCATCAGTCTTGGTGGGGTGCTTGGCGAGCGCCAGGAAGAAATTCTCGACCTGCTGGTGCGACAACGCAAGGCGGTACGGATTGCACCGCGGGGCAATCTGCCCGCAGCACGGGATTGAGGAAGACAACGATGACGTTCCACCATTTGCTTACCCCGGCAGTGCTTGCCATACTCATCACCAGCTTCGCGACGCAGGTGTCTGCGGTCGAACTGTCTGCACCAGTCTATGAAGCCGAATCTTGTTGCAAGCTGTGCCCGGAAGTGCAAGACATCAGCCGGTATAACACCAGTTTCCTGAAAAATTCCCGGATGCTGGTGCAGGGCAAAGGCGATTGGTTGTTCCGTACCCTGCTGGATTTGCGAACGGATTTCGATTACGTTGATGCCGGTCGCCCCTATCTGAAAAAGCTGCGCGAGGCTTTTGCTCGCCGTGGCATCGAGTTGGTGGTAGTTTATCAGCCGACCCGTGGCCTTGTGCATCGTGACAAACTTACCCCGGAAGCAAGCGCCAGTTTCAATTTTGATCTCGCGCTTGCCAACTACAGGACAGCGCTCAAACGTTTTGAACAGATTGGTTTTCATGCACCCGATTTATCGCGGCTGGTCGACGAGCACGAGGAACACGCCTTTTACTTCCGTGCCGACCCGCACTGGACGCCCTACGGTGCCCAACGAACGGCGAAGGTCGTCGCGGAGACGATACGGAGTTTGCCAGTTTTTGCAGATATCCCGCGTCGTGCATTTACCAGCAAAATAGTCGGTCGCAACAGCCAGGGTAATAAGGGTGTTTTGGGTCTTGCCGCGGCGCAGTTGTGTGGAAACAGCGGTAACTCCATTGAATATGTTGACCGTTTCGTCACGGAACCGGAGGAGGTTCGCAACGAAGATTTGTTCAGCGATATCGGTATTCCAAACATCGTGTTGGTAGGCACCAGCCACAGTGGGGCAGTCTATAATTTTCCGGGCTTTCTGCTGGAATATCTGGATACCGATATCCTCATTTTTGCTTACCCTGAAGGTGGGCTGGAAGGCGGCATGATCGAGTATCTTGGGAGCGAGGAGTTTCAAAATAGTCCGCCCAAGATTCTGATTTGGGAGTTTTCAGCCAATTATCGTCTGGATCAGGATAGCATCTATCGACAGCTTTTCGCGCTGCTTGATGATGGTTGCGAGGGCAAGCAGATAGAGATTTCGAGCAAAGCTCGTCTTGGATCCGGCAAGCAAATGGTGTTGGTGAACAGCGACGCCAAAATGCTCGCCAACCGCGACGCACGCATCGACATCCGTTTTACCGACGCTGAGGTTAAAACGCTTCGGGCTGATTTTTTGTATATGAACGGTAGTCGGGAGGTGCTGAGACTTGATAAAACCAATCGCGTTGCTACTAATGGCCGCTTCGTTTTTGACATGCGTGCGGAGGGTAACTGGAGCGATATGGTGCTGTTGGGAGTGGAGCTGGAAGGCACAGAGGAGGATGGCACACCACAAGAGCTTGAAGTGCGCGTGTGTCGGCGCACGGCGGCTAAACCGGAATAAGGCGATGAAGTACGCGCTTGTCACCCCCTCTCTTGCCTTTGTTGTGGCGCTTTGCGCTTGTACCCCGGTCGGCCCGGTGTCGCCTGCCTCCTCGGTTTCGTCTGCTGCATTGGTGCCACCGCCCGGTTATTACGCGCCTGTTGTGCCCGCACGGGTGCAGCAGGACGTGAAAACTTGTTCTCATGTCGCGCCGACACCGCACACTGGGGCGCTCCATTTCCGTAGTCGCTACGAAGGCTCGGATCGTGCTCGGGCAACTCTCAACCCTGAAGCAGAAGCAGATTACCGCGACAAAACCCGCAATATCCGGGAGATGGAGCGTGGCGTGGTCAAATATGCGACAACGACTCTGCGCAAAGGCACGCTGCAGGATCTGGATTGCGCTGTAGCGTGGCTGGATACTTGGGCGCAGGCGGACGCGCTGATGTCTGCTGACTTTAATCACACAGGCAAGTCGATGCGCAAGTGGGCGCTCGGGAGTCTGGCTTCCGCCTGGGTGAGTTTGAAATTCAGTGCCTCAAAGCCGCTTGCAGCTTATCCGCAGCAGGCGCAACGCATCGAAGCCTGGCTTGCGCGCCTTGCCGAACAGACCGTTAGCGACTGGAGCGATTTGCCGCTTGAACGGGTAAACAACCACTCTTATTGGGCTGCGTGGGCGGTGATGGCCAGCGCCACGGCGCTCGACCGCCACGATCTGTTCGACTGGGCGGTGGATCGCTTCCGCATCGCTGCCACACAAGTGAATCGTGACGGCTTTCTACCCAATGAGCTGCGGCGCGAACAGCGAGCGCTCGCTTATCACAACTACGCCCTGACACCGCTGGTCATGGTCGCCGCTTTTGCCGCTGCCAATGGTGTCGATCTGCGCACTGAACAGGATGCCGCCTTGCGGCGACTGGCTGAGCAGGTGATAAGTGGCATTGAAAACCCCGCAGCTTTTGTTTGCGCTACCGGCGTGCTGCAAGACGATGACAACCTGAAGGACAACGCCGATTTTGCCTGGCTGGAACCTTATTGCACGCTTTATCCGTGTCGTACTGAAACGCTGCGCTGGAAAGCGGGGATGCAGCCCTTCCAGGCCACCCGTCTGGGCGGTGATGTAACGCGCATGTTTCAACCACAACAGAATCCATAGGTTCGTAATGGTCTTTTCATCCAACGTCTTCCTGTTCCTGTTTCTGCCGCTGTTTCTCGTGCTCTATTATTTGAGTGGAAACCGCTACCGGAACCTGTTGCTGCTGACCGCCAGCTATATTTTTTACGCTTGGTGGCGAGTGGATTTTCTCGCTCTCTTTGCTGCAGTGACGCTGCTTAATTACTGGATAGGTCTGCGCATTGGTGCAGCCGGGGTGCGCACGTCGACTGCCAGACGCTGGCTGGCACTTGGGGTGACAGTTGATCTGTGCGTGCTCGGCTATTTCAAATACGCTGGTTTCGGCGTGGCAAGCCTCAATGCCATCATTGGCAGCTTGGGGATGGAACCCTTTACCGTCATCCAGATTCTGCTGCCGATCGGGATCTCTTTCTATATTTTTGAATCCATCAGCTACATCGTCGACGTTTATCGCGGTGATACCCCGGCCACGCATAAGCTCATCGACTTTTCCGCATTTGTGGCGATTTTCCCGCACTTGATTGCTGGCCCGGTGCTGCGCTTCCGCGATCTGGCTGCGCAGTTCTCTGAGCGTACCCATACCGTGGAGAAATTTTCCGAAGGCTGCACCCGCTTCATGCAAGGCTTCATTAAAAAAGTGCTCATTGCCGATACCCTGGCGCCATTGGCCGATTATTGTTTCGCGCTGGAAAACCCCGGAACCGGTGACGCCTGGCTTGGTGCGCTGGCGTATACCGCACAGCTTTACTTCGATTTTTCCGGTTACAGCGACATGGCGATCGGTCTTGGCTTGATGATGGGATTTCGCTTCATGGAAAATTTCAAGCAACCTTATATCAGTCAATCTATTACCGAGTTCTGGCGGCGTTGGCACATCAGCTTGTCCACGTGGTTACGCGACTATTTGTATATCAGTCTGGGTGGTAATCGTGGCGGCACTTTCAAGACGTATTGCAATCTGTTTTTGACCATGCTGCTCGGCGGTTTGTGGCATGGAGCCAATTTTACTTATGTGCTCTGGGGGGCGTGGCACGGCGCCTGGTTGGCGATTGAGCGTGCTCTGGGCACGGGCACTGCCCGCAGCTTCAATCCGTTGAAGTGGGCATTCTGCTTTTTGCTGGTGACGTTGGGCTGGGTGATTTTTCGCGCTGAAAATCTCTCTGTGGCAATGCGTATGTACCAAGCGCTCTTTAGTTTTGGGGACTGGCATTTGTCCGGGTTCACCGCAGGACAGGTGTCACGCCTGCAAATCGCCACCTTGTTGCTGGCTTATCTGATTCTCGCCGGTTGCGGTTTGTACGACTTTTATCGTTACCCGCTCGATGTTCATGCGCCCAAGGCACGCGCCAGTACCGGGGATGAGGAACGATCCACGGCAGCATCGGGCGTGCTTGTGAGTGTGGCGGGGGGCATTGGCTCCGTTTGGGCACGCAGCTTGCTGCGTGCTGCGACGCTGACGCTATTTTGTGCGGCGCTGCTCAAGCTCTCGGCGCAGAGTTATTCGCCTTTTCTTTATTTTCAGTTCTGAGGCGCGCCGACATGTCTTCCTTATCCCGTCTGCTCCTGCCACTGCTCTACCCGGTGCTGTTCCTCGCCCTGTTGCTGACTTTGGGCGTTTGGTCATTGCGCGCCTTTGTGGATTTTAGCGTGTCACCACAGGCCGGTTTTTTCAATGGCAAGTGGGCGCACGCAGTGGAGAGCCGCTACGACGAGCAATTTCCGCTGAAACGCCTGGGTACCAATGTGTGGGCGGCGCTCGACTACAAGCTGTTTAACGAGGGGCGTCCTGGCGTGGTGCTGGGGCGTGATGGCTGGCTGTTCAGCGATGAGGAGTTCAAGCTGGATGCAGGTGCCGCGAAAAATATCGACGATAACCTGCGCTTGATCGCAGGCGTGCGTCAATATCTGGCACGGCACAATATCCGGCTGGTGCTGGCTATCGTGCCAGCCAAGGCTCGTCTGTATCGGGAATATCTGGGGGAGCGCCGCCCCGCCAGTGCGCACGATGCGCTGTATCAGCGTTTCCATCGCGCAGCCAGGGACAGTGACATCATTGCGCCAGATCTGCTCGCCAGCTTGAGACTGGAAGCGGAAGCGGGCACAGAGCAGGGAGCCTTGTTTCTGCGAACTGACACACACTGGACGCCGCACGGGGCCGATGTCGTTGCCCACAGCATTGCCCGCGCTGTGCATCAGCAAGGCTTGCTGGAGGTTGAGCCACAGGTTTTTGTGACTGACACTGCACCTGCTGAACGCTTCAGCGGCGATTTGCTGAGGTTTTTGCCGCTCGATCCACTGTTTGCTGACTGGTTGCCGCCGCCCGATGGTTTGCAACGGCGAACGACCCGCCCTGCGGTGGCAGGCGAAGCTGCTGGTGAGGATGTCCTTTTTGCAGATGTCCAGATTCCCGTGGCACTGGTCGGAACCAGTTACAGCGCCAATGCCGACTGGAATTTTGCCGGTGCCCTGCGCCAGGCGCTGGGCAGTGATCTGGTCAACTATGCCGATAGCGGGCAGGGGCCGCTGCCTCCGATGCTGAATTTTCTGCAAAGCGCCGAATTCACTGGGGCGCCGCCGCAACTGGTGATTTGGGAGTTTCCTGAGCGCTATCTGCCGATGGCCGCTGAATTGACGAAGATTGATTCCGAATGGTTGAACCAATTTAGAACGTCCGCCGCCGTAGCGATCAATGCCGATTAATTTGCTGTAACCTACGCTGTACTTTCAGGAGGTCTTAACCTTGAGCCGTAAAATTTTTCCCATTGTCACCTTGTTGTTATCCGGGTGTTTTGTTTTGTCGGCACAGGCCAACGATGCGGCACTCTATGGCCCGGCTGCGCCCAAAGGCTCTGCCTTTGTGCGTTTGTATAACGCAGGTAGTCAGGATGTCGATGCCAATATCGGTAATATTCATCTCGAAACAACTACGCCGCAGGATAGCTCCGATTTCAGTTTTCTCCCCAATGGCAGCCACAGCGCAAAAATTGGCGAGCAGAGTATCACGGTGCAGCTTGAACCTGAGCATTACTACACCTTGGTCAATTTGCCTGGCAAGCAATTAACGCTGGTGGAAGACCCCCCGTTCAAAGGTCGGCAAAAGGCGCTGTTACGTGTACAAAATCTGAGTGATGTCTCGCTGACCCTGAAAACTGCTGATGGCAAGACCATCGTGGTGGAGAACGTTGCCCCGCAAGGCCATGGCGATCGTGAAATCAACCCGGTGAAGGTCAATCTGGCGCTGTTTGATGGTGAGCGCAAGGTGGTTGATTTGCCGGCTGTTGCGCTGGAACGTGGCGAAGTGACGTGCCTGTTTGTGACTGGCAACAACAACCGGCTTGTTCCCGTGTGGGTCAAGCGCACACATAAAGCGGATTAATCTCCAGGAGATGAATTGTATGATTCCCGTTATTCTTTCAGGTGGCAGTGGCTCACGGCTCTGGCCCCTGTCGCGCGAGCAGTTTCCCAAGCAATTCCACGCCCTGACCGGCGAGCATTCGTTGTTTCAGCAAACGTTGGAACGTCTGTCAGGCGGGGACATGCAGCCACCTCTGGTGGTGTGCAACCGTAACCACCGCTTCATCGTGCAGGCGCAACTTGATGCCTTGAAACTCGCTACGCAGGGCATTGTGTTTGAGCCATTTGGCCGTAACACTGCGCCGGCAGTGGCTATTGCGGCAATGAAGCTGCTGGCGGATGGACGTGATGAATTGCTGTTGGTACTCCCTGCCGATCATGTGCTGGAGAATGTAGACGTTTTTCGGAGCACGGTGCTGCAGGCTGGCGTTGCCGCCGAGCAGGGGGAGTTGGTCTTGTTCGGCATTCCGGCGAGCCGTCCGGAAACGGGCTATGGCTACATCAAGACCGGCGGCAGCCAGGGCTTGCCGGAAGGTGTTCTGCGCGTTGAGCGTTTTATTGAAAAGCCCAATGCGGAAAAAGCCGCCGATTTTGTCGCCAGCGGTGATTATTTCTGGAATAGCGGCATGTTCTTGTTCCGTGCCAGTCGCATTGTCGAAGAGCTGAAAAAGCACGATGCATATATCTATGAAAAATGCATTGAAACGCTGGAGTGCAGCAGCCATAGCGGAGATAATGTCGAGATAGACGAGCTGGTTTTTGCCGAGTGCCCGGATAACTCCATCGACTATGCAGTGATGGAAAAAACCGAGCGTGCGTGCGTAATGCCACTGGATGCTGGCTGGAATGATGTCGGGAGTTGGTCGTCGATTTGGGATGCACATGAGAAAGACGATGATGGTAATGTGGTCAGAGGCGACGTGGTTTTGCAAAATTCCCGTAATTGTCTGGTACAGAGCAGTGGCAAATTGGTGTCAGTGGTCGGCCTTGACGATGTCGTAGTAGTGGATACCGGTGATGCGACGATGGTTGCGCACAGGGATTGCGCTCAGGATGTCAAGGAACTGGTCGGTCACCTCAAGGCGCAAGGGCGCAAGGAAACCGACAACCACCGCGAGGTATTTCGCCCCTGGGGCAGTTACGATTCGGTAGACATGGGGTCACGCTTTCAGGTTAAGCGAATCACAGTCAAACCCGGTGCGCAATTGTCTCTGCAAATGCACCACCATCGTGCCGAGCACTGGATTGTGGTTTCCGGTACTGCTCAGGTAACTTGCGACGACAAAATCTTTTTGCTGTCCGAGAACCAGTCTACCTATATCCCCATTGCCTCGGTGCATCGTCTGGCAAACCCTGGCAAGATTCCCCTCGAAATTATCGAGGTGCAGTCCGGCAGCTATTTGGGTGAGGACGACATTACACGGCTGGACGATGTTTATGGCCGTACCGGAGAGGCTGTGGCGCAGAAGTAGGGTACGGTTCCAATCGGTGGGCGAGCAGGCCTGAATGCCTGCGATCTCCAACGCTGATCATGGACGAGGGTCAGATCGTCGAGGCGCGCTCGGCGCACGAACTGTTCGCTTCGCCTGAACATCCCCGGACAGATTCAAAACTCGTGACAAGGGGTGGACACGGCTCTTGCATGTTATCAACGGGATTGCTAGAATCGGCGGCTTGATTTTTGTCTGGTTTTATTTTGTCTGGTTTTAACAGGAACTCAAACACATGGCCACCTCGGCACAAAAGCCTGTAGCACGTAACCCCCAGGGGCGCAAGCGCGCACGTCAGGCACTCAAGGCGCGTGCGCATAACGCCAGCCTCCGTTCTCGTCTGCGTACTGCGATCAAAGCGGTGCGCAAGGCGATCGCGGGTGGCGACAAGGCAGCGGCTCAAGTCGTCTTCCGCGCTTCGACGAGCGTGATCGACAGCATCGCTGACAAGAAGATCATCCACAAGAACAAGGCTGCCCGCCACAAGAGCCGTCTGTCGGCGGCGATCAAGGCGCTGGCCTGATCGGGTCTTCGGGACTCAGAACGGGTCTTGCGAAAACGGGTCTTGCAAAAACGGGTCTTGCAACAAAAAAACGGCGACTCCATCCGGGTCGCCGTTTTTTGTTGGTAGCGGTTGGTGGCGGTGCTTCAAACCTGATCGTCGCTGATCGGTTCGACCTGGAGGTGGTTGCTGTGGGCGAAGTCGACCACGAACTTGTACGCGAGCGGATTGAGCTTGTGCAGCCTGGCGTCGACGACGACGGTTTTGTGGCCGGTGAGGCTACAGCCGGGGCGCACGTAAGGAGAGTATTTCATCCGGTTGTCCTGGTCGAAAGCCGACATGATGCCGCACAGACGGTCGGCCCAGTCACTGGGGCGGAACGTTTTGCCTTCGTGGGTGACGCCCACGATGATGAAGCTCTCGATCTTTTCGCTCATGTGATAACCGGACGGTGCGGTGGGCATGGAATCGTTGCGGATTCTAACAGAGTTCGTCGCCTTGTCTGTACATGCTCATGAATTCAGGCGTAAAATCCCCCGCTTACCTTCACGGCGGCGTTTGCCGCCGTGCGTTTTTCGGCTTTGACCATTGCAGGATTTCTTCATGTCTCATGTCATGAACACCTACTCCCGCCTCCCGGTGGCGTTTGCCCGCGGTGAGGGCGTCTGGCTCTATGATGAGGCGGGCAAGCGTTATCTTGACGCGCTCTCTGGCATTGCGGTGAATACCCTGGGCCACAACCACCCGCGTCTGGTGCAGGGCATTGCGCAGCAGGCGGGCAGGGTGCTGCACACGTCGAACCTCTACCGCATCCCCCTGCAGGAGGCGCTGGCTACGCGGCTGGCGGAAATCTCCGGCATGGATGAGGTTTTCTTTTGTAATTCGGGGCTGGAAGCCAACGAGGCGGCGATCAAGCTCGCACGCTTTTATGGTCACAAGAAGAAAATCGAGCTGCCGACGATCATCGTCATGGAGCATGCTTTCCATGGCCGCTCGCTCGCAACCCTGTCGGCTACGGCCAACCGCAAGGCGCAGGCCGGGTTTGAGCCGCTGGTGCAGGGCTTTGTACGGGTGCCTTATCGGGATCTGGACGCGGTCAGGCAGATTGCCGCCCGCAACCGCGACGTGGTGGCGGTGATGCTGGAGGTGCTGCAGGGCGAAGGCGGTGTGCATCTCGTCGATGAAACCTGTCTGCGCGCGCTGCGCGAGTTGTGCGACGAGCGCGGCTGGCTGCTGATCTGTGACGAGGTGCAATGCGGCATCGGGCGTACCGGCAAGTGGTTCGGCTGGCAGCATGCCGATGTGCGCCCCGACATCATGACCTTGGCCAAGGGGCTGGGCTCGGGGGTGCCGATCGGCGCCTGCGTGACCGCCGGGCTGGCGAGCGGGCTGTTTCAGCCCGGTAATCACGGCTCGACCTTCGGCGGCAATCCGCTGGCCAGCGCCGCCGGGCTGACCACGCTCGACGTCATCAGCGAGTCGGGTCTGATCGACAACGCGGTGAGCGTGGGCCAGGCGATTCGTGCCGGCTTTGCCGAGGCGCTCGTCGGCGTGGCGGGCGTGGTGGAAATCCGCGGGCGCGGGCTGATGATCGGGATTGAACTCGATCGCCCATGTGCCGAGCTGGTGACGCGCGCGCTCGACGCCGGTTTGCTCATCAACGTAACCGCTGGCAACGTGATTCGCCTGTTGCCGGCGCTTGTTTTCAGCGAAAGCGATGCCAAGGCCCTGGTCGACGGGCTGACGCCGCTGATCCGCGAATTTCTGTTGCAGTGATGGAGCGCCCATGACTTTGCCCAGACACTACCTGCAATTCAAGGATTTTTCCGCTGAGGAATACGCCTATCTGTTCCGGCGTGCGCGCTGGATCAAGAACAAGTACAAGCGCTACGAGCCGTATCACCCGCTGTTCGACCGGACGCTGGTGATGATCTTCGAGAAGGCGAGCACGCGCACGCGCCTGTCGTTCGAGGCCGGGATGCAGCAACTCGGTGGTTCGGCGATCTACCTCAACACGCGCGATTCGCAGCTCGGACGCGGCGAGCCGGTGGAGGATTCGTCCGAGGTGATCTCGCGGATGAGCGATCTGGTGATGATTCGCACCTTCGAGCAGAGCATCGTCGAACGTTTCGCCCTGCACTCGAGGGTGCCGCTGATCAACGGCCTCACCGACGAGTTCCATCCCTGCCAGATCCTCGCCGATGTGTTTACCTTCATCGAGCAGCGTGGCCCGATCGAAGGCAAGACGGTGGCCTGGATAGGCGACGCCAACAACATGTGCAACACCTGGTTGCAGGCCGCCGAAGTGTTGAATTTCACCGTGCATGTATCGAACCCGCCGGGCTACGAGATCGAGCCGGACAAGGCCGGGGTGAGGGGCAGCGCGCATTTCAAGGTGTTTGCCGACCCGATCGACGCCTGTCGCGGTGCGCATCTGGTGACGACTGACGTGTGGACGTCGATGGGCTTCGAGGCCGAAAACGAAGCGCGCATGAAAGCGTTTGCGGACTGGTGCGTCGATGAGGACATGATGGCGGTCGCCGCGCCCGACGCGGTGTTCATGCACTGCCTGCCCGCTCACCGTGGCGAGGAAGTGACCGCCGCGGTCATCGACGGCCCGCAGTCGGTGGTGTGGGACGAGGCCGAAAACCGGCTGCATGCGCAGAAGGCGCTGATGGAATTTCTCGTGCTGGGCAAGGTGGAAGAAGGCGACGACAACTGAGCGACGTCTGCAAACCCGGAGCCAGTACAGCTTTGTTAAACACAGCAGGACAGTCAGGACAAAACGATGAGCGAAGTTAAAAAAGTCGTGCTCGCCTATTCGGGCGGGCTCGATACCTCGGTGATTCTCAAGTGGTTGCAGGACACCTACCAGTGCGAGGTCGTGACCTTCACCGCCGATCTCGGTCAGGGCGAAGAGCTGGAACCGGCGCGGCAGAAAGCCTTGCAGTTCGGCATCAAGCCGGAAAACATCTTCATCGACGACTTGCGCGAAGCGTTCGTGCGCGATTTTGTCTTTCCCATGTTCCGCGCCAACACGATTTACGAAGGCGAATATCTGCTCGGCACCTCGATTGCCCGACCGCTGATCGCCAAACGCCAGATCGAAATCGCCAGGCTGACCGGCGCCGACACGGTGTCGCACGGCGCGACCGGCAAGGGCAACGATCAGGTGCGCTTCGAACTCGGCTATTACGCCCTGATGCCGGGGGTGAAGGTGATTGCACCGTGGCGCGAGTGGGATTTGCTGTCGCGGGAAAAGCTGCTCGCCTATGCGGAAAAAAATGGTATTCCCATTGAACGCAAGCACCGTGAAGGCGGTTCGCCCTATTCGATGGACGCCAACCTGCTGCACATCTCCTACGAAGGCCGTCACCTCGAAAACCCCGCCGCCGAGGCCGAAGAATCCATGTGGCGGTGGACGGTGTCGCCGGAGCAGGCTCCTGACGCGGCGGAATATCTGGATCTCGAATTCGCCTGCGGTGATCTCGTGGCGCTCAACGGACAGAAGCTGAAAGCCCACGAGCTGCTCGCCAAACTCAACGAACTGGGCGGCAAGCACGGCATTGGCCGTCTCGATCTGGTGGAAAACCGCTATGTCGGGATGAAGAGCCGCGGCTGTTATGAAACGCCGGGGGGCGCCATCCTGCTGCGCGCCCACCGTGCGATTGAATCCATCACCCTTGACCGCGAAGTGGCGCACCTCAAGGATGACCTCATGGCGCGCTACGCCAGCATCATCTACAACGGCTACTGGTGGAGCCCCGAGCGTCAGGCCCTGCAAACCCTGATCGACCAGACCCAGCAAACGGTCAACGGCTGGGTGCGGGTCAAGCTCTACAAGGGCAACGTCATTGTGGTGGCGCGCGATTCGCAAACCGATTCGCTGTTCGATTCCACGATTGCCACCTTCGAGGATGACCAGGGCGCCTACAACCAGAAAGACGCCAACGGCTTTATCCGCCTCAATGCCTTGCGCATGCGCATTGCCGCCAACGCGCGCACGCGGCACGGCAAGTAAGGCCACAAGGGATACGGGGCAGGAAGACGGCAATGGATGACGTACTGTTTTTCGGCATTACGGTCGCTGAGTTTACCGAGTATTCACTCAAGATCTGTTTTGCCGGACTCATTTTGTACATGGTGTTCATCATCATCAACCTTGCCAAAGAAGCCAAGGCCGACAGATATGCCACCATATGGATGTTTATCGCCTTGGGGCTGGGGTTCATCGGCTTCATTGCCAAAGCCCTGCTCCAGTATTTCATGAGCAGCGAGTAAAAACCGGAGAAAACGGAAAACACATGAGTATTACCGCCACACTCGACGGCGTTGCCGTCACCACGCAGGCCAATGTTTATTTTGATGGCAAATGCATCAGCCACAACGTGCAGTTTGCCGATGGCGTCAAAAAATCGGTCGGCGTCATCCTGCCCGCCAGCCTCACCTTCAACACCGGCGCGCCGGAGAAGATGGAAGGCGTCGCCGGTAGCTGCCGTGTCCGCCTCAAGGGCGAGCGCGAATGGAAGACCTATGGCGCAGGTGAGACCTTCGCCGTGCCGCCCGATTCGAGCTTCGACATCGAAGTGACGGACGCCTATCATTACATTTGTCATTACGGTTGAGCCGCGCCTGCCATCATGCCCTCGTTTGATATCCTGTCCGAAGTCGATCTCGTCGCGCTCAAAAACGCCATCGACATGGCCAATCGCAAAATCGGCAATCGCTATGATTTCAAGGGCAGCGATGCCCGTGTCGAGCATAACGACAAGCTGCTCACCCTGTTTGGCGACAGCGATTTCCAGATCGAGCAGATGAAAGCCATCCTGCTGCCCGAGATGACCGCCAAGAAAGTCGACGTGCGCTGCCTCGATTACGGTGAGCTGCAGAAAGTGTCCGGCAACAAGCTCAAGCAGGAAGTCCGGGTGCAGGTCGGCATCGAGCAGGATCTGTCGAAGAAAATCGTGCGCCTGCTCAAAGACGCCAAGCTCAAGGTTCAGGCCGCGATTCAGGGCGACGCCGTGCGCGTTACCGGGGCCAAGCGGGACGTGCTGCAAGAAGCAATCGCCCTGGTCAAGAAGAACGTCACGGATTTCCCTCTCCAGTTCGGTAATTTTCGTGACTAGCCGACTCAAGGTGACGCCAGTGTGACGTGTTTGGCAGTCACGCAGTCAAGAATCGGGCCATGCTGCCGTTAGGTAAACATGACCCGGTTTTTTGGGCAGACGCCACAATGGGGAACACCATGGATGTTTCATCAATTGCCGCCACGGCCACCGCGATGGCCGACCTTCAAGTGCAAGCCCAGCTAGGGGTGAGTGTGCTCAAGAAGGCGATTGACCTGCAAAGCGCAGGCGCCCTGCAACTCGTGCAGGCAGTCGCCACCCCCGCGCCGGTCGTGGCGCAAGCCGGGGGCGTGGATACCTGGGCGTAGGGAATGCGTTTTCCCGTCCTGCGCGAGTTGCCTTAACGCACTGTCGCCAACGGCAGGAAAAGGCTCAACGGCAAATTGGCAAGGACGATGAAGTCGTGGTGGCGGTAAAAGGCCGCTGCTTGGTCGTCCTTGGCATCCACAATCAGGACGGCAGCCGGAATCTCCATTCCCGCTGCCCGACGCAGGGCGTTAATCAACAAGCTGCTGCCCAGACCCCGGCCCTGAAAATCGACATCAACAGCGAGTCGCCCCATGCGAACCGCCGGGACAGCCTTGTAGCGGGGCAATTTGCGCTGTAAGCCTGACGGCAAATCGGGCAGAGGGACGCTGGCGGTCGATAAGCTGTAGTACCCGGCGATGCGCAAATCATTATCAAGAGCGACGAAGCTGGCTGCGACCCGGCGACGCCGGTCTTGCGTGGCCTGCTCGCGCAGATAGTGATCCAGTGCAGGCGAACCACTGTTGAACCGGCTGCGGTCATGCGCGGCAACATCCAGCGCCGCAATCAGAAACGGCGCACGGGTCATTCCTGGCGCAAGAGCTTGTCATGACGCGCTATCGCACAGCGTAGCGCTGGCGAAGGAGCGGGGGGCGACAGCAAGGCATCAGCGAAGCGCTGCTGGTCGGTCATCGACAAATGGATCACTTCAGCCTGCTCGATGATGCGCTGCGCGGCTTCTTGCGTGGCAGTGGCGACGAAATCGCTTAAGGTGCGCCCCTGAATTTCGGCGGCACGCTTGATGATTGCGTGTAAGTTCGGACTGATTCTGGCTTCAATGCGGGCACTGGAAGCGGTGGACATGATGAATTTTCTCCTGGCTGCAGTATACGGCAAATTGCCGGGAGATGAAGCAGGGCAATCGCACGAATTTTCCTGTCATCGTTTTGCGCAAGGTCGACTGTAGATACTGTGATCCGTGTCAAGCATTCGGGCACGGCGCCAAGGCTCCCAACGCCCTTCAGAACCGATACCCCGCCTTCACATTTCCTGTCACCCCTTCGCGTTTGCCTGTGTAGCCTTGTACGCCGACATCCAGTGACCAGCCTTTCTCGGCGGGGGTTAGGGTCAGGCCGAGTTCCAGCAAGGCGGTGTCGCCTTTTAACGTTGGGGCGTCCAGTTTGTAGCCGTAGATGCTGGCTTTTGCCTTGCCGTCGTATTCGTGTTCCCAGGCGGCACCGAGCCAGGCGGTGGTTTGTTGATTCAGGGCGTGGTGGAATTTTGTGCCCAGTCTGGTTCTTTGCGAGGCTACGTCCTTGAATTTCACCGTCTCGCCGGTGGTGAGTTTTACGGTGTCGCCGTCTTGATGGCTCCAGAGGTATTGTCCGTAGA
>BNUB01000045.1 GCA_025997045.1 Betaproteobacteria bacterium
CTGGCGCACTTTCTGGAACGCACCCCGGCCATCGCCCGCGTCCATTACCCCGAACTCGACAGCCACCCGCAGCGTGCGCTGGCGCAACGCCAGATGCGCCACGGCGGCGGCGTATTGAGCATCGAACTGGCAGGCGGAGATGAAGGCATCGCCGGGGGGTTCGCCGCGGCGAAGCGTTTCGTCGCCTCGCTCAAGCTGGCACGCCATGCCGTCAGTCTGGGCGGCGTCGAAACGCTGGTCGTGCACGCCGCCTCGATGTGGGAAGCCTCGCTCACCCCTGAGGAGATGGAACGCTCGGGGATCTCCCCAACGCTGGTTCGTATTGCCGCCGGGCTGGAGAATGCGCAAGACTTGTGTGCGGACGTGGAGCAGGCCTTGCGCGCGCCCAAAAGCTGACGACCCGCTAACGACCAAATGCCCGCGCTGCAGCGCGGGTGTCGACGATGGTCAGGATATCGTTGAAACCACACATCTCGAAAATCTCGAAAACCCCCGGCTGCATCCCGCACAAGATCAAAGTGCCCGAGGCGGCCGCCGTTTGCTTGGCGACCAGCAACACCACCCGCAGACCGGCGCTGGAGATGTAATCCACCGCGCTGAAGTCGAGGATAAATTTCTGCGTTCCCTTGTTCAACAAGGTGAGCAAGGTCTCTTCCAGCTCCCCGGCATTGCTGCCGTTGATCCGGCCTTCAATGGCGGCAATGCGGACATCACCCGCCTCTTCGTAGGACACCAGCATTGTTTCACCTTTTATGGACGGCTGTTAACCTGCGCATTATAGCCGAGCGCCCGCGCCCTCATTCTCCGGCCTCGGCTTCGGCAACGAACAGGACAGGCTTGAATTCTTCCAGCTCCAGATCTTCCTGACGCGCAACTTCCCTGGCATATTCTTTCTGCCATTCGCCACGGTGGTAGATAATCTTCTGGCGGTCGCGGTCGGCGAAGCGCCATGCCTGCCGTGCCGCGTCAACATTTTCACGTGCGACCTCGATGGCGCGGGCCGCGTCACGCACGGCGGCTTCCTTGTGTAATTCCTCGTCGATGAGGATGGACAGGCCGATCTTGAATTTGTCGAGTTCGTCCTGGGTGAGGCGCTGCCCCATGATGGCCTGATAGCGGCGCCCGGTTTCTTCACCGCGCCATGTGCGGTAGGCGATGTGCGCTTCCTGCAGCCTGAGGTGTGTGGCCTGCGCGTCGCGCAACGCCGCTTCCGCCACGCTGACGCCTTTCGCGGCCGCGTCGACACGGAAATCGCGGATAAAGAGGATGCCGGTGAGCGGATACGCCGTCGCCATCAGCTCACCGCCTGTTTCAACCCGGCCAGCGTCGTTTCAAAATCAGGATGGTCATCGAGCCCCTGACGTAAAAAAGCGTTAACCGCCCCGATCTTTTCCAGCGCCCGGTCGGCCTCGGCATCGTTGCCTTTCTGGTATTCACCGATCTGCACCAGCAGCTCGATTTCGGCGTACTTGGCGAGAATGGCGCGCAATTTCTGCGCCGCCTCGCGGTGGCTCTTGTCGGTGATGGCGCCCATGACCCGGCTCACACTCGCCATCACGTCGATCGCCGGGTAGTGGTTGGCGCCGGCGAGTTTGCGCGAGAGCACGATGTGTCCATCCAGAATGGAGCGCGTCTCGTCGGCAATCGGCTCGGTCATGTCGTCGCCTTCCACGAGCACGGTATAGAGCGCCGTAATCGAACCTTTGTCGGAATTACCCGCCCGCTCCATGAGACGCGGCAAGGTGGAAAACACCGACGGGGGAAAACCGCGCCGTGTGGGCGGCTCTCCGGCAGCCAGGCCGATTTCCCGTTGCGCCCGCCCGAAACGGGTTACGGAATCCATCAGCAGTAACACCCGTTGACGCTGGTCGCGGAAATACTCGGCAATGGCGGTGGCCGTGTAAGCGGCTTTCAGGCGTTCCATCGACGAACGGTCGGAGGTGGACACCACCAGCACGGCTTTTTTGCGCCCTTCCACGCCCAGATCGTGTTCGATGAATTCGCGCACCTCGCGGCCACGCTCGCCAATCAGCGCCAACACGCAGACATCTGCCGCCGACCCCTTGATGATGCTCGACAGCAGCGTGCTCTTGCCGCCCCCGGCTGCGGCGAAAATCCCCATCCGCTGCCCTTCCCCGCAGGTCAGCACGCCATCGAGGGCGCGCAGCCCCAGAGGCATGGGGCGCTGGATCAATTTTCGCGTCATCGGGTTGGGCGCGTCGGCATAAACCGGATAAAACCCGGACGGCATCAGCGGCGGCCCACCGTCGATCGGCACGCCCAAACCATCGAGCACCCGCCCCAGCAAATCCTTGCCGACCGGCACAGAATGAACTTTCCCGGTCGGAATCACTTCCGTATCCGGCGCAATGCCCTGCAAATCACCCAGCGGTGTGAGCAGGGCCACGTTTTTGATAAAACCGACGACTTCGGCTTTCAAGGCCCAGTTGCTGCGCGGATTCCGCAGCACGCAGATCTCCCCCACCCGCACGCCGGGCACGACGGCGCGGATGATCGTGCCCACCACCTGCACCACGCGACCACGGACTTCCAGCATGGAGATACCGCTGACGGTTTCTTCCAGCAAGGTGGTGAGATATTCAAAAGCCATATGCGTGCCCTAGCCTGCGTTTTGTATCCGGGAGCGCAACACACTCTCCAGGTTTTTCAACTGCGTCTCCAGGCTGGCCTCCACCACGCCCATTTCACTCTCCAGAATGCAGGAACCCGGCGGCAAATCGGGGTCGCTGAGGAGGTCAAGAAAACCTCTCTCGGCATCACCGTGCTGTTGCAGCAAACCACCCAGGCCCTGGCGCACTGCGGCTTCATCCCTGGAAGAGATGCGGATGATGACTTTACGTTCACCCCTCACCGTCTGCAGCGCCTGACGCACGAGGCGCACGATCAGTTCGCCGTGATCCATCTCCCCGATCAGCTTGCGCACGATTTCGCTCACAATCTTGACCAGCGACACCTCCAGATTTTCGAGATATTCCACCGAACTCATGACCGTTTCCATGATCTTGCCGGCATATTCCATCTTGCCCGCATGGAGTCCGTCCTGATAGCCCGCTTCATGGCGTTGGCGATAATTTTCTTCTGCCTTGCGCCCGGTTTCATCCGCATGCGCCCGAATTTCCGCCAGCAGTTTCCCGGCCTCAATCAAGGTGGCGGCATCTTCCGCCTTCAGGATCAATTGCCCGGGTTGGGGCGCAAGACGGTTTTCTACGAGCTGAAACAGGGCTGCCATTGCGGAGCGACCTCGGTAAGAAGGAGTTTTTCAACATGCGGCCAGGTTTTTTGCCACAGCACCTGATGCACCTGATTTTTCTCCGCCGCCGCCAATGGAGCGGACAGGGCGAAACTTTCCACCCAGGGCGCAGAGCGCCAACGGTTCTGCCAGGCGCGGCGCAGGGCTTCGGGCCACAGGCCCAGGCAAAGCTGGATGAGTTTTTGCCCCGGTGCTTGCAAGGCCCGCTCCGACAGCCGTTCCGCCTCGGCGGGCAGCCAGTCCTGACGCAGGCTGCCCAACTGGAAGCGGCCCTGGCGCACGGCGTACTGAAAAGCGTCCGCCCCGATTACGGCCTTGATCTGTTGCAGGCGGGCGCCATCCACCGTCCTGGCAAGCACTTCGGCCAGCACGACCGCGTTCCAGTAGCCCGCCAGACGTTCCAGCACCTCCAGCGGCAACAGCGCGAGGCGGTTAGCCGCCGCAGCGAAGCACCACACATCCGTGTGTTCGCCCGCAAAGCGCCGCCATGCGCGCGGATTCGCTGCCAGCGCCGTCCGCAGCCGCGTCGTTTGCGCCTCGGCTCCCGCCAGGCCGAATTCCGGTGGCTGGTAAAAGCGGTTGAAATCCAGCACCGCACGAAAGAGCCGGGCATTCTGCGTCAGGTAAGCGAGGTCTGCGTCCATGCGCGTGCTCAGGACATGGCCGGGTCAGTCGCAGAAACATCCTGCCCGCCAGGGCGCGCTTTGCGCTGGCGCAAGCTCAGGAATGCGCCCCCTCCCCCGACCAGCACCACGACGCCCCCTCCCAGCACGCCGTAGAGCAAACCGGCGCCAAAATCATTTCCGCCCGGCTCCGGCAGCACGACCTCTTGCCTGACCGGCACCAACATGACCGAAACCTTGTCGTAGCTCAGGCCCGGCACGGCCTGAACGCAGGTTTCCTTGATCTTGCCCTGCAGATCGGCAACGGGCGAATCCGGCACATGGCGCAGGAAAACCGCGACGGATGCGGGCGTGTTCACGCCAGAGGCCGAATCATGATGACTAAACACCACATGGGTGCGCGAAGTCAGCACGCCGTCGATTTTGGCAAAGGTCGCCGCCAGCTCCTGTGACAGCGCAAACGCCAGCCGCGCCTGCTCTTCCGTGGGCGAGGCGATCATGCCCTGACCGGAAAACACCTCGCCCATATTCTTGAAACTTTCCCGCGGCAGACTGCGGTTCTCCAGGATTTTCAGCGCCCGCACCACATCGGCTTTCGGCACCCCGATGGCAAAGCCGGCCTTGCCGCGCACCGTTTTTTCCGCGTCAATGCCATTTTCCAGCAAGGTCGCCAACATCAGGTTGGCTTCGTCTTCCGCCAGACCACTGTATAAATCCTGCTGGCAGGCGGTCAGCAGCAAGGCGACCCCGGCCAGCATCATGGTTCTTTTGACACGCCGGAACATGTTTTTCATCGTCAGGACAGCCTGGACAGCGCCGCAACCAGTTTCCCGCCCCCGCTGTTGGGCGGTACGCGATCAAGAACTGCCACCCCATCTTCGGAGCGTCCGGAGAGGATCAAGGTCAAACCCAATATCGCCAGCGCCTCCGGATCTTTCGGATTACTGGCGAGCACCTCGTCCCGGAGAATCGTCTCGGAACGTTCAAAATCGCCTACGGTGAGGTAGGTCAGGGCGAGGCCGATCCGGGCGGGCGCGTGCTCTTTGTACTGCAGCAGGCTCTCAAACAGCGAACGCGCGCGACCGATGACGCCCAGATGGGCGGCGGCAAGGCCCACGTCCACGAGGCGGGAAAGTTCAGTGTCGGTGATCTCGATGGCCATAATCTTGTCTTGTCCTCTCAGCTCGTGCGTTGTGCCAGGGTTTTCAGCATATCGGTTGTGCCCTTGGCAATGGAAGATGAAGCCTCCATCATCGCGTTGTACTGGCCCAACTGGAACTGGATATTCAGCAAATCCATCTGTTCCAGTTCATCCTTGCTCTTGGTCGCATCTTCAATCTGACCCTGCATACTCGTGGCCTTGGCTTCCACCGAAGCCATGAGCGTGTGTACTGCACCTAACATTGACATGATGATTCTCCTTGAGGAAACAATCAGGCGGCAAGCTGCCCGACAATATTGCCAACGACATCTTCAGCGACTTCCGCCGCTCTCAACAAACCGCGCACAGGGATGATTTCACGGGGTTGAATCCCCGTGTCCATGTGCTGCTTGACGCGGTGTCGAATCGAAAACACGGCTTCATGCAATTCCCGGAATTGTTCAGGTGTGCCCGGCGCGCGTTTATCCAGGATATCGAACGCCGAAACGAAAATAATACTCATGGTGTCTCCTTTAATGAGTAGGTAAAAATTTCCTGGTCCTTTTGCAGCACCAGGCGGTCAGGATGGATACTGACCAGACTGACACCGTTTGGCAACACGGCGCCGGGGAAAAACTTTTGCTGGTCACTCATGGTGACAAAAGGAATCACGCCCGATGTCACGCTCATCACCGTCAGCGACCCCAGCGCGGCGTTTTTGACCTCCGCCGCAGGGGCCGGATCGCCCTTCATGGTGGCTGTCGCGTTCGTGGTCAAGACCGGCACGAACCCCGGTGCAGCGCCCGCGCCCGCCCTCCCGGCATCCACCTGGAACACGATCGGCACACCCAGACGCTGCCGCACCCGGTCCAAGGCTGCCGCCAACTGCTCCATGGCATCTGGCGTCAACGGGTAAGGGAGCACCACTTTCCCCGGCAGATAGGCGACCCGTGTATCGTCCAGCCCCAAGGCTCGCAGCTCCGGCCCCAGTAGCGGTGCGACATCCTGCGCATAAGCCAGCTTGCGCGTAGCCTGTGCCAGCCGGGGCACATCCTGTCCCAGTTCCAGCAGGCGGTTTTCGGTCAGCGCGTCTTTCAGATAAAGCGCGAGGTGCAAACGATCACCGTCGGTGTAACTGACCTCGGGGTAAAAATCATGCGCGTTCAGGGTTTCCCGCAGCACGCGCAGCAGATCATCCCCCACACGCACGTCCAGATAGGTGCGTAGCGGCTGGGCGCTGGCGATTTGCACCAGCGCCTTCAATGCGCTGTCGTCCGCCACCACCCCGCGCAGCAACAATGCGTGGGGGTCTTCAGCTTCAAGCACCACCACGGTTTTTATCCCGGCGCGCTCAAGTTCCCCCGCCAGCGCCTGAACCTGCGCCGCTCTTGCGTCGTCTGTTTTCGCGTAGGTCAGCGCCACCAGCGCTAGCACCACGACAGACAGCACCAACGCGAACAGAACCAGACTGCGCCTGTGCCCGCCACGCTCAGGCGTCTTGCCGCCGGTATCCACTTCAGCCGTCACCGGCTCATCCGCATGTTCGCTTGCCGCCACCGCCAGCGGGCTTTCCGGCCCGGCATCCGTCACCTTGTCCTCGGGCGTCCGGGTCTGGAGCAGCGCCTGGGCAAACTCCAGCGTCACCAGCGTAATCGGTTCCCACGCCTCACCGACCGGACGCCAGGCCAGCGCGGTAAAACCCAGCCCCAGCGCCTCGCCCGGCGGCACTGCCGCACCGGCGGGTGCGAGATCCCCCCCGTTGAGCACGACGCGCCCGTCCTCCAACGGCGCCGCCACCACCTCTACCCCCGCCGCGCTCTGGCGGATTTCCAGCGCCAGATGACGCGCCGCCACCGTGCTATCGGCCACCAGCACGACGTCACAGCTATCATCCGTGCCCACGCTATAGCGTCCGGCGGGCAATTCAATGACCGCCCCCAGCGCCGGGCCGCTCAATACACGCAGCGCGATCAGCGGCTTCATGGCGCGTCTTCCTGCCCGGGTTCTGCGGGCGCGGCAGCGGGCGGGCGCGGCGCATAGTCATCCTGCGCCGGATCACGGAGAAAATCGTTGTCGGAGACCTGCGGCGGCACGGTGTTCACTTCACCCAAGCGCACGATGCGCGGCGTAATCAGCACCAGCCGCTCCATCTGGCGCGTACGGGTCGTTGTGCTCTTGAACAGTCGCCCCAACAGCGGCAGATGCATCAGGCCCGGCACGCCGTCCTCGGCGGAGCGTTTTTCCTCGTAATAATAGCCACCGATCAACAGGCTCTGCCCCACATCAATAATCGCCTGGGTGTTGATCTTGGTCTGCTTGATCGGCGGAATCGCCATGTCGCCGCTCGTGCTCGCGTTGCTGTTCTCCTGATCATCCTGCACCGTCACCGCAAGCTTGATCGACGGCCCGCGCCCCGGGTTTTCAATGATGTGCGGCGTCACCCGCAGCACGGTACCGGCCTCGACCTTGAACAGATCGACCTCTTCCTGGCCCCTGACCGAGACGTAATAGGTGGTGATATTTTCCAGCGTCGCTTCGAGATTGTCGGTAGTCAGCACCGAAGGACGTCCCAACATGCGCGCATTGCCGTTCTGCTCCAGCGCCTGGATGCGGGCGCTGAAAAAATTGTTGCCGTGGGTGTAAATCGTCGACAGAATGCCGCCGTTCGCGGCGAAGTCGCCGCCCGGCACGGGCAAAGTCCCGATCGGTGCGCCCGCCGCAGTGCTCCCCGGCGCCGACACATCCCCGCCACTCGACCAATCTCCGCTCACCCGCCGCCCGCTCCAGGCCAGCCCCAGCTCGCGGGTAAAATCACTGTCGACATCCACAATCGCGGCGTGGATTTCAACCAGTTGGGTTTCCTTGTCCAGATCGTTGATCACCTGCTCGTAATACGGCATCCGTGTCGTCACATCCTGCACCACCACGGCATTCATCCGCGGATCAGCGACGATACTGATCGCCCCCACGCTATCGACCGTCACCCGTTCCGCCGCCGCGGGCGCACTCTCCGCACCGCTCGCCGCCGCCCCGCGTGCCGCCAGGCCCGAGCCTTTCAACTTTTCGACCGTCGCCTTGCCCGTGAGCACCGTGCCGCCGGTACTGCCGCTGCCGCTTTGCCCCGTCACCATGGCGCGCAGCAGCGACGCCACGCCGGGCACTGTCACGCTGCGCCCCATGCTGTCCACAGTCAGATCGTCGGCGGAAGCGTATTTCAGCTTGAACACCCGCATCGAGGTACGCACCGCAGCCCGATCCAGCATCTCCGCCATCGTCTCGATTGGCTTCACATAAGATTCCGGCCCGCCGACTGCCAACACCTGCCGCCCGCCGCCGGGAGATTCCAGCGGCAATTGCGCCGAAATCAGCCCGGTGTCCTGCAATTGTCGATAAAGCTCATCCACCCCCAGAGAAGGCGCCTGAATGAAAACCCGGCGAAATTCGCTGGCGTGATAAAAATGCAGCGTCGCATTGGCAAGATACCAATGCACGCCAAAGGCGCGCTCCATACTGTCAAGAAATTGCCGCGGCGGCACCTTATCGAAACGCCCGCTCAGGTTGCCCACCACCGCCCCGGACACCTCGGCCCGATAGCCCTGCGCCCGGGCAAAATCCGCCAGCGCCGCATGCAGCGGCTCCTGGTGAGCGTAATGAGTGTAAGGCGTGGCGAAAACGCCGGGAGCCGCTTGCAACACGGACGCGGACAGCACCAGCCACGCGGCACAGCAAACCCGGTGAGCCAGTCTGGTCAGTCTGCTGTTCGCCACCCTGTTTTCCCCTTGTCCGCAGGCGAAACCCCGCCCTTTCCCGGATGAAACCATAGTAATCATGTGCTTACGTCCGGTATTCCTTTGTATGACGGCGCCGCCATCCTCAAGCTGTCTTAGCACAACCCATGCCATGCAGCGAAAAACATTTTACCCCATCCGGACAGGCGGTTAATGCCTGCATAGTGCACAGTCCTCATAAATTAATTGGCGCCAACATGCCAACCCACGGCAACTTTATTGGCACCGCACTCCGCGCCCCATCATTCATGCCATAATCCGTCGTCATGAACACCACCCACGACACCCACTACCGCCTCCTCTTCTCCCACCCCACGGCAATCCGGGACTTGCTCACCGGCTTCGCGCCGGGGCCGTGGGAGCATGCCGACTTCAGCACCCTTGAGCGCGTCAACGCCAGCTACATCTCCGATAGCGAAAAAGCACGTCACGGCGATACGGTGTGGCGACTCAAGGTGGGTGGGGAGTGGTTGTGGGTCTACATCATGCTCGAACTGCAGAGCACGCCCGACCGCTGGATGGCATTGCGGATGTTGAATTACACCGCCCTGCTCTTGCAGGATCTGGTCCGTCAGCACGGCAAGGACTTTCCTGCTGACCGCCTGCCGCCCATCCTGCCTCTCGTGCTCTACAACGGTACACCGCCCTGGCGGGCGACAACTGAAGTCGCCGACTTCTGCCGCCACTGGCCGGAGAGTCTGGCCGCGTACCGGCCCCAGCTTAAATATCACCTGATCGACGAGCAGCGCCTGAACCTGCACCCGGTCGCGGAAGTGCGCAACTTCACCGCGGCGATTTTTGCCCTGGAGAACAGCCGCAGTAATCAGGATGTCATTACGCTGCTGCACACGCTGGGAAAACTACTCGCCGCCCCCGAAATGCAGGCGTTACGCCAGACAATGCATGATTGGCTGCAAACTTCCTTGCAAGGCCGGGCACCGGCTTCTACCATTGAGCAAATTCACGACATTCTGGAAGGTGAGGACATGCTGGCTGATCGCGTCGAAGGCTGGTTCAAACAGGCCAAACAACAGGGGTGGAACGAAGGGTTGCTGGCAGGGGAACTGAGAGGCTTGCTGGAAGGTGAAGCCAAAGTTCTGGCACGTCAGTTGGCACGCCGTTTCGGCCCGTTGCCCAAATGGGCTGCGGCACGGGTGCAGGAAGCGGATGCCGAGCAACTGGAAACATGGGCTGATGCGGTGCTCGAAGCCACAACGCTGGGTGAGGTGTTCGGTTCAACGGGGCTTGAGCAGGACGAAGACTGACGAGACGCGTGCGTCGGGCCGGTAATGCGTCAGTCATTCATGCCATAATCCACCGTCATGAACACCACTCACGACACCCATTACCGCCTCCTCTTCTCTCACCCCACGGCAATCCGGGACTTGCTCACCGGCTTCGCGCCGGGGCCGTGGGAGCATGCCGATTTCAGCACCCTTGAGCGCGTCAACGCCAGCTACATCTCCGATAGCGAAAAAGCACGTCACGGCGATACGGTGTGGCGGCTCAAGGTGGGCGGGGAATGGTTGTGGGTCTACATCATGCTCGAACTGCAGAGCAAGCCCGACCGCTGGATGGCGTTGCGGATGTTGAATTACACCGCCCTGCTCTTGCAGGATCTGGTTCGCCAGCACGGCAAGGACTTCCCGGCCGACCGCCTGCCGCCCATCCTGCCTCTCGTGCTCTACAACGGTACACCGCCCTGGCGGGCAACGACTGAAGTCGCCGACTTCTGCCGCCACTGGCCGGAGAGTCTGGCCGCGTACCGGCCCCAGCTCAAATATCACCTGATCGACGAGCAGCGCCTGAACCTGCATCCGGTCGCGGAAGTGCGCAACTTCACCGCGGCGATTTTTGCCCTGGAGAACAGCCGCAGTAATCAGGATGTCATTACGCTGCTGCACACGCTGGGAAAACTACTCGCCGCCCCCGAAATGCAGGCGTTACGCCAGACAATGCATGATTGGCTGCAAACTTCCTTGCAAGGCCGGGCACCGGCTTCTACCATTGAGCACATTCACGACATTCTGGAAGGTGAAGACATGCTGGCTGATCGCGTCGAAGGAAAGGGGAGCAGAGAGGCTTGCTGGAAGGTGAAGCCAAAGTTCTGGCCCGGTTGTTGACACGCCGTTTCGGCCCGTTGCCCAAATGGGCTGCGACACGGGTGCAGGAAGCGGATGCCGAGCAACTGGAAACATGGGCCGATGCGGTGCTCGAAGCCACAACACTGGGTGAGGTGTTCGGTTCAACGGGGCTTGAGCAGGACGAAGACTGACACGCACAATCCGGCCTTGGCGGGACACAAACCGATCACAGGGAAGGCTTTGCCCGCTCAAGATCTGTGCCCCCCTCACGCGGTGCAAACCATAAAAACAACAGGGCCGTCCCCATACAGCACAACGCAAGCAGGGCGAAGCTTGCGTTCATGCTCATCACCGAAAACAGAATCCCCATCAGCATTGGCCCCAGCATCTGACCGAATTTGTCGGCAGTGCGCATGATGCTGACCGCACTGGCCGCGCCATAGCGTTGCACGGCGGGTTGCGCCAGCATGTAGGACGATTGCGAGGCGTGCAGCAGGCAGGCTGCAACCGCGATCAGCAGCATGGCAAACGCTGCACCCACCATGCCCGGCACGGCAAGGAGCAGGAAAAGACCGCCCCCCACCAGCAGGCTGCCCCAGGACACCCAGCTTTTGCGGGAAACCGTCCCGGACACGGCGAGACGGTCGGACATTCGTCCCAGCACCGGCCCGGCATAAGTCAGACACAGGCCGTAGAGCATCAAAATGCGACCGATATCTGCGGTCAGCACGTCGAAGGACACGAGATAAAGCGGCAAGGCAAAAGAAATCAGCCCGGTCTGGATAAGGGCGGTGGGAATGATGCTGCCCAGCAGCAGCAGGGCAAAACCCTTGTCGCGGAAAAGACTCAGGAGTTTGCCTGAGCGCGTTGCGGGCACGATGTTTGCGCTGACGGGCGCATTCAGCCTGACGCGAGAGAGAACGCACGCCCCGCCCAGCGGCAGGATCATCAGCGCGGCCCCGATCAGAAACACCCAGCGGAATCCCAATCTGTCCATCAACATGGCCCCGATGGCGACCCCGGACAAATGCCCGGCATAAATACCGGCGGCCAGCTCGGTGATGTTGCGCCCCAGCTGGGCCACCGGGCTGTGCAGGACGATAAAACCGTACATGCCCATCCAGGCGAGTCCATAGGTCACGCCAATTGCAGTGCGTGCCAGCATCAGGCTGTACAGGTTATCGGCGAAGGCGCAGGCGAGCATGGCGAGCGGGAACGTGACCAGCCCGGAGAGCACCGGCACACGCCAGCCCTTGCGGTCGGTCAGCCGCCCGGCGAACAGGGCGGCGAGGAGACTGGCGCCCATTTCCAGCACGACGGGCAAGGACAGGAGCAGGTTCTGCGGCAACAGGCTCGTCGTCGCCAACTGGCGCGCATACAGCGGCAGAAAACCGAGCGGCAGCGCCCAGACGAAGAGGAAACCGAACACGATCGGACGGGCCAGACGCCCGGGCACAGCAGCGACATCATCCTGGCCGCGGTTAACCAGAAAGGTGGAAATCAATAGCATTTCAATCGCCGTCACCAGCGCAACGATGGCGACGGTGAGCACATCCAGCACCCGGTTGCGCACTTCGCGGGCGATGGTCTGTTCGTTGAGATGAAAAACCAGCCGTCCCTGCGCCTGCGCGGCGCCCTCCTCCATGCCGAGGGCGAGTTCGCTGCTGAAATCCGGGCGCAAGTGCTGATTGGCGGCGGCGGCAAGCTTGCCGTTCGCGTCGGCGCGGGTCAGCAGGCGGCCTTCGGCATCGATCAGGTCTATCGCCTCGAGAATCGGAAAATCGCGGACCAGCCGGGACAGCGGCGCTTCGACATCACGCAGTTCTTCGAGCCTGAAGCCGTAAGCCAGCACACGATTCAGGTCTTTGCCAAGGTCTGCGGCGAGGATGTCGACGTTCTTGTGCACCACCTCCAGCCAGGTCGCACGGAAGGTGGAAATGGTATACAGCGCGTACCCCCCCTGGGCGAGCACGAGGGTGACGAGCGGAACCAGAAAGCGTGCGCGCGAACTCGTCGCCCCCCCGAAGCGGAACGCCGCAGAAAAAAGCAGCGCGGCAAAACAGGTGATCAGAAAAAGTACGCGCAGGTTTTGCTCGACCAGCGCGTGCAAGGCCCTGCTCTCCTCGCCTTCCAGAATCAGGAAACCCGCAATGTGTCCCGCTACATCCTGCAAGGGCAGCGCCAGCAACAGCCGTCCCTGCGTCACCGTCAGCGCCACACCGGAGGGCCGCAGCCTGATCTCATCGCCGCCCGCCGCGCCGCGGCCCCGCCCCTCACCGAAGGCGCTCAACAACTTGTGCAGCACATCCGGACGCGGCAAGCCGTTGAGGGAGACAACTTCCGCGCCATCCGGCAGCACCACGGCAACGCCCGCAAGTTCGCCACTGCGCTGACGACCCTCTGCCAACAAAGTTGACAGGCCAAAGAACTGGGTGAGCGGTTTGCCCAGATGCAGCCCGGTTTCGATGCCGTTCTTCATCCGGTGCGCGACGACTTCCATCTGGTCAGCGCGGGT
The DNA here is from genome assembly GCA_025997045.1 of Betaproteobacteria bacterium. Lineage (GTDB taxonomy): Bacteria > Pseudomonadota > Gammaproteobacteria > Burkholderiales > Rhodocyclaceae > WRNU01. Next base: position 13,423 of record BNUB01000045.1, read on the forward strand.
ATCACGCACCAGATCTTCCAGCGAGGAAAAACTCAGCACACCAATCAGCGCCTGCGCCGCCAGCAGAACAAAGAGGCAGACCAGGGTGATTTTGACTACCGGACTTGCTGCTATTGGCATAAAAAATCCATTGAAATAACGCAGGAAATGTCGGCGCATTCTAAATCAGACGGATTAAATCAGACGGGTGCCCCCGAGTGTGTGAAATTGCACAGGTACAATCCATGCTTTTTTTTCTGTGTATCCCGGTTCATTGCTACACTAGCCCACTGACAACAAGCCTGATCGCCACGCCTCCATATCTTTCTGATTTCGCCATGACACCCCAATCGCTACGCAGCAAGATTTTTCTGCTTTTAACCGGCACCCTGCTGGTCATTGCTGCTTTTATCGTCCTCATCAGTCAACATGAGGTCACGAAGGCGCTCACCAGCACGGAACGCCACGCGATGGAAAACGCCATGATCCTGGCCGAGCGCAACCTGAATGCAAGCTGGAACACGTCACTGGACGACAAGGTTCGCATGGTGCGTGACGAGCGTGCTTATCTGATGGAAACCGGGGAATTGATTTTCTCTGTCTTTCACGATAATGCCAGACGTGTGGCGGATGGCAACATCCCCCAGGCGCAACGCTCGAGCGCCGACTGGCTCAACCGGCTTGCCGACCCGACACGCCATTTTTTTGCCTACGATTCACAGTTCAGAATCCGCGCGAGCAACCGCCCCGACTGGATCGGGCAGGATATTTCCGCCCTCAAGGATTTCAAGGGCCAGCCCCTGGCCCAGTCCATGTACGAAGAAAGCCGCCGCTTCAACTATGGTTTTGCCATGTACCGCGCCGGAGACAAAATCGACGAGCCGGTGCGCGCACATCTCACCCATTACGGCTATTTTGCCTACTTCAAGGATTGGGACTGGGTCATCGTCATCGCCAAGGATGGCCAAAACATTGCGAAGCGGATTGCGGCGCAAAAAACGCAGCGGGAAACTGAACAGAGAGAGAGTCTGGGCACGATGCAGCTTGCCCGCTCCGGGTTCATGTTCATCCTGGCGGACAACGGCTCCTTCGTGGTGCCGCCGCCCGACCCGTCCAAACCCCTCATGGATGATGCGTTCTTCAGGCGTCTGCGCGCACGCGCGGCCTCTGATCGCAGTGAGCAGGAAGACGAAAACGGCGCCAAAACATTCATTTCCGACACGCGCTTTCGCTTCGATACCGAGGCCGGAGGCGAGCAATGGCATGTCGAATACTCTTATTTCAAACCGCTGGGATGGACACTGGCGGCCATGGTGCCGAATCAGGATCTGGCCTTGCCCGCCAAACGCCTGGTCACACGGCAGATGATCGTATTGGGCGTGCTCCTGTTCTGTGCCTGGATTGCCGCTTCTTTCGTGATCGCACACATCGTGGCCCCGCTCTCGCTTTTGGCCCGTTTCGTCCGCCGCCTGCCGGAGCAGGACTGGACGGCAGAAGACAACGCGGTGCCCGCCTCCATCGCGGCCCTGCCCCGACGTTTCCATGATGAAATCGGCCAGTTGGCGGAAGCGTTCCTGCTCATGAACGACAAGCTGCGCAAAAACATTGCGCAGTTGATGGATGAAACCTCGCGCCGGGGCCGAATGGAGAGCGAACTCTCCATCGCCCATGACATCCAGTTGGGCCTGCTACCCTACCCGCTGGATACCAATACCCACCAATTCGTGAGCGTTGCCGCGTCCATGACCCCGAGCAAGGAAGTCGGCGGCGATCTGTGTGACTATTTTCTTCTCCCCGACAACAAGACACTTTGTTTCGTGATCGGGGACGTTTCCGGCAAAGGCGTACCGGCGGCGCTGTTCATGGCGATTACCCGCACCCTCGTGCGCGCCAGCGCGGAGGTCGAAACCGATCCGGGGCGCTTGCTGGAAACAGTCAATAATCGTCTCTCCGCGAACAATCCCAACCTGATGTTCGTCACCCTCCTCGTGGGCATGCTCGATATCGAAAGCGGCGAATTCATCTGGGCCAACGCCGGTCATCCCCCGCCGTATTCCGTCTCACCCGGCGGCAGTGTCGAGCTGCTGCCCGGAAGAAGCGGCCCGGCCTGCGGGGTGATGGAAAATGTCCGCTACCGCACCTTCACCCACCGTTTCTCGACCGGCGAGACGCTGTTCGGTTACACCGATGGCGTCACCGAGGCGCTCGACCTTGGCGGCGCACAATATGGCGATGCCCGCCTGCGGGCCGCGCTCACCCAAACCGGAGCACAGGAGGTAGCAGTCATAACCTCCCATCTCGGCGCCGACATCGACAGCTTTGCTGTCGGCGCGGAACAATTCGACGATATCACCATGCTTGCCGCACGCTTTTTATGATGAAACCCATCCTTGACCTCCTCCTGTGCGCGTCCCTCCTGTGTGCATTGTTTGCACACGCGGAAAACAGCGTCCCCCTGCCGGCAGCGGCATCCACCACCGCAGCCCCCCTCCCCCTTCCCGTTGCCCGCTTTCCGACCACGCCGGTCAAAAAAGCGAACGGGAAAAAATGGCGCATGGCCTATTTCAGAAGCGGAGAATACAAAAATTATCCCCTCAACATAAAAGCCACCATTCAGGGGCTGGAAACCCTGGGGTGGCTGAAACTCACCGCGAGCATCCCGGAAAATCTCGCCGGGAAAGCCTTGTGGCAGTTCATGGCCCAACACACGGCAAGCGACTACCTCGAACTGGTCGAGGATGCCTTCTGGGAGCCGGGGGATTACAATGCCGCGCTGCGCCCCAAAGTGCGGACGGAGATCCACCAGCGCCTGAGCACGAAACACGACATCGACCTCATCATCGCCATGGGCACCTGGGCCGGGCAGGACATGGTGGAACTTGGCGTCCCCGTGCCAACCGTGGTGCTCTCGGTGAGCGACCCGGTGAGTTCCGGCATCATCAAAAACCCCCGGGACAGCGGCCACGACAACCTGAACGTACGCATCTATCCGGGGCGCAACCGCGAACAGGTACGGCTTTTTCACGACATCATCCCTTTTACCCGCCTCGGCCTGATTTACGAGGACACCCCCGAAGGCCGTTCCTACGCGACCATCGACGATGTACGCGCAGTGGGCCAACAACTGGGTTTCGAGGTGCTCACCTGCGAAGCGCCGTTTGCCGGAGATGTCACTGACGAAACCGAGAAAAAAGCGCTCGCCTGCTACGCCAAACTCGCGCAGGAAGCGGACGCGATCTACGTCACCGAGCACCGGGCCATAAGAGCGCGCGCGGTTGCCAAAGTGGCAGCCATCCTCCGCCGCGCAAAAATCCCCAGCTTCTCCATGCATGGGTCGGAAGAGGTCAAGGCCGGCATCCTGATGAGCATGGCGCAAGCCGATTTCTCCTACATCGGCATGTTCCATGCCGAGACCATCGCCCGCATCTTCAATGGCGCCCAGCCCCGCCAACTGACACAAATCTGGGCCGACCCCGCAAAAATCGTCCTCAACCTCAAGACCGCCCGCCTCATCGGCTTCGATCCCCCGGTGGATATCTTGCTGGCCGCCGACGAAGTATTTGAGGCCAGGTAGCACTGCCAACTGCTTGCCAGGTGCAATTCAATTATTTGCATCTGGACGAACAAACTCACCGTTAATTCAATATTCGCACAAATCGTGCCGATACTGACTTCCTCAGTCCGTCATGCCCAGTTTTATAAGCTTTTTGCGCAGCCCTTCGCGCGAAATGCCGAGGATTTCGGCGGCGCGGGATTTGTTGCCATTGCTCTGTTGCAGCGCTGCGGCAATGGCGCGGCGCGAGGCACGGGCGATGGCGCCTTCGCCATTGTCCTCGTGCTCGTCCCCCTGCCCTGCTCCGGCTTCTCCGCGCTCATCTGTTACCTCGGTTGGCGGCAGCACGGCATGCGCGAGCGCGGCACGAATGCGGGGGGAGAGATCGCTCTCCACCACCTCCAGGCCATTGACCAACGCGGCAAGGCGTTCCATTTCATTGCTCAATTCACGCACATTGCCCGGCCAGCCGTAGGCGAGCAGCATTTTTTGTGCAGCCGGGTTGATGTCGAGCGGAGCACGCATGAGGCGTTGGCTGTGCTGACCAAGAAAATGACGGGCAAGAATCAGTACGTCCTCACCACGCTCGGCCAGCGGCGGCAGGCGGATTTCCGCGACGTTGAGACGGTAATAGAGATCGGGGCGAAAACGTTTTTCTTCGATGGCTTGTTCGATGAAGAGGCTGGTCGCGGAGATGACCAGCACGTCGATCTTGACCACCTTGCTCCCGCCGACTCGACGTAACTCGCCATCCTGCAGGACACGCAGGAGCTTGGCCTGGTTGGACAGACTCATGTCGGCGAGCTCGTCGAGAAATATGGTGCCGCCATTGGCGGTTTCGAGCAGACCCTGACGTTGGCCGACGCCGGTTGCCACGCCTTTTTCGATCCCGAACATTTCGCTCTCGAACAGACCTTCCGGAATGGCAGAACAATTGACCGCAATAAAATTCTGTTCCCGCCGCGCGGAATTGTAGTGAATCATCTTGGCGACCACCTCTTTCCCGCTCCCCGTCGCGCCCAGAATCATGGTGTTGATGGGACGGCGGGCGATCTGGATGGCGATCTCGGCAATTTTCTGGATGGCGGGTGAATTGCCCAGCAACTGGCGCGGATGGTAGGTTTCCAGCACGGCCTGGTTCAATTGCTGGTAGCGTCTGGATAACAAATCCTGCGCCCTGGTGAGTTCCTGGTTGGTCTTTTTTAATTCGGCAATCAGGCGCTCGCGATGCTCCATGCGGGCTTCGAGCTTCACCAGCATGAGACCAAACGCTTCGGCCAGACGGGCAAGATCAAGGGGGACAGCAGTTTCATTGGTGAGTGCGTAGAGTTTTTTATCGTCTACCACCCTGCCGTGGGCCAGATCATCGCAGAGCGCGATGAGCGAAGCAAAAACCTCGTCACCCGCAAGTGTACCGGGGGCAGCGCGTGTATCCAGATCGTGTTCCATTTCCTGCTCCGTGTCCTTGTCAGCGCTGCAAGGTTTTCAGCCAGCGCAAGACCTCCGCTACCGGGCCAAGCAAATCCTTGGGAATATAGGAATTTTCCGTTCCGTCCTGATAGAGCGCACGCGCCAGCGGCGCCTGTTGCATGATCGGAATGCCTTCCTGCTTTGCCACCGCGATCATGCGTTGCGCCAGCAATCCTTCGCCCTTGGCCAGGATGATGGGCATTGGCGTTTTGCCCTCTTCGTAATCGAGCGCCACGGCGTAATGAGTCGGGTTCGTCACCAGCACCTTGGCTTTGCGCACCTTGTCCATTGTCCCCTGCGAAATCATTTCCTGGTGCAATTGCTTGCGCTTGCCCTTGATGTGCGGGTCGCCTTCCATTTCCTTATACTCACGTTTGACTTCGTCCTTGCTCATCATGTTTTGCTTGATGTGCTGGTAGCGTTCCCAGAAATAATCCAGCACCGCCAGAATGGCGAAAGTGACGATAGCATAAATGGAGAGATCCCACATCGTGCCGCCGAGGATGCTCCATATCTGGTGGGCGTCGCTGACATGAATTTTGAACAGATCACGCCAGTGTATGATCAGCACCCGCCACACCACCAGCCCCAGCACGGTAATTTTGATCAGGTTCTTGAGCAGTTCGAACAAGCCTTTTTTGGAGAAGACTTTCTTGAACCATTTCTTCGGACTGAGGTTTTCCAGCTTCGGCATGGCTGCTTTCATGGAGAAGAGAAAGCCGATCTGGGCCAGATTGGAGGCCAGGGAGGCGATGATGACGAGCACCACCAGGGGGGCCAGAATGTTGAGCGCCGTGTAAAGCAGCGCCGGCACCAGGCGGGAGAGACCCACTTCCCAGGAATCGCCCACGACACTGAAAGCCAACAGGGTCACATCGGAAATCTGGCGGAAAATATCCGGGGCGCGAATGGCCATGTAGGCGATGAGCGCCAACACGACGGCCGCCGAGGGGATCTCCTGGCTGCGCGCAATCTGCCCTTTTTCACGCGCATCGCGCAGGCGTTTGGCGGTAGGTTGTTCGGTTTTTTCGCTCATGTTTTCACCGCCCCAGAATCGGTTGCAGCGACAAAATGGCGTCGGTCATGCTCTCGAACAAATCTGCGCCACTGCCAATGAAGAGGGGGAAAAAGATCAGCACAATCAACATGGCGAGGCCGCTTTTGATCGGCATGGCGAGGATATAGACGTTCAACTGGGAGGCAAAACGATTGATCAGCCCAAGGGCAAAATCGACCAGCAGGGAAGCAATCAGCACCACACCTGACAAGAGCAGCATCTTGCTCATCAGCCAGGAAGCGGTGCTGGCAATGAAGATCGGCAGTTGTGGACTGCTCAGGCTGAACAGCCAGTGATCTACCGGCCACAGGACGTAAGTCTGGAAAATGAGGGTGAGAAAGGCGAGGAAAGCGCCGCTGACAAAGAAAAGATAGACCAGACTCTGGAACAGGAATGAGCCCAGCGGGCTGGTTTCTTCGCCTGCCAGCGGGTCGTTGACCGAGGACTGGCTGGCGCCACGCGAGTTGTCCATGACGAAGCCCGCGCTTTGCACCGCCCAGAAAATGACGCTGGAAAGGTAGGCGAGCAAGAAACCGAGAAAGCTCTCCTTGAGGATGATCGCAGCGGTGTAGAGCGTGCCGTGATTGAAGACGTCGGCATTTTCCGCCAGTTGGCCGAGCAGGATGGGATGAATGAAGAAATAAAGCGCCGCGATCACCGGCACTTTCATCTGCCCGCTCAGGATGGTCGAGGCGCCCAGAAAAGGGGTAAAGGCGAGGAACACCGAAATGCGCGGCAAGCCGATGAAGGCTATCTGCAGATGCTGCCAAAGCCCGAGTTCGCGCAAAAAATCGGTGAAATTCATGATTTACAGGATCAGATAAAAGCGATCAAAAATTTCCCGCCCGAACCGTAACAATTCGCCGCCAAACCAGCCCGCGGTCAGGAACAGGGTGATACAGACGGCGATCAGCTTGACCCCAAAGCTCAAGGTCTGCTCCTGCAACTGGGTGATGGCCTGAAACAGACTCAGCAGCAAACCCACCACCGAGGCCACCACGATGGGCGGCATTGACAGCATCAGCACCAGATACATGGCCTGTTTGGCGTAGTCAATGGCGGAATAGTCCATGTGCGCTCCTCGAGTGCGTCTACAGCAGGATCTTGTCTACCGGCTGCACCGAGATCTCCGGGGTCAGCTCCTGGTAGGACAACACGGCAAGTTCATAAAACTCCGCTTCGACCATGCGCCGCAGGTAACGGCGGATGTCGATCGAGGCCAGCAGCACCGGGCGATTTTGCTGGCCTTGTTGCTTGCCGAGTGCGGCGCGCAGGGCACTCATGAAACGCTGCGAAACCTCCGGCGGCAGGGCGAGGAAAGCGCCCACCGAGGTCTGGCGGATGGACTTGCGCACGGTTTCCTCGAATTGCGGGTCGAGCAGCAGCGCGGGCAGGATGTTCTGCCCGCTGGCGTAACGGTAGCTGAGCTGGCGCTTCAGCGCGGCGCGCACGTACTCGACCAGCATGATCACGTCCTTTTCCTTGGGCGCCCATTCGATCACGGCCTCCAGAATGGCGCGCAGATCGCGGATGGAAACCTGTTCGGAAACCAGGCGCTGGAAAATGTCGGAGATGCGCTGTACCGGCAACAGGCGCGTCGCTTCCCGCACCAGATCGGGGGCGCGCTCCTCCATTTTGTCGAGGAGAAATTTCGTCTCCTGCAAACCAATGAAGCTCTGCGCATGGCGCGACAGCACCATCGACAAATGCCAGGCCAGCAGCCGCGGATGGGTCATGTAGCTCATCCCCGCTTTGGTGAGGAGTGCGGTCTTGTCTTCGGGCAACCACAGCGACGGGGTGTTGGGCAAAAAGCAGTGCCCGGATCTGGGGTCGAGGCGCAGCATGCGCAGGCTCTCTTCGGTGTCGCTCACCATCACCATGCCCGCTTCGAATTCGCCGCGCGAGACGGGAATTTCGCTCAGCAGCAGGTGGTAGGACAAGGCGGAAAGATTCGGATTGGGGCGAATGTTGATGCCGGGGAACGGCACCCCGAGGTCGAAATAAAGCGCCCGCCGCAACGCCGCCAGCGCATCGTTGAGCGCGCTGTAATCCAGGCTCTCCAGTAGCTGGGGGGAAATATCGAGGATGATGGGCACCACCGGGGCAAATTCTTCTTTTTGTCCGCCGCCGCCGGGCCGGGGGGCGCTCTTGCCGCCGACTGCGGGTTTGATCGTCTTGGTGAGCTCGTCCTTGTAATCCGGCTCATCCTTGACGTTCTGCAGGTAGGAGAGCGTCCACCCGATACCGCCGATGATGAAGGCCAGGGAGAAGAGCTGTATCTTGGGGAATCCAGGCACGAGCGCGAAGAGGAAGATCAGCGCGGCGGCCACCATCAGCGCCTTGGGCTGGGCGAAGAGTTGCCCGCCGATCTGCGCCCCGACGTTACCCCCGCTGGCGCCGGAACGTGTGACCAGGACACCGGCGGAAATGGCCACCAGCAGTGAGGGAATCTGCGACACCAGGCCGTCGCCGATGGTGAGCACGCCGTAGAGTTGCAGGGCCTCGCCCGCGCTCATGTTGTTCTGCAGGACCCCGATTGCGGTGCCGCCCACGATGTTGACCACCGCCACGATCAGCCCGGCGATGCTGTCGCCCTTGACGAATTTCATCGCCCCGTCCATCGCGCCGAACATCTGGCTTTCCTGGCTGACTTCCTGCCGACGGCGCTGGGCTTCTTCCATGTCGATGACGCCGGCGCGCATATCGGCGTCAATGGACATCTGCTTGCCCGGCATGGCGTCGAGGGTGAAACGCGCCCCGACTTCAGAGACCCGCTCCGCCCCTTTGGCGATCACCAGAAACTGGATGATGGTGAGGATGATGAACACCACCGCGCCGACAATGAAATTGCCCCCGATGGCAAATTCGCCAAAGGTGTAAATGATCTCCCCGGCGTCGGCCTGAAGCAGGATCAGGCGTGTGGTGGCGATGTTGAGGCCCACGCGAAAGAGCGTGGTAAACAGCAGCATGGTGGGGAAAGAGGAAAAAGACAGCGGCCCCCGCACATACATGCTCATCATCAACATGATGAAGGAGATGCCGAGATTGGCCCCGATCAGGGTGTCGATCAGGGGCGTGGGCAGCGGGACGATCATCAGCGTGAGCACCGCAACCGTCAGCGCCACCAGCACGAGGTCAGTATGGCGGGTGATGATCCCCACCGTTTGTTTGGCGTTGTTCAACAGCGCAGCGTTCATGCGTTTATTGCCTTATGCCCCAGGCTGGGCAAGGTAAGTATCCATGACGGCAAACGCCGCCTCATTTTGCTCGAGCCGCCAGTGCGCACGCGCCTTCAGCAGCAAGGACACCGGATCGGACGCCAGCGCGCCCAAAGGGGGCGCGGACAGAATCGCCAGCGTGCGCCCGGCATGGCCCGCTTCCAGCTCCGCCGCCGCGAGACTGCGGGCGACCTCGATGTCATCGGGGAAAAGATGGGTCAGCGCCTGAAACAG
>BNUB01000046.1 GCA_025997045.1 Betaproteobacteria bacterium
AGCTGCCGCCCAGGGTCGCGGTCGGGCCGTTACCCGTGCCGCTGTCGAACATCAGGCGGGTGTTTTGCAGCAGACCGAGCAGGTTGGCGTTGCGGTTGTCGGCGATGCCTTTTTCGGTTTGCTTGAGGATGAACTGGTCGCCATTTTGCGGCGCGCCGCCGAGGGTGAAGGTGAATTCATAACCGGCGGTGTTGGTGACGACGAAGGTTTTACCGCCATTGTCGGTCGCCACGTTGAAAGTCGCGGGGGTCGAACCATCGGCATTGGCGATGGTAAAACCCGCCCCCAGCGACGCGGGCGAGAGTTCAAGCTCGCCCGTGGCGGCATTGAAGCTCAGCTCTGCGTTTTCGGCCCACGGCGGGATGATGTTGCTCACATCGCTCATCACGATGTTGGAGACCTTGCCGGTGCCAAGGTTGTTGACCGGCACATCGGCAATCACCGGCGTCCCGGCGGCCACCTTGCGCGGGTCATTGACCGCCACCGAAATGTCGCGCGCCATGTAGCGTGTCGGCTGGATGGCGGCGGTTTGCCCGGTAGCCAGGTTCGAGGTCGAAAGATCGACGTTCAAGCCTTCAAAATTAATCGTCGGCCCCGCAGAGGTCACGCTGTTTTTGGTGTTGTCATTGGTCAGGGTGTAGTTGGCGCCGTCATAGCTCAGGGTGTAATTGGCATCGGTCAGTTGGCCGAAATTGGCCAGATCGAATTCCACCTCCGCCGCGCCCAGGGGCAGGACGCGGGGCGAAGAGATCTTGAAGAAATCCAGCCCGAGCGCACCGTCGAGATCGACGCCGAGCTTGTGCTGGTTGTTGACCGCCATCGCCATGGTCGCCGCGATCAGGCCCAGGCGGTTCTGCGCCGGGTCCAGCCCTTCGCGGCGGAAATCGAGCAGGCCGCCAAGCTGACCGCCGGAGAGCACCCGATCCGGCAGCAGGATCTGGTTGTTGCCATTGGGGGTGAGGATGGCGATATCGCTGCGTTGCGGGTCGTTGATGTTGCGGACGGTGACCAGCCTGGTCGCGGTGTTGCCGATCACCATGTTTTGCCCGCTGCCGATAAAGACCGACAGCGAACCATCGTCCTGTTCCTGGGTTCTGACCTTGATCAGCTCGTTCAACTCACTCACCAACTGCCAGCGTTGGTCGAGCAGGTCGTTGACCGGATGGGCCGCTCCGGCGGCCTGGGCGACGACGATGCGCTGATTAAGCTCGGCGATGGCGCTGGCGTAGGTATTGATCTGCTCGATCGAGGCGTTGATCTCGTATTCCACCCCTTCGCGGATTTCGGTGAGGCGGGTGTCCAGGCCCTGAAAGCGCGTCACCAGCGCCTGCGAACTCGACAGCAAAGCCTGGCGGGCGGCGGCGCTGGTCGGGTTGGCGGCGACTTCCTGCACCCCGGCAAAAAATTCGTCCATCGCCGGCGCCAGCCCCGTGGTCGGGTCGGCGAGCAGATTGTCGATCTGGCGAATCTGGTTGTAATAAGCGCTGTAGGCGTTGTAGGCGTTGTTGGTGGAGAGCACCTGATTTTCGAGGAACTGGTCGTAGGCGCGATTGACGTTGGCAATGCGCGTGCCGTTACCGAAAAAGCCCGCGCCGGAGAACATCGGGTCGAGCGTGGTCTGAATGACTTTCTGGCGGTGATAACCGGCGACGTCGATGCTGGAAATATTGTGGCTGGTGGTGACAAGTTGCCCTTGCGCGGCGTTGAGGCCGGTGACACCGATATTGAGCATGCTGGACATGGCGGCGACTCCCCGATTAGGTCTGAATCCTTTCACCTTCTATCTGCAAGAACCTTGCCAGGTGAAAAGCGGCAAAAGCCGCCGGGTCGCCTGATGTCCGCCCTGACCGGGAGCGATGGCGTCCCCGCCATCGTGCGACGGCGAGACGCCGTCGCTCCCAGAGGACGCAACCTGCGGTCGTGTATTTGGTTGCCGGTTTACCTTGCGGCGAGCAGGGCGTGGCGCAGGGTGTCGCCGCCGATGACGCGGGTCAGTTTCTGCGCATACTGCGGATCGGTGGCGTAGCCCGCGTTCTGCAATTTCTGCGCAAACCCTGCGGCATCGCGGGTGCCGGGCACGGCGGCATAACGCGGGTTGCGCGTCATCAGGCGGGCATAGTCGGCGAAGGCTTCAGCATAGGAGGCATAGCTGCGAAAACGGGCGTCTTCCTGCTTCCACTGCCCATCTTCATATTCGCTCACCGTGCTGGCGGCGGTGTCGCCCGCCCACGCCTTGCCTGCCTTGATGTTGAACAGGTTATGCGTCGGGCTGCCGTCGGCGTTTTTCTGCTGTTTGGCGCCCCAGCCGGTTTCCAGCGCCGCCTGCGCCACCATGAACCGGGCGGGGATGCCGGTCGCCTTGGCCGCTTCCACTGCGTGGGGCCAAATCTCGGCGACAAACTCACGCGCACGCTGCGCCACGGCGTTGCCCGCGTCCCTGGCCGCGTCGATCGCGGCGGCAAGTTTTGCCGACAAGGCCGATCCGTCGGCAAGCGCGTCGCTGACACGGGCCGCGTCGCCCTGCCCGGCGCCATCGCTCCCGAGCGCGAGCAAAGCGCCGATCTGACGCCGGTTGAGGCCGCCGGTGGCAAGCGCGTCGCTGCCCTTGCCTTTGTCCTTGTCATTGTCATTACCACGCTGCAACAGCGCGTCCGCCGCGCTGCCATTCCAGCGCGCCGCGCCGCTGAGCGGGAACCCGCCCGCCGCTGCCAGCGCGTCGTTCGCTTCCGTCTTGCCGCCGCCCAACTGGCGGAACAGCGCATCGGCCAGCCCCGCGCCCTTGCCCTGGGCGATATTGCTCGCCAGTTGCTGGTCGAGCAGCTCCTGATACAGCCGGGTCTGGTCGTTGTCCATCGGGCCGTTGGAGGGATTGGCCTGACGCATGGATTTCAGCATCATCGACAGGAACAGGGCCTCAAACTGCTTGGCCGCCCCGCGCAAGGCGGCGTCGGACTGCCCCTCGGTACGCGCCAGTTGGCGCAAATCCGCGAGCGAGCGCGGATCAATCGCGTTGAGTTGAACCCCGGCAGTCATGATGCGTCCCTCCCCCTCAAATCACCTCGAGCTCGGCGCGCAATGCCCCGGCGGCTTTCATCGCCTGCAGGATGCTCACCAGATCGGTCGGCTTGGCCCCCAAAGTATTGAGTGCCCGCACAACCTCAGCAAGATTGGTGCCGCCGCGCACTTCGCGGAGGGAGCCGGTCATGCCCTGGTTCTGCGCTGCGGCCTGTTCGCCTTCGACCATCACCGCCAGATTACCGTGGGCCACGGCGCAGCTTTGCAGGTTGACGGTCTGGTTCATCACCACTGAGCCGGTGCGCGAATTGACCACCACCCGCGCCACGGTCGGCCCCATGTTCACATCCAGATCCTCGATCTGGCCCAGAAAGGCGATGCGCGCCGACAGATCGGCGGGCGTGCGCACTTCGATGCTGCGGCCATCGACCGCCTGCGCCGACCCTTTTTCCAGCTTGTTGATCGCATCGGCCACCCGCCGCGCCGTAGCGAAATCGCTGCGTTGCAACTCAACCGTAATCCGCCCGCCCTCGCCCACCGTCGACGGCACCGCACGCTCCACCGTCGCCCCGCCGGGAATGCGGCCTGCGGACAGATGGCTCGGCGCCTGCGCGCCCGGCCCCGTTCCGGCTGGCGCGGCCACCACCATATTGCCCTGCGCGATGGCGTAAATCTGCCCGTCTATCCCTTTGAGCGGCGTCATCACCAGCGTGCCGCCCTTGAGGCTTTTGGCGTTACCGATGGAAGACACCGTGATATCCACCGTCTGCCCCGGACGCACATAGGCCGGCAGGCTCGCCGTCACCATCACCGCAGCGACGTTCTTCAACTGCAAATTGGTGCCCTGCGGCAAGGTCACGCCCATGTTGCTGAGCATGTTGACGATGCTCTGCACGGTAAACGGCGTCTGCGTGGTCTGGTCGCCCGAGCCATCCAGACCGACGACGAGACCATAACCGGCAAGCTGGTTGTCCCGCACCCCGGCGATGGAGGCGATATTTTTGAGCCGTTCGGCGGCAACCGGCGCGGGAGCGGCAAACACTGCCGCCAGGACGACAAGGGCAAAACCCGATAATCGCCGTTCCATGATGTGTTCTCCTAGAAAGGCAGGATGGCGCCGAAGAAGCGTTGCAGCCAGCCCATGGTGTTGTGTTCGTCGATGAAGCCACTGCCACGGTATTCGATGCGCGCATCGGCGACCTGGGTCGATTGCACCGTGTTGGCGCCGGTAATGGTGGTGGCGTTGACCACGCCGGAGAAGCGGATGTATTCGTTACCCTGATTGATCGCCAGCATCTTCTCGCCCGACACCAGCAGATTGCCGTTCGCCAGCACATCCACCACGGTCACGGTGATCGTGCCGGTAAACACATTGTTGGCCGCCGCCGCCCCCGCCCCGGTGAACTCCGAATCCACCCCGGCTTCGGCGCTGAGACCGTTCAAAGCGCCCAGCGGCAACTTGGTCGTGCCCGCGATGCCGCCGCTGAGGGCGGAGCTGCGCGAGGCGCTGGAATTGGCGCTTTTCTGTGCGCTGGTGCGCTCGACCAGGTTGATGGTGAGCACATCGCCCACCCGCCGCGCACGGCGGTCTTCAAACAGCGGACGGTTTGAGTCTTGCTGGAAAATCGCGCCGTTGGCCACGACCACAGGGGCGCTTGCGACCGGACGCGCCGACATCGGCTGATGCACCGCCGTGGGCGGGGTCGGGGAGATCGAGGCACATCCGGCGACGAACAGCGCCAGCCACAGGGCAAGGACAGAACCTGCTTTCATGATGATGCCTCCTGATACCTTTGCATGTGGTGCATGGGCGGGTTTGAAACCTGCCCCTGCGGTCAGACATCCGATTGCCGGATGAATCATTAAAATCACAACTGCGTCAGCCGTCCCAGCATCTGGTCGGAGGTGGTAATCACCCGCGAATTGAGTTCGTAGGCGCGCTGGGTCACGATCATGCTCACCAGCTCTTCGGCCACATTGACGTTGGAGGTCTCCAGATAAGCCTGGTTGATCACCCCCGCGCCATTGGTGCCCGGCTGGGTGGGGGTGGCCACGCCGCTGGAGGCGGTCTCCATGAACAGGTTTTCCCCCGCGCTCTGCAAGCCGCCCGGATTGATGAAGGTGGCAACCTGGATCGTGCCGATCTGCACCGGGTTGACATTGGCAGGCTGCAACACGCTCACCGTGCCGTCCTTGCCGATGGTCACGGACAGCGCATCAGGCGGAATATTGATGTTGTCGGCCAGCGGGTAGCCGCTGGCGGTGACGACGTTGCCCTGGTTGTCGATCTGGAACGCGCCATCGCGGGTGTAGGCGGTCGTGCCATCGGGCAAGGCGATCTGGAAAAAGCCATTGCCTTGCAGGGCGATATCGAGCGAGCCGCCGGTCTGTTGCAGGTTGCCCTGGGTAAAAATGCGCTCGGTCGCCACCGGTCTCACCCCGGTGCCAATCTGCAAACCGCTGGAAATTTGCGTTTGCTGGGTCGATTGCGCGCCGGGCTGGCGGATGGTCTGGTAGAGCAAATCCTCGAAGACCGGGCGCTGGCGCTTGAAGCCATTGGTCGACACATTGGCGAGGTTGTTGGAGATGACGTCCAGCGAGGTCTGTTGGGCATCCAGCCCGGTACGGGCAACCCAGAGTGAGCGGATCATGGTCGTAAGCTCCCTGTTATCTCATCAGCGCGCCGACAGCACTTGCATGCCGGCGCGATCATTCTGTTCAGCGTTGGAAATCATCCGCATCTGCATCTCGAACTGACGCGCCAGCGAAATCATCGTCACCATCTGGTCGGCAACATTCACATTGCTGCTCTCCAGATACCCCCCGGCAACCTTTACCGCCTCATCGACCGGCGCAGCGGCCCCGCCCTGCAGGCGAAAATAGCCGTCCTCGCCCCGTTCCAGCTCCGCCTCGGGCGGATTCACCAGTTTCAGCCGCCCGATATCGTTGGTGAGCTGGTTCTGAATCGCCGAGATCGTACCGTCATCGCCGATCACGATCTCGCTGTCGGGCGGGAGGGTGATCGGCCCGCCGTCGCCGAGAATCGGCAAGCCGCCACGGGTTTGCAGCACACCTTCGGCGGAGAGCATCAGGCTGCCGTCGCGGGTATAGGCTTCGGAGCCATCCGGCATCTGCACCGACAGCCAGCCCTTGCCCTGGATCGCCACATCGTAAGGCCGCCCGGAAAACTTGAGCGGGCCGGGCGTGAAATCGGTCGCCACGCTGGCATCGACCACGAACGCACGGCTGTGATAAGCCTTGGTCTGCACCTCCACCGCCCGCAGCTTGTGCATTTCGAGACGAAAGCCGGTGGAATCGGCGTTGGCCAGGTTGTGCGCGACCGCGCCCTGCTGGCCCAGCGTGCTTTTCGCCCCGGTCATTGCGGTGTAGATCACCCGATCCATGATGTTGCCCCTTGTCCTTAACCGGACGCTTAACGCAGGTTGACCAGCGTTTGCAGAATCTGATCCTGGGTGCGGATCGACTGCGCGTTAGCCTGATAATTGCGCTGCTCGATGATCATGTTGACCAGCTCCTGGGTCAGATCGACGTTCGACTCTTCAATTTCGCCCGAACTCACCCGCCCCAGCACCCCGCTGCCCGGCGTGCCGACAATCGGCTGACCGGATTCCGCACTCTCGGCCCACTGGTTGTTGCCCAGCGAGGTCAAGCCCTGGTTGGAGGGGAAGGACGCCAGCGCCAGTTGGCCGATGTCCCAGGTCAAACCATTGGTATAGCGCCCCTGCACCACGCCGGTTTTCGTCACCGACAGCCCCGCCAGCTCGCCCGTGGTGTAACCCACCTGGGTCAGCTTGTAGATCGAGAACCCGGTGCCAAACTGGGTGGTGTTGGTGACGTCGATCGAAAACTCCAGCGGGCTGACCGCGCCCGGCGGCACGGTCAGCCCGTCCAGATCAAAACTGACCGGCATCAAGATGGTGGGATAGGGCGGAGTCGGTGTAGTGCCATCGGTGGGGCGACCATTCGCGTCATACATCAATTGAAATGGATAGCTGGCCGTGTCCGGCACCTCGCCATCAATTTGGGTATACACGTCCCACGTACTCGCAGTAGCAGGCGGTGCGGGGGTTGGCGCCGCCACATCCCGGCGCACGAAATAGATCGCCATGACGTGCCGATTGCCCAGCGAGTCGAATACCTCCATCGAGGTGCTGTCGTGATAGGACGCCACGTTCAAGGGATCGAACGGAGTGACAGTGTCGTCAATCACCTCGTTGCGTGAATCGAGGTTGACCGCAACCGTCGCCCCGGCGCCCGTCGCCCCGATGCCAAGACCGTCCTGCGTCGCCTGCGGCGGCATGTTGGTGGTGTCGACCTGCAGGGGTGAGGCCGTCCCGGCGAAGACGCTGCGCCCCGCATCCTGCATGATCACGTCGAACCCGGTGAGGAAATTGCCGTAGGCATCGGTGATGAAGCCGTTCTTGTCGAGGTCGAACTGGCCGTTACGGGAATAGCTGATTGAGCCGTCGAACTGCTGCATGCGGAAAAAACCCTGCCCGTTGATGGCGATATCGAGCGGGTTGTTGGTCACGGTGAGATTGCCCTGGACAAAAGACTGGTTGACCGCGTTGATCGCCACCCCGATCCCGATCTGGGTACGCGCCGACTGCCCTGTCATCGCTGAGGCGTACATGTCGGCAAAGATGGTGTAGGACGATTTGAAGCCCACGGTGCTGGCGTTGGCAATGTTGTTGGAAGTGACGTCCAGCGCGCGTGAAGAAGCGTTGAGGCCGCTTAATCCCTGTTGGAATGCCATGATGATCTCCTCTTGCCTTACAGGATTTGTTTGATGTCACTGGTCTTGAACACGCCCAGCGCGCCCACCTGCACATCCGTCCTCTGCGGCCCACGGATGATGCCGGTCACCGGCCCGAATTCCAGCGTGCGCCCGGTCACTTTCTCGCCATTGGCGACCGCTTCGAGCGTCACCGTATACATGCCCTGCGCGGCGGGGGAGCCATCTGCGGCGGCGCCGTCCCACACGTAGTTGTGGCTGCCGCCTTCGACATCTTCAAATTCCAGCGTCGTCACCGGCACGCCATTGGCGTCGCGCACGGTGAGCACCACCTTGTCCGCCGGCCCATCCAGCTCGAAGCCGCCGATGGCGCCAGCTTCGGTGAGGCCCAGACTGCGGCCTTCCACCAGCACCCCGTGCCCGATCAGGTTCGCGGCGTTGAGGCTGTCGGAGGCGGCCTGTGAATCGACCAGCGACTGAAACATCTTGTTCAGGCGCTCGATGCCCTCCACCGTGCTCATCTGCGCCAACTGCGAAGTCAGCTCGGCATTTTCCAGCGGGTTCATCGGGTCCTGATTGCGCAACTGGGTAGTCAGCAGCGTCAGGAAACGGTTTTGCTCGCTCTCCTCAGCCTTGCTGACCGGTGTGGAGCGACCCAGCCCTGCCAGCACATTTGCTGCGGTTCGGTCGCTTGCATTTACTTCGCTCATGATGTCCTCCTGCCGGGTGGCGAATCTTGCCGGTCAACCTTATTGACCGATCTGCAAGGTACGTTGCAGCAAGGTTCGTGCCGTGTTCATCACCTCGGCGTTGTTCTGGTAGGAACGCGAGGTCGAAATCATGTTCACCATCTCTTCGACCACGTTGACATTGGGCATCTCGACATAACCTTCGCCATTGGCGGCGGGGTTGTTCGGCTCATACACCAGCCGCATCGGCGCCGCGCTCTCGACGATCTGGGTCACATTCACCCCGACCGACTCCGGCCCCGCACCCTGCAATTGCCGGGCGGCAAAAACGACCTGTTTGGCGCGGTAAGGCTGGCCGTCCTCGGCAATCACGCTGTCGGCGTTGGCGAGGTTGGATGCGGTGGTGTTGAGGCGCAGGGACTGTGCCGTCAGCGCCGACCCGGCGATTCCAAAAACATTCAACATGCTGCCCATGACCGTCTCCGTTGCAGCCCGCTTACTGGCCGGTAATCGCCGTCTGCATCGAGCGCAGCAGGCCGTTGATAAAGGTGACGCTCGCCTCGTAATGCACCGAGTTCTTGGCGAACTCCGCGCGCTCCACGTCCATATTGACGGTGTTGCCGTCGACCGCCGATTGCCACTCGCCGCGATAGCGCACAAAGGCTTCCGGCGGCTGGCTGTCCGGGCTGCCGATATGCACCGGGTGGCTGGTGGCCAGCGCCAGATCCCGCACCCAGCGCCGCCCGCCCAGCGCCTCTTCGAGCGCCTCGCCAAATTCGATGTCACGCGCCTTGTAATGCGGCGTATCGGCATTGGCGATATTCGATGCGAGCAACTGCTGGCGGTAAGCCTGCAGATTGAGCGCCGACTGATGAACCATCATGTCGCGGTCGAGCAGGTTTTTCATCACATCACCTCAAGCGGCAAATACCGCCATCACAGCGGCACAAAGTGGTCAGATACAGCAGCGTGTGCAGTTTTCATGCCACTTCCTTTTCCATGCCTGTCATCCTGCGCCGCCTCCCCGCCATCCAGCGCCCGGATAAGACGTGGAAAGCGGGGTCTATTCCCCCGTCGCCCGCGCCGCGCCCACAAATAACCCGATCGCGCCCGCTACATCGTTTAAAGTCTGTCACGTTGATTTTTATGGAGCCGCCATGAACCCCTGTCACCCCGGACAGCTTGTCCCGCTTGTCGCCCTTGCCCTGTGCACCCTTGCGCCCCTCCCCGCCGCGCTGGCGGCGGAATTGCCCGCCAGCGCCGCGCCAATCAGCCGCGTCGTGCTCTATCCCGGCAGCGCCCTGATCGAGCGGGCCGCCAAAGTGAAGGCGGGCGATACGCAACTCGAAGTCAGCGGCTTGCCTGCCAATTTCGATACCGACAGCGTGCAGGTCGAAGCGGATAGCGGCATTGAAATCGGCGAAATCGTCTGGCGCGACAGCGCCCGCACGCAGCCTTTGAATGCCGAGGAAGCGCGGCTGGAAGCGGAAGTTCGCCGTCTCTCCGACCGCATCGACACCTTGAATGTGGAAAAACAGGCGGCGGAACGGGAACTGAAATATCTTGACGCGCTGGTCATGCCCGGCGAGGGTTTTCAATCCGGCGCGCCCGCGAAAACGCTGGAAACCATCCGCCAAGGCAGCATTCAGGCGCAGCGACGCATTCTGAACGTCGACGCGCAAACGCACGAACTTGAACGCGAGTTGAAAGCGCGGGTGAGCGACCTGGATCAGATTCGCCCCCATGTCGACCAGGTGCGTGTGCTGTCCGTGCGTTTGCAGGCACAAAACGAAGGGAATGTGCGCATCCGTTACCTGTTCCGCGATGCGGGCTGGCGTCCGGCGTATCGCGCCCTGCTGGATTCGGAAAGCGGCAGGATCACACTGGAGCGCACCGCCCAGATCGCCCAACGCAGCGGCGAAGACTGGAACCACGTCAGCCTCGCGCTCTCCACCGGACAACCCCGCCAAAGCGCCAGCGGTCAGCAGCCCGGTACCTGGAATGTGCGCCTGGTCGCAGAAAATAACGCGCCAGCCATACCTGTGGTAGCGATGGCGGCGCCAGCAACGATGCCCACAGTAAATTTTGACAAGACGAGACGACAGGCGGCGTCCCCCTTGTTTGAAATCGCCGTCACCCAAAGCGAATATGCCACCGAATACGCCATCCCCGGCGCGGTAAGCCTGCCCGCCGACGGACGCAAGGTCGCCGTGTCGCTGGGCAAGCTGCAAGTGCCGGTGACACTGCAAGCGCAGGTTGCACCGCGTCTGGAAAAAGCCGCCTACCTCGTGGCGCACGGCGAATTGCCGGAAGGCGTCTGGCCGGTCGGGGATATGCAGCTTTACAGGAACGGCGCTTATGTTGGCGTCACCAACTGGAACGCCAGCCGCAGCAAGCTCCTCGAACTGCCCTTCGGTCGCGATGAACTGATTCGTGTCAGCAGCAAATCCCTTGCCGACCAGAACAGCAACAGCGGCTTCGTCGGTCAAAATGCCGAGCGTCACATCGCCGATACCTTCACCCTCACCAACCAGCACAAACGCCCGATAGAAGTGCTGGTGCTGGACGCGAGTCCGGTCGGCAGGGATGAAAAAGTGGACATCGAACGCCACTTCACCCCCGCCATCAGCCAGGAAGACTGGGACGACCGCCCCGGCGTCATTGCCTGGAAAGCGGAACTGGAAGCCGGAGCGAGCAAGGAATTCTCCGCCGACTACCGCATCCGCTGGCCAAAAGACCGCCGCATCATCGGGCTGCCGTGAGCCTTTGCTCAACCGATGGCAGCGGCGGCCAGCGCCTTCGCTGCCCACTGGTTGAGGCTCTGACCCGAAGCTTGCGCGGCAATCAGTGACGCCGCGTGAACTTCGGGCGGCACGCGCAGCATGATTTTGCCGTTGGCGGGCTTTTCGGGTGAAATGCCTTGTTCAGCGCAATCAGCAAGATAATCGTCCACAGCAAGCTCGAACTCGTGGCGCAGCTCGTGCGTGTTATCCGCATGGAAGCTGATGATGTCGCGCACACCGAGGATGCGGCCAACGAAAATATCGTCACGGGCATCGAAATCAATCCGGGCAATGTAGCCTTTGTAGGTCAGAGTGTTCATGGTCATGACTGCCTTCCTCTCGCTTCATGCTGGCAATGAT
Source organism: Betaproteobacteria bacterium (assembly GCA_025997045.1). Lineage (GTDB taxonomy): Bacteria > Pseudomonadota > Gammaproteobacteria > Burkholderiales > Rhodocyclaceae > WRNU01. The sequence goes on from BNUB01000046.1 coordinate 11,604, forward strand.
ATTAACGCGGCAAACCTCTCCTCACCCGGCAAATTTTTCCGCCTTCACCGCCGCCCTGTCTGCCCCTCACTTGCTCATTGCCCGTCACCATGTTGCAATCCCCCTCATGGCCTCCCCCGCGTTCTCCCTCCTGCCCGCACTCCTTGCGCTCTGCCTCGCCAGCGCCGCGTCCGCGCAACAGGCGTCCGCCCCGGCTGAAGCCGCCGCCCGCGAATTGATCGAATCCCAAACCCGGCACCTGCCCGGCGCGGTCACGATCGAGCTGGGCAGCTTCGATGCCGCCAATCGCCTCGCGCCCTGCCCCGCGCCCGTCGCCTTTCTGCCCGGCAACGCCCGCGCCTGGGGCAACTTCAACGTCGGTATCCGCTGCGAAGACCCGCAATGGACAGCATGGCTCAAGGCGCGGGTCACGGTCGTCGCCCCCTACCTCATCAGCACCCGCCAGTTGGCAGCGGGGCAGCGCATCGAACTTGCCGACCTCGACAGCCGCGAAGGCGACATCACCCGCTTTGCCGACGACATCCTCACCCTCCCCGCCCAGGCCGTCGGCCACCACACCCGTTACACCGTGGCCCGCAACAAACCGCTCCAGGCCCGCATGCTGCGCATCGCCAGCGCCATCCAGCAGGGCAAGGACGTGACCGTCATCAACCGTGGCGCGGGTTTTCAAGTCACCAACATTGGCCGTGCGCTCAACGACGCCGCCCTTGGCGAGCTCGTCCGGGTCAAACTGGCAAACGGCCAGATCGTCAGCGGAATCGCCCGGTCCGATGGCGCCGTCGAGCTGGGAAAGTGAAAAACGTTTATTTCACGCTAAAGTTATGTCCGCTCAGGCCGTAGGAAGAGACAGAGAAGCCTTTTCTGGAGTTCCATCATGAAAATCGAAAGTCTGGGCAAACCAGTCGCGCCGGTTCCCGCCAACGAAGCGCGACCGCGACCCCCTGCCGCCACGCCCAAATCTGCCGGTGAAAAGGTGCAGCTCTCCACCCTGTCCGCCACCCTGCAAAAAGCCGAGACCGCGCTCGACGAAGCGCCGGTCGTCGACCGTGCGCGCGTCGAAGAAATCAAAACCGCCATCCGCGAAGGCCGTTTCCGCGTCGACGCCAACCGCATCGCCGACGGCCTGATCCAGAGCGTGCGCCAGATGTTGGGCCATGGCGTCGAAGGCGCCGACACCTGAACGCTCACCTCCTCCAGCAACTCACCACCAGAAACGGGGCCGACAGTGCCCCGTTCTTTATTCCGGCATGGCGTATGGCCTGTTTTTTGCTTGATATCGGGTGCAAACCCAGGCATTTCCCAGGACAACCATCATGCCCCTCAAACTCATTTTCGGCCCCGCCGAACTGCAACGCACCGCCCTCCTGATCGAAGCGGCAGCCATCCAGTTAAAAGAATTCATCGCCCTGCTCGACCGCGAAGAGACCCTGCTGGTCGAAGACGACTCCGACGAACTTGACGCGCTCACCAAAGAAAAATCCGAACGCTTCCGCCAGCTACAACGCCTCAACGACGACCGCGCCCTGCTCCTCGCCCGTGGCGGCATGAAGCACGACGACGCCACCATGCGCCGCCTCTTCGCCCGCCTGCCGCGCGTGCTCGCACGCTGGGACGAAGTGCTCGAACTCGCCTCCCAGGCACGGGAACGCAACCTGATCAACGGCAACCTCATCGCCGAACACGTGCGCAACAACCAGGCCGCCCTCACCGCCCTGCTCTCCGCCGCCAACCATCCGCAACTCTACGACGCCGGCGGCCACTCCCGCCCCACCGGCGGCGGACGCATCCTCGGTTACGCCTGAAGGCTTGCCGGCCCCAGTACGTCCGTCAGGCTCTGCGCATCGAGTACCGCATCGATCCATGCCTCCAGTTGCACACTGTCCGCACCACGCAAACGCGCTTCGGCCCACTCCGGCAACGGGCCGAAGCGGTGCGCCAGTTGCCGGGTCAGCATTTTGTTTTCCGCTGCCAATTGGCCTTGCAGCACCCCCTGCTCTATCGCATGGTCAAACCACGTTTCCTGCTGTTCGCTCAGCATGGCAAATTCCTCGAAAATGTCTCTAACGGTGTTGATCTCTTCGATCATAGTAGGCGGAGCGCGGCGTCGCAACAACGCCTTGATCCATTGCTCAAACGCACGCCGGAGCAGTTCCTGCCCGGGAGTTTGCAACAATTCTTTCAGCGCAGCAGCAATGGCGATCACGTCTTGCAGTCGCTGGCTCGCTTCCATGCGAAACACCGCATCAGCAAAGTTACGCACCTCAAGCAAGGGATGCTGCTGCAGGCGACGTTCATCAAGGAGCAGGTATTTGAGCGCCGGGCGGAATTCATCCATCCCCGTGGGTGGCTCAAGGAAACAATCAGCCACATTGACCGGCTCGCGCCACTCGGGTCTACCGTTATAGAGCACGATAGGCAAAATCGGCGGCAGCCGCCCCTCGGGGAGTTCGTTGCGCGGGCGCTCCTTCGCCAACTGTTCTGCGAGCAGGCTGACGTACTGCATGATGCGTATTGCCATCCACGGATCGGGCGCGCTCTGAAACTCAAGGATGAGATAAATCCACAGCCAGTGACCCCCCACCTCGATGCGCCACACCATATCATCGTGGCGCTGCTTGTTGGTCGCGGAGACATAGCTGGCGTTGACCTGGGTCAGCGTGGCGTAATCCGCCCCTTTGAGCCATTGTTCCGGCACATAGCCGCGCAGCAGATCGCGCACCACCTCGGGGCAGGAAAAGAGGCGCTTGTAACTGGTATCGTGGGTTGCACTCATGGCGATGCAGCAGCTTGCGAATCGAAACCAGCAGTCTAACCCGACATCGTAGCCTCATGTCATTTAATTTAGCCCGTCCCGCGCCTCTGCTATCCTTCCCTCCTCGCTGAGACTCTGGAACCGGCAATGGCAGGCAATCATCAATACAACGAATCATCTTTTCGCGTCCTCAAAGGACTGGAGCCGGTGCGCGAGCGGCCCGGTATGTACACCCGCACCGACAGCCCCGCGCACATCATTCAGGAAGTCATCGACAATGCCGCCGACGAAGCCCTCGCGGGCTTTGCCAAAAAAATCCACGTCACCCTGCACCTCGACGGCTCGGTGTCGGTGGCCGACGATGGCCGCGGCGTGCCGGTGGGGCTGCATCCCGATGAAGGTGTGCCCGTCGTGGTGCTGGCCTTCACCCAACTCCACGCCGGGGGCAAGTTCGACAAACGCTCGGGCAATTCCGCCTACGCCTTCTCCGGTGGCCTCCACGGCGTGGGCGTCTCCGTCACCAACGCGCTATCCACCCGGGTCGAAGTCGAAGTCCGGCGCGAGGGCAAACGCTGGCGCATCGACTTCGCCGACGGCGGCGAAACCATCGGCGAACTACGCGCCGAAGGCGACTGCGGACGCCAGACCGGCACCCGCGTGCGGGTCTGGCCCGACCCCAAATATTTCGATTCCCCCAAAGTGCCGCTGGCCGAACTCGAACGCCTGCTGCGCTCCAAGGCGGTATTACTCTCCGGCGTCTCGGTACAGCTCGACATCGAACACCCCGTCGACGGCCTCCACAGCAAAACCTGGAACTACCCCACCGGCCTCGCCGGCTATCTGGAAGAGCTCGCCGGCGACCTCATCCCCGTCGCCCCGCTCTTCACCGGCGAAAAATACGCCCTCGACAACGACCCCAACTTCGCCCTCGGCGAAGGCGCCGCCTGGGCGCTCACCTGGTTCGAGCAAGCCCTGCCGTGCGAGTCCTACGTCAACCTGATTCCCACCGTCAACGGCGGCACCCACGAATCCGGCCTGCGCGCAGGCGTGTTCGAGGCGCTCAAATCCTTCATCGACCACCACGCCCTCCTGCCGCGCGGCGTCAAACTCCAACAGGACGACGCCTGCGCCCGCATGAGCTTCGTCCTCTCCGCCCGCCTGCTCGACCCCCAATTCCAGGGCCAGGTCAAAGAAAAACTCAACTCGCGTGAAGCGGTGAAACTCGTCTCCACCCAGCTCCGCGACCCTTTTGAGATCTGGCTCAACAACCACGTCGACGCGGGCAAGGCAATCGCCGAACTGGCGATCAAACAAGCCCTGGCCCGGCAAAAAAGCGCGCAAAAAGTCGAAAAGAAAAAATCCTCCGGCGTCGCCGTCCTGCCGGGCAAACTCGCCGACTGCGAATCGACCGACATCGCCGACAACGAACTCTTCCTCGTCGAAGGCGACTCCGCCGGCGGCTCGGCCAAAATGGCGCGCGACAAAGAAACCCAGGCCATCCTCCCCCTGCGTGGCAAAGTCCTCAACGCCTGGGAGATCGACCCCGACCGCCTGTATGGCAACGCCGAAATCCACGACATCGCCGTCGCCCTCGGCGTCGATGCCCACGGCCCCAACGACGCCCCCGACCTCTCCGGCCTGCGCTACGGCAAAGTCGTCATCATGTCCGACGCCGACGTCGACGGCGCCCACATCCAGACCCTGCTCCTCACCCTCTTCTTCCGCCACTTCCCGCGCCTGATCGACGGCGGCCACATCTACGTCGCCCAGCCCCCGCTCTACCGCATCGACGTTCCCGCCCACGGCAAAAAGCGCCCCGCCCGCCGCCTCTACGCCCTCGACGAAGGCGAGCTCACCGCCATCCGCGACCGCCTGATCAAGGAAGGCTGCCGCCCCGAACACATCGAAGTCGGTCGCTTCAAGGGTCTGGGCGAAATGAATCCCGAACAACTGCGCGAAACCACCATGGCCACCGCCACCCGGCGCGTGCTCCCCGTCCAGGTGCGTCCGGGCGCAATCGAAGACACCCTCAAAACCTTCAACCTGCTGATGGGCAAAGGCGAAGCCGCCGGTCGCCGCGCATGGATGGAAGCCAGGGGCGATACGGTGGACGCCGACGTGTAAAGTTTTTGTCGGGCAGGCGTCCTCCGGGAGCGACGGCGAGGACGCCATCGCTCCCGGAAAGCGCCGCTCATGTTTCCCACGGATTTTGCACGTCCAGATTCGGGGGGTGAAAGTCTTTCAGATTGCGCGTGACCAGCGTGAGTTTGTGCGTCAGCGCCGTTGCCGCCAGCAGGCTGTCGATGGCGGGCAGTGAGCGCCCCGCCGCGCCCATGAGCCAGCCCCAACGTTCGGCAACCGCCACGTCGACAGGCAAAATGCGTCCGGCAAAAAAGGCGGGAAGTTCGACTTCCAGCCAGTCCTGCAACTTTTGTCGCCGCGCCCCTTCCGGCAAGGCGGTAATGCCTTTGCGTAGTTCGCCCAAGGTCAAAACGCTTAAATACAGGGTTGCGGCGGGACGTTCGGCAACCCAGCGCACCACATTCGTGTCGGGTACGCGCTTGCGTAATTCCGACAATACATTGGTGTCGATCAGGTAACTCAAAACAACACCTCACGCGTGGCGCTCTCGTCGCGGGAAAAGTCGATGTCTTCGCCATCAAACAGGGGCGAAGCCTGCATGAATTCGAGCAGCGATTGCCCGGAACCGGTCAGTCGTTGATATTCGGCGCTGGAAAGCAGCACGGCAACGGCGTGACCGTGCCAGGTGATTTTTTGCGGCCCCACCTGCTCCGTTTGCCGCAGCAATTCGGAAAAATGCGCCTTGGCTTCCTGAATTTGCCATGTTTGCATGATGCGCCTCATATTCTGGTCAGAATGGTCAGATTATAACAGTGGTTTGGGTAGGGCGCGCGCTCCGAACGTACCGCATGTAACGGCGGCGGTTTCTCGTAGGCGGGTAAGCGTCCTCTGGGAGCGACAGCGAGGACGCCATCGCTCCCGGCGCGTAGACTGACCATGTTATACTCAAATATAACTTCAGCGGAGGCGCTCATGCACACAACAACTTTGCGCAAAGTCGGTGGCTCAGTCATGCTGGCGGTGCCACCCGCATTTCTTGACCAACTGCATTTACAGAGCGGCGCAACAGTCGGTCTGGCAGTCGAGCACGGTTGCCTGATCATCAACCCTCGTCCTCGCCCGCGATACACGCTCGATGAGTTACTGGCCGTCTCAGACTATTCACAAGCTCAACCTGCCGCTGAGCGCGAATGGGTCGATGCACCCGCAGCGGGGAGAGAGCCATTGTGAATCGCGGTGATATTTACCTGGTATCGCTCGATCCATCCGCGGGGCATGAACAAAGCGGTAGTCGGCCAGTCCTGATCGTGTCGCCGGTCGCGTTTAATGATGCGACCAGGCTACCGGTCATTCTGCCCATCACGAATGGCGGTAACTTTGCTCGTCGCCTTGGCCTCGCTGTACCGCTGACCGGGACTAAAACCACTGGCGTAGTGCGATGCGATCAACCCCGCGTACTCGATTTGTCTGCCCGCAATGCCCGGAAAATAGATGAGCTGCCGCCTGCGCTCATGGACGAAGTGCTGGCAAGGGTCGCTACAATTTTCGAGTGATTCGCTTACTCAACCTGCGCGCCGGGAGCGATGGCGTCCCCGCCATCGTGCGACGGCGAGACGCCGTCGCTCCCAGCGAAGCCGCCAGTCGCCGCGCATGGATGGAAGCCTGGGGTGATACAGTGGAAGCCGACGTGCAAAAATTGGGTGAACCGGCTCAAGTTCTGTTCTAGACTGCCGTTAAACGCATCATGGATTTATTTCGTGTGGCCTCGGACGGATTCGGACGGCGGCCTGTTGAAGAAGTTACACGTTTTCGGAGGAAGCCATCATGGCTGTCAACGGCATCAGCGGTCTCAGCGAAGCCCAAATTCAGGCACTCACGCCCACCCAGATACAGGAACTCAGCACAGCCGACTTCAAGGCGCTCACGGCCAAGCAGATCGGTGCGTTCACCTCCGAGCAGATCAAGTCGATCGAAACCCGTGACTTCGTCACCTTGAGCGCCAAGCAGATCGCGGCGTTCGATGCGTCGGAATTCTCCGATGGCATGCTGGCCTATAGCGGCAAGCTCGAAGTACTCACTACCGCCCAGATCAAGGGTTTGACCTCTGCGCAGTTGTCCGCGCTCAGGAGTGAGGCGATCGCATCCATTGAAACCCAAGACCTGCAACAGCTTTCCGCCACCCAGATCAAGGCGCTTGGCTCTGATCAACTCAACAACCTGACCACTACCCAGGTTCAGGCCCTCAACAAAACCCAGCTCACCGCGCTCACCACCGCTCAGGTCAGCACGCTCTCCGCTACACAGCTCAATGCCCTGGGCTCTACCCAGCTCCAGACCCTCAGCGCCGCGCAGGTCAAGTCACTTACCACCGCGCAACTCAACGCCTTGGACACGGCTCAAATCCAGAACCTCTCCAAGACCCAGGTTGCCGCACTCACCACCGATCAGATCCAAAAGCTCGACACTGACAAACTCAATGCCCTGAGCTCCACCCAGTTCCAGGCTCTCACTGCGGCCCAGATCACCGCGCTCACGACCGGACAGGTCAACAAGCTGGAAACCGCAGATTTGGCGGCGCTCTCCGCTGCCCAACTCAAGGGCTTCTCCACCGCCAACATCGAGGCGATTGAAAGCACCCAGATTGGCGCGCTCACCCCTACCCAGATCAAATCCCTCAACACCGCACAGATCGCGGCGATTGAAACCCAGGATTTGGCACAACTGGGCACCGCCCAACTCGGCGCGCTCGCGGCCACCCAGATCAAGGCGCTCAGTTCCGCACAACTCAACAACCTGACCACCACCCAGGTTCAGGCCCTCAACAAAACCCAGCTCACCGCGCTCACCACCGGGCAGGTCAGCACACTCTCCGCTACACAGCTCAATGCCCTGGGCTCCACCCAGCTCCAGACCCTCAGCGCCGCGCAGGTCAAGTCACTTGGCACCGCGCAACTCAACGCCTTGGACACGGCTCAAATCCAGAACCTCTCCAAGACCCAGGTCGCCGCGCTCACCACCGATCAGATCCAAAATCTCACCACTGACAAACTCAATGCCCTGAGCTCCACCCAGTTCCAGGCCCTCACCGCGGCCCAGATCACCGCGCTCACGACCGGACAGGTCAACAAGCTGGAAACCGCAGATTTGGCGGCGCTCTCCGCTGCCCAACTCAAGGGCTTCTCCACTGCCAACATCGAGGCGATTGAAAGCACCCAGATTGGCGCGCTCACCCCTACCCAGATCAAATCCCTCAACACCGCACAGATCGCGGCGATTGAAACCCAGGATTTGGCACAACTGGGCACCGCCCAACTCGGCGCGCTCGCGGCCACCCAGATCAAGGCGCTCAGTTCCGAACAACTCAACAACCTGACCACCACCCAGGTTCAGGCCCTCAACAAAACCCAGCTCACCGCGCTCACCACCGGGCAGGTCAGCACACTCTCCGCTACACAGCTCAATGCCCTGGGCTCCACCCAGCTCCAGACCCTCAGCGCCGCGCAGGTCAAGTCACTTGGCACCGCGCAACTCAACGCCTTGGACACGGCTCAAATCCAGAACCTCTCCAAGACCCAGGTCGCCGCGCTCACCACCGATCAGATCCAAAATCTCACCACTGGCAGCCTCAATGCCCTGAGCTCCACCCAGTTCCAGGCCCTCACCGCGGCCCAGATCACCGCGCTCACGACCGGACAGGTCAACAAGCTGGAAACCGCAGATTTGGCGGCGCTCTCCGCTGCCCAACTCAAGGGCTTCTCCGTCGCCAACATCGAGGCGATTGAAAGCACCCAGATCGGCGCGCTCACCACCGCCCAGCTCAAATCCCTCTCCACCGCACAGATCGCGGCGATTGAAACCCAGGATTTGGCACAACTGGGCACCGCCCAACTCGGCGCACTCGCGGCCACCCAGATCAAGGCGCTTGGCTCCGATCAACTCAACAACCTGACCACTACACAACTCGGCAGCCTGTCCGCCACCCAGATCAACGCGATCAACGCCGACAAATTCAAAACCCTGGCAGCGGCCCAAATCACCGCACTCACCACCACCCAGGTGAAGGCGCTTGATGCCAAACTGGTTGCGGCGCTGACATCGACCCAGATCGCCGCACTGGAAACAGAGGATCTGGTACAGCTCTCCGCCACCCAGATCAAGGCGCTGACAGCAGATGACCTCAAAACCGGCCTCGGTACGGCACAGGTACAAGCCCTGCTCACCAACCAGGTGACGGCACTGACCACGGCGCAGATCAGTAACTTCACCACCGGTCAGATCGCGGCCCTGACCTCGACTCAAGTCTCCGTGCTCACCGCCGCACAACTCAGTTCCCTCAACACGGATCAGATCGCAAAACTGGCCATTGATGACGGCGAATAGTAAGCACCCGTCACGCTAGTCACACAGATTCACCCTTCCCATCCCGACCGGGTTTCCCGGTCGGGATGTTTTTGACTTGTCGCAAAAACCTTTACCTTGCTTGTTTGCAGTGGCAAAGTGTAACTGTCACCGCAACTTACCTAGGGAGGAACACCACATGAACACCATCACCTTGACCGCGAGGGGGCAATTTACCTTTAACAAAAGCCTGATGGCGCACTTGAGTGTGCATGGCGGCGAAAAGATACTTGTAAAAAAACAGCCTGACGGCTCAATAAAGATTGAAGCCGCGAAAAAATCACGGGACTGGCATTCTCTTATTGGCATTTTGGGCGAACCCAAAGTACACATGACAGATGATGAAATTAAAACCTTCCTTGAAAATGCACATGCCGAAGCCGGTGCAAAAGGACTTTCAGAATGAATCATGACTGGACTGGAGAACCACCATGACCACCAACGGTGTGAAGGAAAAAGCACAGGAATTGCTGGAGCGCGAATCGCGCATCACCTTGTCAGCAGAAGATTTCAAGACATTCGTTGACGCGCTTGATGCCGCCTTCACCCCCAACCCCGCGCTCAAGACTGCACTGGAACTCGCCCGGCGGGACGTTCGGCGTGTTTGAGGTCTAAGCGATCTCGCTCGGTGAATGCGCTTTCAGCCAATCTTTCATAGCCAGATTCATCCGGGTTTGCCACCCCTTGCCCGTAGATTGAAACGCCTGCAAAACGTCAGAATCATAACGTACCGACACCGACACTTTCGCAGGTCGCTTCCCTTTGCCACGACGACGAATCGCAAGCTGCGTTTTCAGCTCATCGTAAGAATGGCTGACGAAACCCTCCTTCCAGAATGCCTCAGGAAGATCAGATTCACCGTCAGGAGCCGCCGCGATGGCCGCTGCGATCTCTTCGGGGCTAAACCGCACGTTGGAAGTAGAGTTTGACATCACTTTCAGGATGCGCTTGGCTTCGTCGTATGTGACCATGTTCTAATTGTAGCGCAATTTGTGTCGCAATCAAGAAATGCCCAGTCTTCAGCCGACATATGGGAACTCCGCGCACACACTGACGATGTTTGCCCGGCACAAACCCCTGCGCCTGGGTTACGATAACGCCATCCGGCCACGCCCACTCTCCCCCTCACAGAATGACGACGCCCACCACCCAACAGGCCGATTACGCCACCATCACCCTCCTCGTCTGGCAGCGTCAGTTCGACTTCATCCCGCTCGTCGAATACGCCGCCCAGCTTGAACGCAACGGCTTCGCCCCCCTTGCCGCGGTGCTCTACCAGACCTGGCTCCAGCGCAATACCACCCCGCGCGACCCACGCTATCACTTCGCCGCCTTCAACCTTGGGGTACTACTCTCCAGCGCAGGCGACCTCGCCGCCGCACGGGACGTCTACCTCAAAGCCATCGAACACGCCCCCGGCTTTCTCCCGGTGCGCATCAACCTCGGCCTGGTGTTTGAGCGCCTCGGCCAGTTCGACGACGCCATCGCCTGCTGGCAATGGGTGGAGCAACACGCCTCCCCGGAGAATGCCGACGAACGCGCCTCGCTCCTCCACGCGCTCAACCACCTGGGCCGCCTGCTCGAAACGCGCAAAAACTATCTCTCCGCCCTCGCCGCACTGGACAAGAGCCTGACCCTGGAACCCGACCAGCCCGACGCCATCCACCATTGGACGTTTCTGCGCGAAAAGCAATGCCTGTGGCCGATCTACCCCCCTGACCACGCCGTCAGCATCGACGCCATGCGCCGCAACACCTCCGCCCTCGCCAGCCTGAACATCTCCGACGACCCCGCCGCCCAACTCGCCGCCGCCCGCTCGCAAACGTCGCCAGCGCCACGCCCAGCATCGCCGCCAAACCACGATAGCCCCCGGTGCGAAACACGAACACCAGCAGGATGCCCACCAGCGCGGCATAAACACCCCAGCCCAGCACCGC
>BNUB01000047.1 GCA_025997045.1 Betaproteobacteria bacterium
GCGACAGTGTTCCAGATAATAGAGATTGGCGCGTTTGGAGTGGAGGATGGTCTTGAGGTCGGAGGAGGGGATGGTGTCCACGGGGGATGTCACGGAGCTGGTGAGTGGGGGCATCTTAGAGGAGATTAATCCGGGCGTTCCGTTACCCTTGGATCGGGCAAGTCTGAGCGGTCACGCTGGAAGAAATCGCCCGTTGCGCCCCCGTACCAGGAAGATTGATTCAGGCGCTGACGTCCGTCTTGCGCGGCACGGTGCGCGCCGGACGGCTGACGGGCACGAAGTCGAACGCGGGCACTTCATAAGGGTGTGTGGCGTAGAGGGCGTCGGTGATGGCAGGCAAATCCGCCTCGTGACAGACGAATTCGATGCGGTATTCCGCCACGTGCTCCTCGTCTCCCACTGTGCCGACAGCCGGATTGGCCCCAGGGAGGGGGCGGAACTGTCCGTCACCCAGCACCTGCCAGCAGCAGCGATCATAGCCGCCGTAGCAGCCCGCGCCCGCAGCGAAGAGGGCATTCTTGAGCGTTTCAGCGTGTTGGACGGGAACCTGAACGGTGAGTCGGTAGCGGGTGTCGGGCATGGTTTGCTCCTGAGGAAGCGCTGAATATTATTAAACTGACCCCAAAATACCGTGCATGTGGTGTGGGGGCATGTTTCAAACTTGCCCCTTGTATTTTTGTTCACGTTTCAGGGATGACCACGATCACACAAGGGGATGAGTTTAACAAAATGTATTTTTTCAGTCCGGAGATATTTCACATTGCGCCAAGCGCGACCAGTCAAAAAACGGCCCCGGATCGGTCTTGCGTCCGGGCGCGATCTCCGCATGACCGACGATCTCGCAGCCGGGGTAGTGGCGTTCGAGGCGACGCAGCAGGTCCGCGAGCGCGAGGTACTGACGCGCCTCGAACGGCAGGCTGTCGCAGCCTTCGAGCTCGATGCCGATGGAGAAATCGTTACAGCGTTCGCGCCCTCTCCACTGCGACACCCCGGCATGCCAGGCCCGCGCCGTGGTCGCCACGAGCTGGATCAGCTCGCCGTCACGGCGGATGAAAAAGTGCGACGACACCCGCAAGTGGTGGATGTTCGCGTAGTAGGGATGGGCGGCGGGGTCGAGGCGGTTGGTGAACAGCCCGATCACCCCCGGCCCGCCAAATTGATCGGGCGGCAAGCTGATCGCATGAATGACGATCAGGCTCACCCCCACCCCTGCCGGGCGCGCATCGAAATTCGGCGATGCGATCCGCTTGACGCCGCGCAACCAGCCTTTCATGGTTTTCCCCTCCGTTTGGGCGCGTACTCTACTCCGCCGCGCACGCTCACCGCCAACAATGGCATTGTATTAGTCATTCAGCATCGAGCGCCATATAAACTATAATCCCGAGCTTTCCGCTCCGCCCTCTCCATGCCCGCCTCGCGCCTCCCCTCTCCCGCGTTCGATGCCAAAATCTGCCCCCCTGCGGATTTTGCCGTGCGCTGCCAGCGTCTGCCGCAGCCTCTGGTATTTTCCAATGGCTGTTTCGACATTCTCCACCGCGGCCATGTGACTTACCTCGATCAGGCCCGTGCGCTGGGGGCCGCGCTGGTGGTGGCCTTGAATACCGATGCCTCGGTCAGACGCCTGGGCAAAGGGGAAGATCGTCCGCTCAACGCGCTCGCTGATCGCCTCGCCGTGGTCGCGGCGCTCGCCAGTGTCGATCTGGTCACCTGGTTTGACGAGGACACCCCGCTGGCGCGCATTGTCGAAGCCCGCCCCGCCATCCTGGTCAAAGGCGGCGATTGGGCGCTGGAGGCCATCGTCGGCGCGGCGGAAGTGCAGGGCTGGGGCGGCGCGGTACGTTCGATTCCGTTTGAGTTCGAGCGTTCCACCACCGCGCTGGTCGAGCGCATTCGCGGCAGCCATCAATGAATTCAGCGCGTCAGGTGCTCCAGCACGTCTTCGGCTACGCCCAATTCCGTGACGAGCAGGAATCCATCGTCGAGCATGTCGCCGCAGGGGGCGACGCGCTGGTGCTGATGCCCACCGGCGGCGGCAAATCGCTCTGTTTCCAGATTCCCGCCCTGCTGCGCCCCGGCACGGCGATCGTGATATCGCCGCTGATCGCCCTGATGCACGATCAGGTCAGCGCCCTCACCGAAGCCGGGGTGGCGGCGGCATGTCTGAATTCCAGCCTCAATCTGGACACCTCGCGCACGGTCGAAAACGCCCTCTATCAAGGCACGCTCGATCTGCTCTACGTCGCCCCCGAGCGCCTGATGACGCCGCGCTTTCTCGACCAGATCGACCACCTGCGCGACACCAACCGCCTTGCGCTGTTTGCCATCGACGAAGCCCACTGCGTCTCGCAATGGGGGCACGACTTCCGTCCCGAATATCTGGCGCTGTCGATTCTGCCCGAGCGTTATCCGGGCATTCCGCGCATCGCGCTGACCGCCACCGCCGACCACCAGACCCAGGGCGAAATCGTCAAGCGCCTCCACCTGTCGAACGCACGCCAGTTCATCTCCAGCTTCGACCGCCCCAACATCCGCTACACCATCGTCGAAAAAAACGACCCGCGCCGCCAGCTGTTCAACTTCATCCGCGACGACTTTCCCCGCGCCGCCGGTATCGTCTATTGCCTGTCCCGGCGCAAGGTCGAAGAAACCGCCGCCTGGCTGACGGAACAAGGCATCACCGCCCTGCCCTACCACGCCGGACTCCCCACCGAAACCCGCAGCGCACATCAAAACCGCTTCCTGCGCGAAGACGGCATTGTCATGGTGGCGACCATCGCCTTCGGCATGGGCATCGACAAGCCTGACGTGCGCTTTGTCGCCCATCTCGACCTGCCACGCTCGATCGAAGGCTACTATCAGGAGACGGGCCGCGCCGGACGCGACGGCTTGCCGGCGCGGGCCTGGATGGCCTGGGGCGCGCAGGACATCGTCCAGCAGCGGCGCATGATCGAGGAATCCGACGGTGACGAAAATTACAAACGTCTGGCGCGCAACCGCCTCGACGCCCTGGTGGGGCTGGTGGAAGCCACCACCTGCCGCCGTCAGCACCTGCTGGGCTATTTCGGCGAAAAAGCCGCGCCCTGCGGCAACTGTGACAACTGTCTCGAACCCCCGCTCACCTGGGACGCCACCGAGGCAGCGCGCAAAGCCCTGTCCTGCGTCTACCGCACCGGCCAGCGTTACGGCGCTGGCCATATCATCGACGTGCTGCGCGGCGAGGCCACCGACAAAGTGCGCGAGCGCGACCACGAGAAAATCTCCACCTTCGGCATTGGCCGCGAGCTCGACGAGCCGCGCTGGCGCGCCGTCTTCCGCCAGCTCATCGCCCGCGAATACGTGCGCATCGACCACGAACGCTACAATGCCCTGGCGCTCACCGAAGCCGCCCGCCCGCTCCTGCGCGGCGAATGCACGCTGCTCCTGCGCATTCCGGCGGAAAAACCCCGCACCCGCCGCCCCAGAAACATCCACCACGACATCCCCGGCGGCCTGCCCACCACCCTGTTCGACCGCCTCAAAGCCTGGCGCTCCACCACCGCCCAGGCGCACAACGTCCCCGCCTACGTCATCTTCCACGACGCCACCCTGCGCGAGATCACCCTCGCCCGCCCCGCCGCCCTGAACGACCTGCGCCAAATCTCCGGCGTCGGCGACCGCAAGCTCGAAGCCTATGGCGAGGAGATTCTGAAGATCGTGGCGGAATGCATTTGACGGGGTGACAACACAAGTCGTTCCACAAAGTGTTGTTTACAACATAAAGTCGTTCCACTTTGTGCAGTGGGCGAGAACCACCGCTCTTTTACGGTTCCCTGCGGCAGAGCACGCAGGCAAAAGATAGTGCAACTTCCGCCAACGAAAAACCGCATCACTGGGCGGTTTTTCGTTTACTACGAGCAAAGAAGAAAAACGTTTAACGGCGATTCAGATTGTTGCGCCGACGTGCAACGATCCCAATGAGGCACAAGCCTGCCAGCAGCAAGGCATTGGTTGCGGGTTCGGGAACAGGTGTGGTCATTACACTACTTCCTTCAAACCCACGGACAAAAGCGAGATCGAACCCTGGGGATGGGCCAAAATTATCAAGCCCCACAACTCTTACTGCGTTCACCGTACCTGAGTAACCAATACTGGCAAAATCGTAACCTGTTACAGTGTCTGTGGTCGCCTGACCCAAGTACGTAAAGCTCGCCCCCCAATCCGACGATATCCATATCGCTGCCAGTTCGTCGTTACCTCCGAGTTCTGAAATAAAAAGATCCAGCCCCGGTCCATCAAACAAAAAGCCGTTACTAAATCCTAGCGTAACGTAAGACCCTTGAGGTAATGATACAAACGTGCTCGGACTACCATCCAATAGGTTTGCCAATGTAACGGGTATTGGGAAACTCCCCCCCATACCCGGACCATACCAATACCCACCATATGGCCATGTGTATGGCCCTGCCCCCGAATCGTAATAATCAATAATTGTATCCGCGTATATGACCGCAGCGTCAGCCTTGGTGGAAACAAAACTCGAAATGGCAACCATCACCATGACGGAAATCATAAGCCGGACATGCATTTTCACTCGCCTGAGTGCAAATAAATTTTCCATATTTGGCCTCCTAAGCCAAAAGTTGAGAAGGCCCAAAGGCCAAGGGGCACTCTATCAAATAAGCATAACTGCGTCAATACCCACGCTGCCCTACCGAAACACCAGCCTCCACCCCGCCGCCCCCGCCGCGCAGGCGTAAGCTACATCCGTCCCGATCCCCCCCACCCACGCCACCTGCCCATCAACTTCCAGCACCGGCAAATGATCGCGCAGCCAGCCTGGAATCCCGGCTTGCTGGCACAAATCCTTGAAGTGGCGGGCGGGTTGCTCTGCGGACAGACGCAGCTTCAAGCCCGGCGGGCGCGTGGTGAAGCGGCAATGGGCCTTCGCCAGCGCGGCGGCGGCGATGCCTTCGCCCGTTGCGGCGTGGCAGTCGATGGCGCCGCCCGCCCACGCGCTTGTCCCCGCGCCCGGCTGCCACGCTTGCGCCGCAGGGGGCGCGGACAGCGGCGGGGCGAGCCATACCCGCCCGCGATAGCTGTAGCACACGAGCTCGCCCAGCGGCAGGCGCAGTGGCCCGTCTACTGTGCGCAACTGGCGCAGGGCCTCAGTCAGCCGGGCGGCGGACGGAGCCAATCCGCCCAGCGTGCGAATGCGCCAGCGCAGCAGGTTGGCGAGGCGGGCGTCGGAGAGGCGCAGCAGCAGGGCGTGCGTGAAGGCATCATTTCCTTCTGCGGCCATTTCACTGTCCAGCGCCGCCAGTTCGTCGAGCAGGGTGGCGGCTTCGCCGAAATGCGTGGCGGCGCGGGCCAGCGTCGCACGGGCGCCGGGGAAGCTCGTCTCCAGCGTCGGGATGAGGCGCAGGCGCAGGTCGTTGCGGGCGAAGCGGGGATCGCCATTGCTGTCGTCATCGACCCAGCGCAAGCCGCGCGCTTGCGCATAAGCGTGGATCTCCGCCCGGCTGTTTGTCAGCAGCGGGCGCAGCTTGCCGATGTGGCCATCCGCGCCCGGCGCTATGGCGCGCATCGCCGCCGCGCCCCGCACTCCGGCTCCGCGCAGCAGACGGAACAAGACGGTTTCGGCCTGATCATCGCGGTGATGGCCCAACACCAGCCAGTCGCAATCGAGTTGCGCCAGCGCCGCGTGGCGGGCGTGGCGGGCTGCGGCTTCGAGGCCATCGGGATGGTCACGGGCAACGGCGACGCGAAAGAGCTGGAGAGGGAGATTGCGCGCGCGGCACAGCCCGGCGCAAAACGCGGCCCAGTCGTCCGCTGCGGGGTTGAGGCCGTGGTGGACGTGGGCCGCTTCGAGGCTAAAACCGTAACGCGCTTGCGCGCTGGCGAGCACATCGAGCAGCACCACCGAGTCGATTCCGCCCGAGAGCGCGCAACACAGACGCTGCGCGGCGCCGACGCCTGCGGCCTCCAGGGTCTGTCCGACCCTGTACGGCAATACGCGCAGCGCCTGCTCCGGGATGCGAGCCATCATCCGCTCAGGCGGCGCGTTCCTTGAAGCGCCCGTACTCCATCAGCTTCTCCATGCGTTGGGCGATCAATTCGGCGGGCGACAGGGTGTCGACCGAGCGCAGCGCGTCACCCAGCGCCCGTTTCAGGGTTTGCGCCATCGCCCGCGGGTTGCGGTGCGCGCCGCCTGCGGGTTCATTGACCACCTTGTCGATGAGTCCGAGCGACTTCAGCCGCGCTGCGGTAATCCCCATCGCTTCGGCGGCGGACGAGGCTTTTTCCGCGCTCTTCCACAAGATCGAGGCGCAGCCTTCAGGCGAGATCACGGCATAGGTCGAGTATTGCAGCATCAGCACCTGATCGCCCACCGCGATGGCGAGCGCCCCGCCCGAGCCGCCTTCGCCGATCACGGTGCAGATCAGCGGCACCTTGAGTTCGGCCATCGCGTACAGATTGCGACCGATGGCTTCCGACTGCCCGCGCTCCTCGGCGCCGATGCCGGGGTAAGCGCCGGGGGTGTCGATGAAGGTAAACACCGGCATGCCGAATTTTTCCGCGAGATGCATCAGGCGCAGCGCCTTGCGATAGCCCTCGGGGCGCGGCATGCCGAAGTTGCGGGCGATCTTTTCCCTGGTATCGCGGCCTTTCTGGTGGCCGATCACCACGCAGCTCTGCCCGTTGAAGCGCGCCAGCCCGCCGACGATTGCGGCATCCTCGGCATAGGCGCGGTCGCCGTGCAACTCTTTGAAATCGGTGAAGATGTGTTCGATGTAATCCAGCGTGTAGGGGCGCTGTGGATGGCGCGCCACCTGGGCCACCTGCCACGGCGTGAGCCTGGCATAAATATCTTTGGTCAGCGCCTGGCTCTTGCCTTCGAGACGGGAAATTTCGTCCGAGATATCTACCGCCGAGTCATCCTGGACAAAGCGTAACTGTTCGATTTTTTCTTCGAGTTCGGCGACAGACTGTTCAAAATCAAGGAAAGTGGGCTTCATTCAAGCGTTATCCTGCAAGGCAAAGTGAGCGCATTGTACCGCCAGCCGGACACGGACTCGTCCTGAGATTCCACAGACAAGCATTAGAATGGACACTTCTCCCCGCTCCTGCCCCACATGGAAATTATCGCCCTCATCATTTTGATCATCCTCAATGGCTTTTTTGCCATGTCCGAGATCGCACTCATCACCGCCCGTCGCGGCAAACTGGCCCATCAGGCCGAAGAGGGCGACAGCGCGGCGAAGGTGGCGATCACCCTGGGGGAAGATCCCACCCGCTTCCTGTCGACGATCCAGATCGGCATCACCTCGATCGGCATCCTGAGCGGAATTTTCGGCGAAGCGGCGCTCGCCACCCCGATTGCGCGCTGGCTGCTCGCGGCGGGGGTCGATCAGCGTGCGGGCGAAATCGCCGCCACCACCATCGCGGTGGTGCTGATCACCTATTTTTCCATCGTCGTCGGCGAGCTGGTGCCCAAGCGCATCGGCCAGATCAACCCCGAGCGCATCGCACGCCGGGTCGCCCGCCCGATGAATCTGCTGGCCATCATCTCCCGCCCGGCAGGACGCCTGCTGACCCTGTCGACCACCCTGGTGCTGCGCATCCTGGGCCTGCGCGACGAAAAATCGCCCGGCGTCACCGAAGAGGAAATCCGCGCCATCCTCAAGGAAGGCACGGAGAGCGGCGTGATCGAACAGAACGAGCACGTCATGGTGCGCAACGTGTTCCGCCTCGACGACCGCCAGATCGGCTCCCTGATGGTGCCCCGCTCCGACATCGTGTGGCTCGATATCACCCGCCCCCTGGAAGAAAACCTCGCCCTCATGGCCGCATCGGATCACTCGCGCTTTCCGGTCTGCCGCGGCGGACTCGACGACATCCTCGGCCTCACCTCGGCCAAAAACATCTTCAACCAGACCCTGAAAGGCGTGCGCGCCGACCTCACCTGCCAGCTACAGCACCCGGTCTACGTGCCCGAATCCCTCACCGGGATGGAAGTGCTCGAACAGTTCCGCGCCTCAAGCTCGCACACCGTGTTCGTCATCGACGAATACGGCGAGATGCAGGGCATGGTGACTTTGCACGACGTGCTCGAAGCCGTCACCGGCGAATTCAGCACCGACCATCAGGAGGACGCCTGGGCGGTGCAACGCGACGAGGGCGGCTGGTTGCTCGACGGCCTGATTCCGCTGCCGGAACTGAAAGACTTGCTCGAACTCAAGGAAGTGCCCGAAGAAGACAAAGGCCGCTACCACACCCTCTCCGGCATGATCATGTGGCTGCTCGACCGCCTGCCCCGCACCGGCGACATCGTCACCTGGGAAGACTGGCGCTTCGAAGTCGTCGACCTCGACGGCAAGCGCATCGACAAGGTGCTGGCGAACCGGCTGGCCAAGGGGGACGAGGCAGGGCACTGAGGCGGGGGTGTCGTGACATGGTGTTTCAGTTGAACAAAATGGCCTCTACCCTTGCCATGACTTCATCAAGCAGCCAGGTCGGCACCGACTCCTTGCGCCTGGCTTGTCGCACCTGCCAGTCCAGAGATTTCATCTGGTGGCAATGAACCGCCCCTTGCGTTTGTGTCCCCGACCCCATCAGCGTAACCACGGTGCCATAGGTGCGTGCAGAAGCCGCCGCGCCTTGCGAGATGGGACACACGATTGCCAGTCCCTGCTGATTAAATGCTCTGGCGCTGAGAACCAGCGCGAAGTGCGGCCCCTTCATTTCCTGCCCCGATGCCGGGTCGAACTCAAGGTGGATGATGTCCCCACGCTCAGGTACGAAGGCCATCAGACACGCTCCTTACCCACATCAGGCAGGGCGTCCCAATCTTCCACCCGCGGCAGCCCCTCGGGCATTTCGGCCAGCAGATCGTTCAAGGTGTAATGCGGTCTGGCGACACGCAACTCTGCTTTTTGGGCGAATACATCCACCACGAACGCATCACCGATCTTCGCCCCCATCTGGGCCAACATGGCGCTCGGCAGCCGCACGGCGGCGCTGTTACCCCACTTCTGAATATTCAACTTCATTGCGATAGCTCCCAGCGTCCAACGGGTTTATACATTGTAGAAACAATGCCAGGTGAGATCAAGATGGCAGTCAGTCTTGGCATCTCTCATGACGAGGCAGGGCACTGAGGCAAGGGTAGGCGGCTGATGCGGTCGATCTTCTCGGCAATGACTACTTCGCTTGGCTCAATTTCCCGGCCTCAATGAGCCAGGCGTGCGCGTGATACTGATAACGTATACACTACGTTAGTACCTATACAAAGGAGCGCACCATGCCGAAAGAAGCTGTTTTCACGATGAAGCTGGAACCGGAGCTGCGCGCCGACTTCATGGCCGAAGCTCTCGGCGAAGATCGGTCTGCGTCCCAGATCATGCGCGAATTGATGCGCGACTACATCGAGCAGCGCCGCCAAGCCCGCGAATATGACGATTACCTGCGGCGTAAGGTCGAAGCCGGTCGCGCCTCGATGCGTGTCGGCCTGGGCCGGTCGAATGATGAAGTTGAAGCCGCGTTCGCTGCCAGGCGCAACCAGGTCGCGGCAGGCCAGGCGTGATAGTTGTCTGGACACCAGAAGCGGAACAAGACCGTGCCGACATTTGGGACTACATCGCGGTCGACAACTCCGGCGCGGCCGTTCGCATGGATGCGCTTTTCAGCGATGCGGCCTCCAGGCTGGCCGCGCATCCGAAGATGGGCCGGACGGGCAAGATTCCAGGCACCCGCGAGCTGATACCGCATGAAAGCTATAGGCTGGTGTATGAGATCGAGGGAGGCACGGTTTGGGTATTGGCCTTGGTGCATACCGCCCGCCAGTGGCCGCCGACCAAGAAAGGGCGATAGAGGCAAGGCGGCTTGGCGTCGGTTCTGCCGTGCCTTGGGCGCAGCGCGTTTGTCGCCAGAACTCAAACTTCCGCTGGCCGATAGCATCATTCTTCATACGGCGCGTGCTTACGGCGCTGTGTTGTGGACGCAGGATGCTCATTTTGCCAACGTTCCGGATGTGCGTTATACGGTCAAAGCGGGCTGAGCACCGATATCAAGACCGCCCTCACGCCCGCAACCCCTCCATATCCCGAATCAACTCACTGGCGGCGATGGCGTCCAGTCCGGTAAAAGCTTTGGGGTCGCGGATTTCGCCCCGTTGCGTTTTTTTGCCGAATTGCACTTCGCCCAGGGTTTGCTCGGGGTATTCGTTGACCATGCCGACAATGATGCAGGCGTCGAGTTCGAGTTTGATTACGTTACCGTCGTAGAGCGGCTTGAGGAAGTGCCCGATGCCGCCGCCGTCCAGCACTTCGCCGCGTCGCCAACCTTTGTTTACCAGCCCGAGCACGCGGCCAGTGGGAACCGTGACGCCCTTCCAGCGTTCCAGTTTGAGCGCGGATTTTTCGGCTTCGGTGAGCGTGTAGGTGTCGCGGCCAATCTGGGCGAACGGTTGCAGGAGTTCGTAATCGGCGAAGATTTGGCCGAAGGCGGCGGCGTCCTGCGCGGAAATTTCCAGCGCGTGCGGAACGCCGATGCACAAGGTTTTGTCTGCGGGTAAATCGAACGGTTCATCGTCGGCGGTGGTGTAAGCGCCGTCTTCGGCCACGCGGAAACAAGCCTGCAATGCGCCGCCATCAGCGCCTTCGTCACCTACCCGATACACGCCCCAGATCAGCCGTTGCACCAGATAGCGCACCAGCGGATGGCCTGCCAGGAAAGCGGCGAAGACTTCGGGCGTCCAGCGACGACGGGCGCACATGGCGACTTCCAGCCGCAGCACTTGCTGGCTGGCGATGGTGCGGGCGTCTTTTTTCAAGAGCTTGAAACGTTCGACCGCCGCTTTGGAAAGTTCGGCGTCGTCGGTCTTCTTGGGCTTGGGTAAATCGGGCAGCCGCGCGCCGGGGCGCGCATCCGGCTCTTCGCCGTCCATCTCGCGCACGTAAGGTTTCAACGCCTCGTCGAAGCCGACCCGGAAGCGGCGCGGGCCGAAGTCGAGCAGTAACGTACCCTGTTCATCCAGCCCCAGGTCGGGGGCGAGACGGTCTTCCAGCTCTTCGGGGGTGAGATCGCGCTTTTCGGCGATGGCGGCGATTTTCTCCCGCGCTTTGTCCTGCAAGCCTTTGAATTTGACCTTTTGCGCGATGCCGTTCAGGAGCATCAGCGCCACGTCGGTGCCGATGTTTTCCAGCACGGTGAGGCCGGTCACGGCGCGGGCGTGCGCGGCTTCGCCCGGCCAGGCGCGAATCAACGGAGTGAGTTTGCGCACGGTGTCGTCGTTGCCCACAAATCCGAGCGTGGTGAGCGCCCAGCCCTCTTTGGCGGGCGCGAACGCTTCGAGCCAGGCGTTGAAGCAGTCCCAGGCAAAATCGGCGAGCGAATCGGGTCGGCAGGCCGCTTTGACCTGTTCGAGGCCGGGATAGAGGCCTTCGTGTGTCGGAAAGGTGAACATTTGTCCGAGATGTTCCAACGCCTCGTCCGGCAAGGCTTTGCCGTTGGCGAGCACGGGGCGCGACCAGAAGCGGGGCAGCCAGAATTCCGGCAACGACTGGCGTTTGGTGGGGAAGCGGTCAAGCGGGTTTTCGTTCAAGAGGGCGGTGAGCGCCGTGTCGACCTCGGTGGCGTTTTGTGCATAGCGGGCAGCAACCTCCTTGAGCAGCGCCGCGTGTCCTTCGGCGGCGAGCAGACGCAGCGCGGCGGCGGCGCAGTCGCGCGCTTCGCCGGGTTTGCCCAGCGCGGGCGCGATGAGACCGCAGGCGGCGTGTTCGGGATATTTCAGAAGCCAGGCGCGTCCGCCCTCGCGCAGCGTTTTTATTTTGGCGTAGGCGCGCGCCATCGGTTCGGCGAGTTCGACCGCGCCATAATTGAGCGCGACTGACAGTGCCGAGGCCGGATGGCGCCGCGTCTCGGCAATGAGACCCGGCACGGCGTCGATCCCCAGACGGGCCATGATGAAGTCGAGTTGGTATGTTTCCCTCCATTCGCCAGCGACCGCGTTCCAGAACGCCAGCGCGATGTGGCGCGGCAGCACCACCACGTTCAGCCCGCTGATCGTCTCATTGCCGTAATATCCTTCCTCTATTTCTTTTCTCTGAATTTCCATCGCCGCACGGTAAGCCGCGATAAACGCCTCTGCCCTGGCGTCGCCCTCGTTCTCGCCCTCGGTCTTTGTCCCGCCGTCGAGCAGTCCGCCGATGAGTTGAAAGATATTTTTTGCGCCGGGCTGTAGGGCGGCGATTGCCGCATCCTTTTGCGCCCGGTATGCCTGATCGCAACCGGGGAAGAGGTCGTTGACCAGCATTTCCGCGCTCTTTTGCGTGCCGTCATAATCTTTCTGCTGCCACTCATTCAAAGAAGAAAGCGTGTTTTCCCGCGCCCCTTCCGGCCAGTTTTCCACCGGGGGCAGGTCGAGCGGCGCGAGCGCGAGCGCGGCGGCGGCTTTCTTCTGCTTTTTGGCGAGCCAGGGCGGAGAAGCGAGCACTTCGGGGAGTTCTCCGGTTCCGGCCACTTCCTGCGGGTTCAAACGTTGCAACTGCCGGTCGATGACGCCAAGCGCTGCCGCGTCCAGCCAGGGGCGGACGGCATCCACGGCGGGCGCGTGGGCGAGCAACAGGCGCCTCAGCGTGGGCGTGGCCAGCCCCGCGTCTTTGCCGCTCGCCGCCACAAAGCGGGACAAGCCCGCGATGGCCGCTTGCGGCCAGCGATCCGCCGCCAAAGAGAGGCGCGACAGCGCGTCCTGGTTGCTGGTGACCCTGGCGAGCGCGGTGATTGCTTCGGGCGTGCCGATGACCGTCAGCGCGTCGCCCGCCGCTTCCCGTTCCGCGCCGTGTTCCAGCACGGCCACGGCGTCCGTCCCGCGTTCCTGCACGAGCGTTGCCACGAGCGCGTCGCTCGACCAAAAGTCGTTGCCGTAGTACTTCTTCGTTTTGGCAAGCCGCGCGATCACGTCGGGGTCGGTTGCGGTGGAGAGCAGCCAGTGCAGCGAATCGGGCACATCATTCGGTGGCAGCGCCAGCAGGGTCTCCGCCAGCCGGTTGGAGAGTTCGGGATCATCCGGCAGCATCAGCGCCATCGTCGGCTGGCGTTCGGGGTGGAGCCAGGGCAGCGCGGCTTTGATCTTGTCGGCGCAAAGTCGCCATTCGGCTTCAGGCGCTTGCGCGAGATATTGGCGCAGAGTCCTCTCCGCGCCCGCCATCGGGCCGTGATGGAGCGGTCGCGTGACCGTGGCAGAAAGGCTCAGTACGTATCGTCCTGCCGCGTAGGCGTGCACGTACTGGATGGCTTGCGCCGCAAGCCAGATGTCGATGGTTTGCGGCAAACCGTATTGCGCCATCAGATAGTGCGTCAGGGCGTCTTCCACCTCGTCGTCACTGCTGCTGCGGTCGTCCAGAATCAGGGCGAGCCACAGGGTATCGGCTTCGCTATCCGGCCCGGGTTGCGCGGATTGCGCCTTCATGCGCGCTTCCAGGCGCGTCAGCGCGGGACGGAAAACCGCGTCGCTGCTGTCGATGTCGAGGGTAGCGGGTTTTTTTCCGCCAAATAGGCCGGGATTCCACTCCTCCATCTCGTGAAGGCAGACCTCGCCCCAGGCCGCCGACAGGCTTTTTTTCTCGATGGGCTGCGGAAAACGGCGCGAGGCATAAGCAGCGGCCTGCATTTGCGCGCTGAGGCGGACAGCGTTCGCCGCCCAGGGCGGGGCGGTGGGGTCGGGCGGCGCGCTGGGGGAGACGGGGGCATTGGCGGAGTGCCTTGCACTTTGCGATTCCGCCGCCGCTTTTTCCGCCTGAGGCTTTTCCGGCGTTTTGCCGATGCTTTCGTCTGCGGGCGTGTTCACTTCCGCGTAACCCTTGCCGATTTTCTCCTTCACCAGCTTGTCCAGCGTCGTTTGGGCCTTGGCGGCGTCGTCAAAACTTTTGGTCTGGCGCTGCCCCGCCGTGCCGATGCGTCCCCAGCAGAGATTCAGATCGCGCTCCGCCTGTTCAACTTCCCAGAATTTGCTGGATTTGCCTTCGATGAGTTCAAAACGTCGCATCGCGTCTCCTTCGGAAAATGTGGAAAAGATATCAATATGATGAACAAAAACGAGAGACTATCCGCCGCGCGCCATTTCCTGCAAGTGCAAAATCACCGACGCGAGCAGGCCGGGCAGGTGGTCGCGTCCTGCCCGCCAGTTTTCGTCCACGGCGCGCAAACTTTGCGCGGATTGGGTCAGCCCCGCGCCCGCAAGTCGTTCGCTCTGTTCCCTGAATTGCCGCGTCAAATCGCCCGCCTGATGGCGCAAGCCCTGACGGAGCAGATGCGCCAGCCATTGCAGGGTGGCGTCGACCCGCGCGTGCCAGCCTTGCGGGGGCGCGTTGCTGCCCTGGGGCAACGCCTGTGCCTGGGGCGGCGGCGCTTCGGTTTGCGGCACGATGGCGCGTTGTTCGGTGATGAGCGCCAGCGGCAGCATTTGCGCCTCGCCCGCGAGCAGCCGCACGGGGCCAGCCACCGCGCGCAGCGCGCCCCATTCGCCCGCAAGCGCACGCGCCAGCGCATCCACGGCGTGCGGGGCGGCGGCGCGGTGCGGCAGGGCAAGGCGCATGACGGGCGCGGCCTCGTCGTCTTGCAAACTCGCGTGCAACACCTGCGCGGCGGCGTCCCAGCGCCAATCCAGCAGGGTCAGCACACCGGGCGCCAGCACGTTCACCATGCCCGCCACATGGCGCGGCCGGGTGAATTCAGGCGACTGGGCGGTCAGGTGGTGCGTGAGCGCGGCAATGCTGCGTTGGCGTAGCGGCTCCGAGAGGGCATCCCAGGCGGCGGGCGACAAGGGCAGTACGCCCGTTTTGCGCGCTGTGCCGCCAATCTCCAGCACGCCGTTGGCGCGGCGTGAGGCCGAAGCGGTCAGCACCTGCCCCGCCGCGAGTTGATGCAGCGGCACGCCCGCCACCCGCCGCGTTCGCGCTGAGGGGGCTGCCCCTGCCGTGCGCGGCCACTGGCGTTGCAAGACCATGACGGTCTGGGTGTCCGGGTCGGCAAAGAGGAGGTCTGCGCCTTCGGCGGCGGCGTCTGTTCCGGCCTCGTCGGCCCACAAGTTGGCGCCGAGCGAGACCAGACGCAGGCGATCCAGCGGCGTTTCGCCTTTGACCCCCACCCCCAGCACATGGCGGGCGGGCAAGCGCGGGGCTTCGCTTTGGTCAAACCGGCACGCGGCGGCCAGACGCGCCCACAGCTCCGCCACCACGCCAATCAGCCGGAGCGGATCGAAACGGCTGCCACGGGCATGGAGGGCGTGCAGCAGTTGTTCGAGTTCATCCAACGCATCGTCCACCCAATGCCAGCCCAAAGTCTGCGCGTCGGCACGGGCGGCTTGCAAGCGGGCATCGAGCGCCAGCAACGGCTGCGCCGCGCCCTCCAGCCAGAGGCCGCGCAGCAGGGCATCGACACGGGTGATGAGCGCACGCGCCGATTCGCTGCGGGTGAGCGCCTCGGTCTGCGTGCGAGTTTGCGTGCGAGTTTGCGGCGGGCGGACTTCCACCGTTGCGCGCCGGACATCCGCGCCCAAAATATCCTCGGCCTGACGAAACGCCCACACCGCCAACGCCACATGGGCGCAACCGCCACCCTGCGCACAATCGCAGCGGGCATGCGCCAAAGCATGACGGGCGTAGAACACCACGCTCGCCATCGGCAGCCGCGCAGCGGGCGGCGCACCCGCAGGCAGTTCGACATCAACCACCGGATGCGCGCGCGCCAGATCGAAGGCTTGCGCCAACACGGAAGGCGAGAGACTTGCGGCGAGCGCGGCATCGTCAAATTCAGCGGGCGTCCACCGCTCCCCATCCTCCCCGCCCTCCGCCCCAAAGCGCGCCTGATACGCCAGCGCCAGCATGACCCGGTGCCGACACATGCCGCTGGCTGAACAATTGCAATCGGCATCGCGCAGCGTCCGGCCTGATGGCAGGCGGGTGATGATGCCATCCTCCGCAAACCGCGCTTCCACCGTGCCGTCGTCCAGCGTCGTGAGCGTAGGCGTGCGCCCTGCGGCAAGGTCTTTCTGCGCGCGTTTGACGAAGCCCACGTTGGCGAGCGCCGCCAGCGCGTCAGCGCCAAGTTCGAGGAGATCAGCACGCACCGCCATTCAATTATCCCTGCTTCAAGCGCGCATTTTTTCGGCCAGCCAGACGGCAAGCTGCCCCGGCGTCATCGCGCCC
Source organism: Betaproteobacteria bacterium (assembly GCA_025997045.1). GTDB lineage: Bacteria > Pseudomonadota > Gammaproteobacteria > Burkholderiales > Rhodocyclaceae > WRNU01. The sequence goes on from BNUB01000047.1 coordinate 16,185, forward strand.
ACCTGTGCGCCACAGCGAACCAGTCGTTCGGCCATTTCACGGTCGAACGCGGGTTTGGCCTCCATGTCCAACGCCGCAAGCCCCAGCACCTTGACGCCGGATTCGACCAACGCCTGCACGCGCCGCACCAACTCGGCAACGCTGCCGCCTTCATAAAAGTCGCTCACCAGCACCACGACGCTGCGGGACGGACTGGCGATCAGCCCTTGCGCGTAAGCCACCGCCTGGGCGATGTCGGTGCCGCCGCCGAGTTGCACCTTCATCAGCAATTCCACCGGATCAGAGACATCGGCGGTCAAATCCACCACCGCAGTATCGAAAGCCACCAGCCGCGTGCGCATACCGGGCAATTGCCACAGGCAGGCGGCCATCACCGCGCTGTGTATCACCGAATCCACCATCGAGCCGCTCTGGTCGATCAGGAGGATGATGTCCCACGGCTCCGCCTGACGCCGTGAGCGGCTGATGAAAACCGGCGTCTCAACATAGAGCTTTTTCCGCTCGGGCTGCCAGCGGCGCAGGTTGGTCGCCAGCGTGCGCCTGAAGTCGAAATTGCGCGCCACCTTGAAGCGTGAACGCCGTCGGTCGCGTGTGCCGCCAAACGCCTGCCGCACTTCGGTCGCAAGTTTTTCCATGATCCGCCGCACCACCTCCGCCACCAGTCGCCGCGCGGCGGCGAGCACATCGGGATTCATCAGGTGCCGGGTGTGCAACACGGCGCGCAGCAGTGATTCCGACGGCTCGATGCGCTCCAGCACCTCCAGATTGGTCACCACTTCGGCGATGCCGTAACGCTCCACCGCGTCGCGTTCGAGGCGCTCAATGACTTCTCTGGGGAACAGCGTGTGGATGGCGTTGATCCAGTCCGGCACCGAAAGCGCCGAAGCCCCCAGCCCGGCGCTACGCTCGCCGCGCTCTGCCCGCTCATCATCGCGGCCATAAAGCCAATCCAACGCCGCATCCGCCGCGCGGGCGTCGGCAGAGAGACCGCCACAGGCCGTCTCGGCAGGCTCGCCCAGCAGCAGACGCCAGCGTTGCAGGGGATCGGGGATGTCGAGAATCATGAGGGACGCTTCACCTTGGCGCTTTGTTTCCTGTTGGCGCCCAGCGTCGCTTTCATCTGCCTTCCCGCCCCGGTCAGGCGATACCGCTGCGCGGTGCTTTTGGGTTTGTCGGGCAGCGTCATTTCGACCAGCCCCGCATTGATCGCCGGTAATAAATAGACGTTCATGAAACTGACACGGTGCTTGAGCTGTAAACGAGCTTGCAAATCGTTGCGGCTGTGTTCGCCATCAATGATCGAAAGAAGTCGGGAAACCTGTTCGGTGACATGATCGGTCACATGATCGGTGACATGATCGGTCACATGATCGGTCACATGATCGGTCACATGATCGGTCTGGTCAGGAGACTCCGTGTCTGTCGCTTGCGGATGAACCGGCAGGCGCACCAGAAAATAGCTGTGATCGTCGTCCGTCTCGAACTCCGGCTGAGGCGAACCATTGTTTTTCATGGCGCGCAAAATTTTCGGAATACCCGTCGAACGGCCTTCGGTCAGATCCAGTTCCTTGAGGAATTCGCCGATTCGTCGGTTGCGGTAGCGCCGCGCAATGGCACGCCCGCGTCGCAGTTGGTCGATCTGTACCGATCGGTCGGGACCGGGAAAGCTGAGCACGACAAGCTCATCCGCGTAAACACGCACCTCGACAGGCTCACGCTCTTCGTAGCCGCGATGGTAGATGGCGTTGACGATGGCTTCTTCCACCGCCTCAAAAGGGAAATTATTGACGCGCGTGGCTTCAGCCCTGTCTGGATGCTTGATGACAATATCGGCAATGCAATTGCGCCGGATATAGTCCAGCGCCTCACGAACCATGCGCTGCAAAGGGCCGCGAAATATTTTTTCGGTGAACGTATCGCCGCCCGCATCGACAGGGAAAAGAACGACATCAATCTGGGTGGCCGGGAAAAACCTGTGTGGCGCTTCGTTGAAGAACAACAGCCCGACATTGAGCGGCAACGGCGCTTCCGTCGAGCCACCGACGATGTTCATCCGGCGGCCAAGCAGGGCAAGAGGAAGCGTCGCGGCTTCTGCCGCCAGCTCGCTGCCGATCCCGGAGAGAAAGTCGACGATCAATTCCCGCGACAGATCCTCCACCCGCGCCTGCTGGTTGCAGCGGTCATCGAACGGCACCGTAGCCGCCAATGACAGCAATTCGATTTCATCGGTGCCCTTGGCGCGCACGGTGCTCGACTGTTTACGGATGAAGTAGCCGTAGTCCTTGTCGTCCCTGGCGAGACTGAGTTTGGCCTTGTAGGGACGTGTTTGTCCGCCCGGCGCCCAAATGACGAGTATCGAAACACGACCGACCACGCAGGGCACGACGATCGGGTGATACGCAGGCTGGATGGCGCTGTAGCCCAGATTGAGGATTTCTTTCTGGATGGCGTCAAACCGGGAAGGCTCAATGCCCACAGGCGGCAACACCGGATGTCCGCCATTTTCCGCGACCCCGATGACGATATAGCCGCCGCCAAGGTTGTGAAAATCATTGGCAAACGCGCACAGGGAATGCAGCACGTCGAGCGGGTTCCATCCCGCCTTGAATTCGAGACGCTCCCACTCGACAGACTTGCCGTGCAGAAGATCGTTGACGTTGATGGGAAGTGCCATGATTCCGCCTTTTCAATTTTTCGTCATGTTTTCGGGTTGCAGGATTGTCGCACTTTTTGCGCGAACGGACGGGCGACGAATCTTGTTGCCGCGCCGCCACGCTGAATGGAGAATGCTGTCCATGGCGCTCGCAACAGGAATACCCTCATGCCTGATTTCACCCCTCAAACCTGCGCAACCGTCGCCGCCGTACTCCGCTCCCGCCATTCCATACGCCGCTTTTTGCCCACGCCGGTGTCACTTGAAGTCGTCAGCGAACTGCTGGAACTCGCCGCCCGTGCGCCTTCCGGCGGCAACGTGCAGCCGTGGCGGGTGCATGCGCTGGCAGGCGATGCGCGCAAGGCGCTGTCCGCCGCCATTCTGGCGGAGTATGAACAGGGCGCCAGGGAGAAGCGCGACTTTGATTTTTACCCCACGCAATGGAGCGAGCCCTGGCTGTCCCGTCGCCGCAAGATGGGCTTCGGGCTATACGGTTTGTTGAACATCGCCAAGGGCGACAAGGAACGCATGCGTGTCCAGAGCGGGCGCAACTATCTCTTCTTCGACGCACCGGTCGGGCTGATTCTCACGCTGGACGAGCGCCTGGGGCACGGCATGTTTCTGGATTGCGGCGTGTTCGTCGGCAACCTGCTCACCGCAGCCCGCGCGCACGGGCTGGATACCTGTGTACAGGATTCATTCGCCGATTACCCGGCGACCATCCGCCGCCACCTGAAACTGGGGGAAAACGAGCGCATCGTGACCGGCATCGCCCTGGGCTACGCCGACCCGGACGCGCCGGAAAACCGCCTTGTCACGGAACGCGAGCCTGTGGCGGCTTTTGCCGATTTTCAGGGGTTTTGACGGCGAGGCTCGTTGGCGACGACGGTCTCTCGCCCGCCGCCTCAAGAAACATTTCGCAGCTTCTGGCGATTCAGTTCCGCATCCTCGCTTCTCAACAGGATGGCGAATCGTTCCCGATCCAGGGGTTTGCTGAAGAAGAATCCCTGAAACTCGTCGACTTCGCGCTGGCGGAGCCATTCCAGTTGCTCTTCCGTTTCTATCCCTTCCGCCACCGTGCTGTACCCCATGGCCTGGGCCATCATGATGATCATTTCGGCCAGCTTGCGCTGTTCGGTTTCCACATTGACGAAGGACCGATCGACCTTCAGCCCCGAGAACGGATACTTCTGGATGTGCGACAGATTTGAATAACCGGTGCCGAAATCGTCGATGAGAAAGCGGAAACCCATGCGCTGTATGGCGTGGATGGCCTGGATGACTGTCTCGTTATCCTCCGGCATCGCGGATTCGGTGATCTCGAATTCCAGATAGTCCGGCGAACACCCGGTCTTGACCATGATTCTTTCGATCATTTGCACCAGCCCCGGATCCTTGAGCTGATAGGGCGAGATGTTGACGGAAATCGTCAATGGTCTTCCCTGCTGGAGGTATTTTTTCTGCTCAAGGGCGGCCAGCTCGAACATCTGCGCGCCCAATTCCACGATCAGACCGAATTCCTCGCAGGCCGAGATAAAGACATCCGGCGAAACCATGCCATAGCGTGGACTGTTCCAGCGCGCCAGCGCCTCGGCACCGATGATCCTGCCACTCTGCACATGCACCCTGGGCTGGAGATAGATGGTGAATTCCCTGTTCGCCAGCGCAGCGTGGAGCGCACCGTCGTGAAAAATATCGGCGCGACCGACCATCTCGAAGCTGGGATCATAGTAGGAAACGCAATTACGCCCATGGTTCTTGGCGTGATACATCGCCAGGTCGGCATGCTTCATCAGCGTCGTGGCGTCCGCTCCGTCCTTCGGGAAATACACGACCCCGGTGGAGAGCGTGATGGGAATCGAACGATTGGCGACGTTGAAAGGCACGGAGAATTTTTCCTGGATATTCCCCAGCAGTTTCCTGGTACGCGAATCGATGTCCTTGGCCATCGTCTGGATCAGGAACTCGTCGCCGCCGAGCCGCGCCAACTGATCCTGGCTGTCGATCATGCAGGCGCGGAAACGGTTCGCCACCTCGATCAGCACCTGCTCGCCGCCTTCATGCCCGACCGATTCGTTGACGTATTTGAAATAGTCGATGTCAATGAGCAACAGGACGCCTTCGAATTCCCTTTTCCTGGCGAGATCCAGGAAACGGGGGAAATTCTCCATCACGTACTTGCGGTTATAGAGTTCCGTAACTACGTCATGGGTAGTCAAATGCAGGGCGCGTTCCTGGGTTCGCTTCAATTCCGTGACGTCCACTTCGCTGACCAGGGTCGCCGGCTTTCCTGTCACGGCGTCATGGCAGAAACGGGCCGATATTTCATGCCAGCATATTTCAGGCTTCGTGTTGACGGCGGCGACGACCCGGCTCGCGCCGGTCTCCCTGATCTGGCTCACCAGCATTTCAGGAACACCGGGATCGACGAAATGCTCAGTGAAGGTTTCGGCGATGTCGCTCACAACGGCGCGCGCGGCAGGGTTCCGATAAAGCGCGTGCCCATCGTCCGCGAAAAGCGTGATCATCACCTTCGTATGCAGAAGGGCCTCGGCGCTGCGCAGGGTTTCGTTGTCGACGGATTGCTTTTCCAGCCCCTCGCAAAGCATCGCCATGCGACCGTCCTCAAGCACGACGCCAGAATGAACCACGCGCAAGGTGAGCGGCTTGCCCTTGGGATAAAGACTCCAGTTCTCCAGAAAAACGGCGTCCGAGGTAAGGAAATCTTCCTGGTATTGGGCGAGGCGTTGCACGACCGATTGCGACATGCCGCTACCCATGTCACGCGAGACAAGCTCTTCGAGACTGTCCGCCGCCCAGATACGGAGGGAAGCCTCATTCCCCCAGGCGACACGCCCCTTGTCGATGTCGAAGATCCAGACGGCGGTGCGCAGGCGGGAAAAGATCGAATACGCGTCGGCGGAAAGATGGAAGTGCTTCATTTCCGGTCATCAAACGGGAAGCAGTTCCTCCACCGGGGCGTAGTCCGGCGTCCTTTTGATGCGTTCGATCCAGGCCGTGACCGCCGGGTAGCGCGACAGGTCGAATCCTCCTTGTTCCGCCATGTGGGTGTAGCCGAAGACGCCGATGTCGGCCACGCTGTAGCCCGCGTCGGTCACGAAATCGTGTTTTGCCAGATGGGCGTTCAGATGGTTCAGGGCATTGTTCCCGTTCTCCCGCCAAACGGGAAAATCCTTCTCGTGCGCAGCCTCCTGGTCGGGCAGGACGAAGGAGAAGAAACGGGCCGGAGAGATGTTGGGTTCCAGCCGGGTCTGCTCAAAGATCATCCATTGCACGGCCTGGGCGCGATGCAGCGCCTCCCCGGGCATCAGGCGCGAGCCTTCCGCCAGATACCAGGCGATGGCGTTGGATTCACCGATCCCCGTGCCGTCGGGCAACACCAGAAAAGGAACGACGCCCAGCGGGTTGATGCCGATAAAGGGTTCCCGCCGTGTTTCCTCGGCAAGCACATCGACGAAGCGCACGTCCAGTTCCAGCTTCAACTGGTGCTTGACGAGCATGGGCTTGATACTGTTTCCCGAACCGCCAGTCACGTAAAGGGTGGGGAGTTTTCCTGTCGCCATCGCGGTTTCCTTCTGATAGATTTCAATATAGGCGTCAAAGTCTATTCCGATTGCCAGACCGGAACAAGTTTGAGCGGTACAGCTGTCACGAGTTTTGAATCTGTCCGGTTTTGTAGCACCTGAACTGTCCGGTTGTCATATTTACCTGAGGGAGGTGAATGATGAAGCGGGCACATCAGTTACAGGAGTTACGGAAGATGAGATTCGAGGAAGCATACGAGAGCTGGAACAGCGGTCGCTTGTCACAGGAAGAAGCGGCGAGTCTGTTGG
>BNUB01000048.1 GCA_025997045.1 Betaproteobacteria bacterium
AGGCCCGTACCCAACAATGCTTCGATCTGGTAACGTTGCGCCGGGGTGAGTTGTTGGTAGTGTCGCATCAGAAGCTCCTGACTTGCCGGTCAAAAGCTTGCGAGAATACTTCAACTCGCCCCACTGCTACAGGGTGGGGGGTATGCAGCTATGGGTTGAACGCGGGAGTTTAACTCTTTTATTAGACGCCAAACCATCGCCATAAACTGCCAAGTCTGTCAGATTTTTCAACCCTACCAGATGTGAATAGTCGTGAATGGCAAACAAACAGTCGGCTTCCAGTGACTTCAGCTTGGCAAGTCGCGCCAGCACGTCAACGTTATCAAGGCTGGCACCACCGCCCAGATGCAGATATTCAAGGTTTTCCAGGTTGGCAAGCTTCGAGATGTCGTTATAGACCCCCCATTTTATCCAGAGGCTGTTCAGATTTTTTTGACAGCATATCGCATTCAGTATCTTTTGTGAGATACGCGAAACCACCCATAATTTTTCGATGGGGAGCTGCTGGCTGCTGAAAAGCTCACACCATGCTGCGGCAATTTTACTTTGCTCGGATGGTTTACAGTCAAGCTGGGTACAGCAGAGCGAAAAAACTTTATCGCCCTCGTATTCTTCCACTCTTGTCAGACACCTCATATCCGTAACCATGTATCCCCCTTGCAAAAACGCTCCACCAAATTCCTTTAGTGGAGCGTTTTTCGCTGTCAGCTTACGCGGACTGTTATTAACGCGACATCAGGCTGCCACGCTCTTCGCCGCTTCGACAAACACCTCAATCTGATCGAAATTCAGATAGCGATAGATGTCGGCAGACTTTTTATTGACCACATCCACCTGCGCCAGATACTCCGCCGGGGTCGGAATCCGGCCCAGTAGCGCGGCCACGGAGGCCAGCTCCGCCGAGCTGAGGTACACGCGGGTATCCAGCCCCAGCCGGTTGGGGAAGTTGCGGGTCGAGGTCGACAGCGCGGTGCTGCCCTTTCTGACTTGTGCCTGGTTGCCCATGCACAGGCTGCATCCGGGCATCTCCAGCCGGGCGCCGACGCGGCCCAGGAGGCCGTAATAGCCTTCCTCGTTCAATACCAGCGCGTCCATCTTGGTCGGCGGGGCGATCCACAGGCGCACGGGCAGATCGGTTTTGCCTTCCAGGATCTTGCCTGCGGCGCGGAAATGGCCGATGTTGGTCATGCACGAACCGATGAACACTTCGTCAATCTTGTCGCCTGCGACTTCGGAGAGCAGCTTCACGTCGTCCGGATCGTTCGGGCAGGCGAGGATGGGCTCCTTGATGTCAGCGAGGTCGATCTCGATCACGGCGGCATATTCGGCGTCGGCGTCGGCCTTGAGCAGTTCGCCGTGGGCGATCCAGTCTTCCATCGCCTTGATGCGGCGTTTGAGGGTACGGGCGTCCTGGTAGCCGTTGGCGATCATCCACTTCATCAGCACGATGTTCGAGTTCAGATACTCGACAATCGGAGCCTTATTGAGCTGCACCGTGCAACCGGCGGCGGAGCGTTCGGCGGAGGCGTCGGTGAGTTCAAACGCCTGTTCGACCTTGAGATCGGGCAAGCCTTCGATTTCCAGAATGCGACCGGAGAAGATGTTCTTCTTGCCCTGCTTTTCCACCGTCAGCAGGCCCTGGCGGATCGCGTAGAGCGGGATGGCATTGACCAGATCACGCAGGGTCACGCCGGGCTGCAAGCTGCCCTTGAAGCGCACCAGCACGGATTCGGGCATGTCGAGCGGCATCACGCCGGTCGCCGCCGCAAAGGCGACGAGGCCGGAGCCTGCCGGGAAGGAGATGCCGATCGGGAAACGGGTGTGTGAGTCGCCGCCGGTGCCGACGGTATCGGGCAGCAGCAGGCGGTTGAGCCACGAGTGGATGACGCCATCGCCCGGACGCAGCGCGACGCCGCCGCGCGTGCTGATGAAGTCGGGCAGCTCGTGGTGCATCTTGATGTCGACGAGCTTGGGATAGGCGGCGGTGTGGCAGAAGGACTGCATCACCAGGTCGGCGGAGAAGCCGAGGCAGGCGAGGTCTTTGAGTTCGTCACGGGTCATCGGGCCGGTGGTGTCCTGCGAGCCGACGGTGGTCATCTTCGGTTCGCAATAGACGTTCGGCCGCACGCCCTGCTGATTATTGCCAATGAGGGGCAGACCGCAGGCGCGGCCAACGATCTTCTGCGCCAGGCTGAAGCCCTTGCCGGTATCGGCCGGGGTTTGCGGCAGGCGGAACAGCGTCGACGGCGGCAGGCCCAGTGCTTCGCGGGCGCGGGCGGTGAGGCCACGACCAATGATGAGCGGGATGCGCCCCCCGGCGCGCACTTCGTCGAGGATGACCGGGGTTTTCAGCGTCGCTTCCGAGACGACGGCGCCGTTTTTCTTCGCCGTGACTTTGGCGGTGGCGTGGTCGACGAGCAGCTCGATTTCGTCGCCCATGTCCAGCTTGCCGGCGTCGATCTCGACCGGCAGCGCCCCCGCATCTTCCATGGTGTTGAAGAAGATCGGCGCGATCTTGCTGCCCAGCACCACCCCGCCAAAGCGTTTGTTGGGCACGTAGGGGATGTCTTCGCCGGTGAACCACAGCACCGAGTTGGTCGCCGATTTGCGCGACGAGCCGGTGCCCACCACGTCACCCACATAGGCGACGAGATTGCCCTTGGCGCGCAGGTCTTCCAGGAATTTTACCGGGCCGCGCACGCCGGGTTCTTCCGGGGTGATGCCGGGGCGGGCGTTTTTCAGCATCGCCAGCGCGTGCAGCGGGATGTCCGGGCGCGACCAGGCGTCCGGCGCGGGGGAAAGATCGTCGGTGTTGGTTTCGCCCGTCACCTTGAACACGGTGAGCTTTTGCGTCGCAGGCACTTCCGGGTGCGAGGTAAACCATTCGCCATCGGCCCAGGACTGGATCACGGCCTTGGCGTTGGCCGCAGTGGTCACATGCGCGGATTTGGCGAGTTCGGTCACGTCATGGAAATAGTCGAACACCAACAGCGTCTTTTTCAGCGCCTCGGCGGCAATCGTGCCGACGTCGGCATCGGCCAGCAGCGTAATCAGGGGCTTGATGTTGAAGCCGCCGAGCATGGTGCCCAGCAATTCCGTGGCCTTGGCCCGGGAGACCAGCGCACAGGCTTCTTCACCGCGTGCAAGCCTGGCGAGGAACTCGGCCTTCACCTTCGCCGCATCATCCACCCCGGCGGGCACCCGGTAGGTGAGCAGCTCGACGAGGAAATCTTCTTCCCCCTGGGGCGGATTTTTGAGCAGCGCGATGAGCTCAGTGGTCTGCTGCTTCGTCAGCGGCAGCGGCGGAATGCCAAGCGCGGCGCGCTCGGCGACATGGGCACGATAGGCTACAAGCACGGAGGTCTCCTTCCAATGGGTACGGTTGGTGTGGGGGTTGGGGCGGGGCTCTCCCGCAGGGCGCCAGTAATTATATGTCTTCTATAAGACATCAGGTACATGGGTGGCATGATCGCCCGGACTTTTCCTCTCCCTTACGCCATGCATCATAGACGAACAAAGGCATTCGTGTCGCGCCAGAACGCACGCATCGCCCCTATAATCTGACATCCATATCGCCCTCCCCTCAGCGCCGCCATGAATTTCGAAAAAGTCATTTTCGGTTTCTTCATCCTGCTTGCCGCCACGCTCAATTTCGGCTTTTTTGTCGGCGCCATCGACGACCCGGCGCATCATGACATCTACGAGCTTTTCGCCGCGCTGGTGGTGAGTCTCGTCGCCACCATGCTCAAGTTTGGCGACCGCACCCAGATCGGCGCCATCCACCTCGCCACCAGCCTCGTCGCCGATCTGCAATTGCTCGCCGCCGCGCTGGTGTGGGGCTACGCCGCCCATATCAGCGGCAACGACCCGCTCACCGCGGCACAAACCGCGCGCGTGGTGTCGCTCTCGGGCGGGGCGTTTTTCGCCAATGCGGTATCAGTGACCATCCTGATCGCCGAAACCATCATGCAGCGGCGCTAAAGGCAAACACGGTGCCCGGCGAACCGATCCCAAGCTCCACCGCACGCCAGTACAGCGTCTTCCTGATGATCATGCGTCGCCTGCGGGCGCCGCTGATTCTGCTCATCGCCATCATTGCGCTCTCGGTGCTCGGCCTGACCCTGGCTGCGGGGCCGGTGGTCGATGGCGAGACGACTTACCTCAGCTTTTTCCACGCCTTTTACTTCATCAGCTACACCGCGACCACCATCGGTTTCGGCGAAATCCCCTACGAATTCTCCAACCAGCAACGCCTGTGGGTACTGTTTTGCATCTACATGTCGGCGATTGGCTGGGCCTACACCCTGGGCACGGTGTTCACCCTGCTCGCCGACCGCAATCTGCAACAGGCGATTGCCGTGGTGCGTTTCTCCCGCGCCGTGCGCCGCATCGCCGAACCGTTTTATCTGGTGTGCGGCTATGGCGAAACCGGCCGCCTCATCTGTCAGGCGCTCGACCGTCGCGGCTTTCGCGTCGTCGTGGTCGAGAGCAACGAAACCCACGCCAGCGAAGTCGATTTTTACAGCTACACCACCGATGTGCCCACCCTCACCGCCGACGCCCACAACCCCGACACCTTGCAACACGCCGGCCTCACCCATCGCAACTGCGTCGGCGTCATCGCCCTCACCGACTCTGACGCCGCCAATCTGGCGATTTCGATCACCGCCCGCCTGCTCGCCCCGCGCCTGCCGACGCTGGCCCGCGCCGCCACCCGCGAAACCGCGGCGAACATGGCCGCGTTCGGCACCACCCACATCATCAATCCGTTCGAAAAATTCGGCCACACCCTGGCCCTGGCGCTGCACGCTCCGGCGGCCTGGCAGCTCCTGAACCTGCTCACCGGCCTGCCCGGCTCCACTATCGAGCGCCTGCGCGAACCGCCCCGCGGCAACTGGATCCTGTGTGGCCATGGCCGCTTCGGGCGGCTGATGATCAACGCGCTGGATACCGAAGCCATCCCCGTCACCATCATCGACCGCCAACCCCAGAACGACATCCACCACCGCTGGGTGCAAAGCGACGCCACCAACCCCACCGCGCTCGAAGCCGCCGGCATCGATGACGCGGCCGGGCTGGTCGCCTGCACCAGCTCGGACATCGACAACCTGTCGATCGCCGTCACCGCGCGCGAACTGAACAAAAACCTGTTCGTCATCCTGCGCCAGAACCACTACGCCAATCGCGCCCTGTTCCACGCCTTTGATTCCGACATCACCGTCGTGCCGAGCAAAATCATCGCCCACGAATGTCTGGCGGTGCTCTCCACCCCGCTGCTCGCACCCTTCCTCGCCGTCATCCGTGATCGTGACGAAGAATGGTGCACCCGCATGCTCGACCGCCTGACCCGGCGCATGGGGTGGACGGTGCCGGAAATCTGGAGCGAGCGCATCAACCTCTCCCACGCCCCCGCGCTCTACCGCCATCTCATGCGCGGCGAAACCATCACTATCGACCAGCTCCTCCACTCCCACGCCAACCGCTACGAATACATCGGCTGCGAAGTGCTCTACATGGCGCGCGACAGCGATGACCCACTGGTCATCCCCGCCGCCAACACCCCGATACGCCCCGGCGACGAGCTTCTGCTCGCCGGGCGTCCGGGGGCACGGAACAAATTCGATCTCAACATCAGTAACGAGCACGCCCTCAGCTACATCCTCACCGGCGATGATCTGCGCGAGAGCTGGCTATGGAACGTCCTCGTCCGCCAATGGAAACGCCACACCACCCGCACCAGCCCTGAACCGTAAAAAGTCAGGCTCAGTGATGTTCAGCATCCAGAGTCACTGACCCGACCGAGGTCAATCACCAATTCCGGTCTGAACCCGTTCCGTTCCCATTCTCCGGGATAGCCGCGCTGGTTGGAAATGACGCGGCAGCCGGAAACGGTGGTGAAATCGCAGTTGGTATGGGTATGCCCGAAGCACCAGAGCGCAATGGGGGTGTTGTCCATCAATGGGCGCAGGTCGTTCACAAAGTAGGGCGAGAGGATGCTTTCCTGATGTTCCGGGGCAACGCAAAGCGGGTGGGGGGCGAAATGCGTGACCACCACTGTCTTGCCCTCAAACGGTTGGGCAAGTTCCTGCTCCAGCCACTTGAGCGATTGCTGGTGACGTTCTCTGGTTTCCAGGGGATTCAGCAACAGCCCTTCGGAGCCGATGATGGCGCGATAGTCGGCAATATTGAATTTTGCAATTTGCATGTATCCCTTTGCCTTTTCCTTCCCGAGTAGCTCAAAGCCACTCCAGAGCGTACACCCCAAAAAACGCACCCCATCCAGGGTGAAGGTCGAATTTTCCAGAAAATGCACATTTCCCTGCTCCCCCCTGTCCCTGTAGAACAGATGAATGGAATGCCCGTAAAACTCGTGATTGCCGGACACGTAGATGACAGGTGTATCGGGGAAGGCGCTGGCTGCCCATTTAATGCCATTGGTTCGAGTGTCAATATCGCCTGCAAGCACCACCACGTCGACATCGAGCTGCGGCGGTTCCCACAGGGAATCACCTTCCCACCTGGCAAGTTCAAGGTGTAAATCGGAGTAAAGGGCAATTTTCATTTTGGGGGCATTTCTTCACACAAAGGGCAACAACATGGCGATATTGCGGGCGTCATCAATGCCACGATGGTGGTCGCCTGTAAGCGGCAAACCGGCTAATTCCAATGCCTTGACCATGCCCTCTGCCGTCGCCCAGACCGCGCCAATCTCGATGATTTCCATTTCATCTGGCGGGATGGGTTTGACATTGCCATCATCGCAGGTCGCCTCAAGGTCGATGACCAGAATCATGGGTTCGATTCCGCAAAGGTGGCAGCAGTCAAGCGCCAAGCAATTCAACCGCCTCGGCATGCCCTTCCACTTCCACCCGCTGCCCGGCGCGCAGCTTGGCGCGTTTGCGCGTCTCAAGCGCCCCATCCACCTTGACCCGCCCCGCGCTGACCGCCGCGTGCGCCTCGCCTCCCGAAGTCACCAGATTCGCCGCTTTCAAGAGCTGATCGAGCTGGATGTATTCGCCACGCACAATAAAAGTCGCCATGCCTTTCTCCATATGAAAACAGACCCCGCGTTCAACTCATAACCGCATAAAAGCTATTGACATGGTATAGGTGTTTGTTCGTGCGCAGACATCATATCGAAAGACGTTTTCCAGTTCAAGTTTTTTTCGATGCCACAGTTGATTGTTATTGTCACGTCATCAAGTGCTCTAGCTGAGACAAGAGCGAAATCAGTACCCTCCGGGAAGAATCGACGCAGCAAGCCGTTGTGGTGTTCATTGGAACCCCGTTGCCAGAAATCGTAGAGATCTGCAAAATAGAATGAAGCGCGTAAGGCATCCGCAACCTGACATACAAACGGATTTTGCGCTCCACCGCAGTGACCGCTACCCCGTCCGGGCTGAATCTGCTCGAACAGGCAGCAATCCGCTCCGGGGTGAAGCCTCGTTCAAGCAGTCTTTTCATCCAGGGGCGCGATGCTTTCCAGTCCTTCTGGCACTTGGGCTTGTTTCGATGCCGCCCCTTGCAGCACTGCTAGACCTGCGCTGCTTTGTAGCTACATTTTCCCTTGTTGCGAGATAGCTCATCACTGATCGTGCTCTGGGAGCAACCAAGCTACCTGGCAATGCCTGACTGTGCCAGGCCCGTACCCAACAATGCTTCGATCTGGTAAAGTTGCGCCGGGATGTACAGTTATAAGTTGAACGCGGGATGTAAGTTGTGCGAAAATTCCCGCTCAGAAATCTGGGAGTTAACTGGGAGTTAATTTTGAGCGAACATGACAATGAGGGACTGAAGCTGGCAGTAGATGAAAACCTGAATCCAAATCTGCTTCAGCAACTTCGACAGCTTTCCGTGCCTGTATGGGCGAGGTGGCTGGCTTTGCTGTTGGCGTTGTTCATGACTTTGATGCCAACATGGCTGGTGCTATCGGGCGTGAGTGCTTGCGCATCTGAATGCAATGACCATCTGATAAATGCCGGTGTTAGTATTCTTTCGGTAGGTTTCGTGCCCTCTCTGGTGCTGGTGTATCTGGTTTTTGCCGAAACAGGCGTGAAAGCGCTCAAAAGCAAAACCCGCGAACTGCTGGAAAACATTGTGCTGGACGCGCTGCATACACATGCTCAGTCCGATACTCTGATAAGAGGCGAAAATGATGTTTTGGAAAGCAAAGCGCAACTACTGCATATTTCTGGCCCAACCGCTCAGTACAGTTTGAGTGTTCGATATAACGAAGGACTCTCGTTTTTGCGCTTCCATCTGGATTTCAATGTCAAAAAAGTCAATGTAGTCATTTATTTGCCCTGGGATGAGCAAGAACGGGGAAAAGCACTGACTGATCGACTGAAAGAGAAGTTTGCAGCCACGATTGAAGGCGCGACACACGAGGGATATGTCATAGATGAAAACGTAGGCTACAGCGTTGCAGGAGGGAAAGCTCATGTCTTGGTATGTGGTCGCAAGTTGCTGCGACAGGATTTCCTCTGGGATCCTGCCAGCAAACTCTATTTCGCTCAGGATTTGCGTCTTTTCCTGTTTTCACTGATACAGGAAGCAGGAAGCTTATTGCATCAAGAGACAGCACAATGAGCCATCTGCGGATAGCCATTCTGGGCGCGGGACCAGCGGGTCTTTCTGCCGGTCTGTGGCTGAAAAATCTGGGATTGTCGCCAATTATCTTGGAATGCCAAGATACCCTCGGCGGAATGCTCAACCTGAATTTTCTCAATAACAACTGGATTTTGGGTCATCCGAATGTTACAGGTCAAGAATTGAGCCGTCGTTTTTGTGCTCATGCACTTCTATCAGGTGTAGAGATTCGCCTGGGCGTCCAGGCTACCACGCTCATTCCCACGCAACCAGGCGAGGCAAATTTGACGCTTGGCGATGGAACCAACATCCTCTGCGCCGCGCTTGTCATTGCAACGGGTAGCCGTTATCGTGGGCGGGAAGTGCTGGCAAATGCCTTGAATGAACACGCGTCCGTTGCGTCTGGCTTGATCATTTGTGGTCCTTTCGCATTTCTGGACATTGCGACGCAGACAGGTAAACACATATTGATTGTTGGTGGTGGCGATAATGCCTATGAGAATGCCCGCCTGCTGCTTGATGCAGGCGCTCGCGTTACGCTCGTTAGCCGCTCGCGTGCGCGAGCGCAACAGCAAATGTTGACGGCTGTAGTAAATCGACCCGGCTGCGCGGTTTATGAAGACAGCCATGTCATTGCTTTGACAGAACATGGAAAATCTATCATGGCACGAATTTGTAGTCCAAACGGTGAACATCCAACACCTGTAGACAAGGTTCATATCTTGGCAGGCTACGAACCAAACACGCGCTTTTTGACAAATTTCCTGCCAGCAGAATGGCAATCCATGTTACAAACTGACCAAGTGGGTTATCTGCAAGTTGACGCATGGGGGCGAACCTGTATTCCTGGAATTTACGCCGTTGGCGATGTATGCAACCCAGAATTCCCCAGCGTTATCAGCGCCCTTGCTCAAGGCGCGAAAACAGCCAAGGTCATTGAACGCGATTTAAGGAATGCTCTCTCATTCATCCAATACCCACCAAAATGCGCAATAACATAATCATGGAACCCTCTCATACCCTGCACCGCCTGAAGCGTCGTCTGGAAGGCAATGTCGGCAAAGCCATCGCCGACTACAACATGATCGAGGCCGGTGATACCGTGCTGGTCTGCGTTTCCGGCGGCAAGGATTCATACGCTCTACTGTCGATCCTGATGGCCTTGCAGCTGCGCGCCCCTGTAAAATTCCGGCTGATCGCCATGAATCTCGACCAGAAACAGCCGGGTTTCCCCGCCGACGTGTTGCCGCGTTATCTGTCCGGACTGGGCGTCGAGTTCCGTATCGTCGAGCAGGACACCTATTCGATCGTCAAGGACAAAATCCCCGCAGGCAAAACCACCTGTTCGCTGTGCTCCCGGCTGCGCCGCGGCATCATTTACCGCACCGCCAGGGGGATTGCTCCGCCGCAGAAACAAAAGCAATGACCAAACCAGAAGCAAAACCGGGGCAGCGCCGAGCCGCTGCGAGTGAAGTTGAATGTGCAGCTTAAACTAACGCTGCTTCTGTCTTGACTCTGGGGACCACCTTAAGTTCACGGCAAAAGCAATACCAAAGCTACCTCCGCCCTTTCCCCTGACGCGGCCCGGCGGGCGGCACCAGACAGCGTGGCCCGTGGCCGATCAGGTCGTGTCGACCCATGTGGCGCAGGGCTTCGCGTAGCAAGGGCCAGTTCGCCGGGTCGTGCCAGCGCAAAAACGCCTTGTGTACCCGGCGCGCACGTTCGCCATGGACGCTGAACACGGCTTCGCCGCCTTGCGGCGTGATTCGCTTCAGCGGGTTGAGACCGCTGTGGTGCATGGCTGTCGCCAGGGCGAGCGGGGTGGGGAGAAAGGTCTGAACCTGATCGGGACGAAAACCATTTTGCTTCAGCCACAGGGCAAGGTTCAGCATGTCTTCATCAGTAGCGCCAGGGTGGGCGGCGATGAAATATGGCACCAGATGCTGTTTTTTGCCCGCAGCCCGGTTCGCCTGTTCGAACATGAGGCGAAAGGCTTCGTAGCGCTCCATGCCCGGCTTCATCATCAGCGCCAGCGGCCCGGCTTCGGAGTGTTCAGGGGCGATCTTGAGCAGACCCGAAACGTGATGGCTGACGAGTTCGCGCACGTATTCGGGCGAGCGCACGGCGAGGTCGTAGCGCAAGCCGGAACCGATGGTGATGCGCTTGACCCCCGGCACGGCGCGGGCGGCGCGGTATAGCGCGATCAGGGGCGCGTGATCGGTGACGAGCTTGGCGCAGATGCCGGGGTAGACACAGGAGAGGCGGCGGCAGGCGGCTTCGATCGCCTTGTCGCGGCAGGCCATGCGGTACATGTTGGCAGTCGGGCCGCCAAGATCGGT
Organism: Betaproteobacteria bacterium; assembly: GCA_025997045.1. Taxonomy (GTDB): domain Bacteria; phylum Pseudomonadota; class Gammaproteobacteria; order Burkholderiales; family Rhodocyclaceae; genus WRNU01. Next base: position 10,929 of record BNUB01000048.1, read on the forward strand.
GATATGGCCGCGAAAATCCAGGGTACGAGCACGAATTTCGCCGATCTCGCGCAAAATTGACGCCTGCGAACGGCTCTGGATGATGCGGCCTTCGTGTTCGGTGATCGAGCAGAAGGTACAGCCGCCGAAGCAGCCACGCATGATGTTGACCGAGAAACGGATCATGTCCCACGCCGGAATGCGCGCTTCGCCGTAGGCCGGATGGGGGCGGCGGGCGTAGGGCAGGCCATAGACGAAATCCATCTCGGTCGTGGTGAGCGGCACGGGGGGCGGATTGAGCCACACGTCCCGTGCCCCCGGCCCTTCGCCATGACGCTGAACGAGCGCACGGGCATTGCCGGGGTTGGATTCGAGGTGGAAGACGCGGGAAGCGTGCGCGTAGAGGATGGGGTCGTCCTTGACCGCTTCATAAGACGGGAGGCGGATGACGACACGCTCGCGCCGCGCCCGCTGCCGCGTTATCCGCACCGGCCCGTCAAGGGGGGCGGTCGGCGGCGTGGCACAGGGTGCCTTGTCCCGTTCTTCGCTGTAAGGGTCACGGTGGGGGTCAGGCACGGCGGGTTGGGGAACCGCGCTGGCGGGCACGGAGGCGTCGATCTCCGTCCACTCGACGGGACGCCAATCCGGGCGGGTCATGAAGGCGGCGCCGCGCAGGTCGCGGATGTCGGCCACGGCTTCCCCGGCATCCAGGCGGCGGGTGAGGTCGAGCAGGGCACGTTCGGCGTTGCCGAAAATGAGCAGGTCGGCCTTGGCGTCCGCGAGGATCGAGCGCCGCACTTTGTCGCTCCAGTAATCGTAATGGGCGATGCGCCGCAGCGAGGCTTCGATCGAGCCCAGCACGACCGTTATTCCCGGCCAGGCTTCGCGGGCGCGCTGGGCGTAAACCGTGGCGGCGCGGTCGGGGCGGCGACCGGCGATGCCCCCGGCGGTGTAGGCGTCATCACTACGGATTTTGCGCTCCGAGGTGTAGTGATTGACCATCGAATCCATGTTGCCGGCGGTGATGCCGAAATAAAGCCGGGGCCGCCCCAGGGTACGGAAGGCGTCCGCGCTATGCCAGTCGGGCTGGCTGATGATGCCGACCCGCCAGCCATGCGCTTCGAGCAGGCGACCGATCAGGGCCATGCCGAAGCTCGGGTGATCGACGTAAGCGTCCCCGGTGATCAGGATGACATCGCACTGTGCCCAACCGAGCGCATCCATCTCCACCCGCGACAGCGGCAGGAAAGGGGCCGGGGTAACAGGGGCGGCGGGCAGAATCGGGGCGGGAGGCGTCATCCGTGCGCGTCAGACCCGCACCAGCAACACTACAGCTTGCGCGGCGATGCCTTCTTCCCGACCGGTGAAGCCCAGCTTTTCGGTGGTCTTGCCCTTGATGTTGACGCAGCCCGGATCGAGGCCAAGGTCGGCGGCGAGATTGTCGACCATCGCCGGGGCATGGGGGGAAATCTTCGGCGCCTGACAGATGATTGTGGCATCGAGGTTGCCCACGGCCCACCCTGCCGCTTTCACCCGCGCAAACGCGGTGCGCAACAGGACGCGGCTGTCAGCACCGGCATATTGCGCGTCGGTGTCGGGAAAGAGGCGGCCAATGTCACCCAGCCCGGCCGCGCCGAGCAGGGCGTCGGTGATCGCGTGCAACAGCACATCGGCATCGGAATGCCCGGCCAGGCCGCGTTCATGGGGAATCCTCACCCCACCGAGCATCAATGGCCGTCCCGCGGCGAAGGCGTGGACATCGAAGCCCTGACCAATACGGAAATACGCTGCGGGATTCATTGCACCACGCCTTCACGATGCAGCAGTATCCACTCCGCCAGATGCAGGTCGAGCGGCCAGGTGACTTTGAGATTGGTGGTATCGCCTTCGATGAGGCGGGGGCGCAACCCGGCCGCCTCGATTGCGCTCGCCTCGTCGGTCACGCCGTGGGCACTCTCCAGCGCACGGCGCAACACTACGTAACGGAACATCTGCGGCGTTTGTGCCCGCCACAACCTGTCCCGCGCCACCGTTTCCACAATCCGGCGCTGTTCATCGGCACGCTTCAGGGTATCGGCCATCGGCAAGGCCAGAATGCCGCCGCAGTCGTCGTGCCCGAGCTCACGAATCAGGCGCTCAACGTGCCAGCTCGCCAGACAGGGGCGCGCGGCATCATGCACCAGCACCCAGTCGGTGGCCGCCACATCATGCGCAATCGCACGCAAACCGGCGAGTACCGAATCCGCCCGCGTCGGCCCGCCGCAGAACAGCGGCACGAGCTTGGGGCTCATTTCACTCCAGTCATGTCTGGCCCAATGGCTGTCGTCGACCGAGAGCACGACAAACACCTGGTCAATTTCAGGCGTTGCGCACAGGGTGGCGAGCGCGTGGCGAATCAAGGGTTGGCCAAGCAGCGGCAGATATTGCTTGGGCAATCCGGCGCCCATGCGGCTGCCGCTACCGGCGGCAGGGACGAGGGCGAAGTGGCGGGGGTGGAAACTTTGTTGCATGTGCGGATTCTAACCGCCCCCGGATCAATCCCGCACCTATAGAATCAGGCCTGTGCATTCCCCCGCCTCGCTGGCCTCCACCATCACGGCATTCATCGTGAAACTGCGCCATTTCGAACTCAGCATTCCCGCACGAGGCGTCTGGCTCACCGCCCGCCTCGCCCATAGCCCCGCTGCGCGCGGGCTGATCGTCGTCTTGCAAACCGCGATGAACCCCCTGATTCGCCAACGCGAAAACCTGATCACCGGGGTATTGCAGCGGGCGGGTTACGCCACTTTCGCCCTCGATCTGCTCACCGACGCCGAGGAACAGCGCGACCCCGACGCCCGTTACAACATTGCGCGCCTCACCGAACGCACCCTCAGCGCCATCGAATGGCTGCGCTTTCAGCCCGGCACGATGATGCTGCCGGTCGGCGTGCTCGCTTCGGACACCGCCAGCACAGCCGGCATCCGCGCCGCCACCCGCGACCCCGGACACATCAATGCCTTGTGTCTGTTCGGCGGACGCCCCGATCTCGCCGGCGCCGCGCCGCTCAAGGCGCTGCGCGTCCCGACCTGTTTCATCGTCGGCAAGGAAGACCCGCGCGCACCGATTCTGCGCGAAGCCTTCGACCTGATCCCGGCCATCCGCGCCTGGCGCGCCACCGACGGCGCGGAACCGGAACACCTCCCCGCCAGCTACCTCACCGCCAATGCCAAGCTTGCCGCCGAGTGGCTGCTCACTCACCTGCCGGTGCGGCCAGCACCCGAAGAGATCCCCGCCACCGAAGAACCGCCCCCTGTCACCGTGGCCGTACCACCACCGTCATAAACAAACCACGCCAATTATGCACAGTGCGCGCAAAATAGTTATGCGCCACCCGTCAGGTCGACTTTCACTGCGCGCCTTCACGGTCTAAGCTTGGAGTGTGATGTTGTTCACCGCCCGCGATCATGATTTCCGCCGTTTCATCCGCTTCCAGCGCAATTTATGCCAGTTCGCTTTACGCGAACGCAGTGCGCACGCCTGATGCATCGCAGCAGTCCGGCAGCGGCAGGAACACGCTGGGGCAGGAGCAAGTCAGCCAGGAAGACCAACGCCGCATCGACGAGCTCAAGACCACCGACCGCAAGGTGCGCACCCATGAAGCCGCCCACATGGCCGCAGGCGGCAGCCTCGTCACCTCGGGCGCAAGTTTTGAATACGAGACCGGCCCCGACGGACAACGTTACGCGGTCGCTGGCGAAGTCGGCATCGACACCTCAAAAGGCCGCACCCCGGAAGAGACCCTCGCCCGCGCCCAACAAATCCGCGCCGCCGCCCTCGCCCCTGCCGACCCTTCCGGACAAGACCGCGCCGTCGCCGCCGCCGCCGCACAAATGGCCGCTGCGGCACAAGCCGAAATCGCCCAGGCCAACGTTGCGCCGGACGAAGAGGCCGGGGAGGCAGAACCTGTCACCCCTCCAGGCGCAAGGCCGCAAAGCGACGACGCCAACGCGCTGGATCAGGTCATCGCCCGCAGCCTGAGTCCTTCTTCGGCAGGACGTGCGGTCAATATTTACGCCTGAGTTTACGTCTGACTTCACGCCTGAGCGCGATTAGCTCGTCACCCAGTTTTCCACCCTCAGTCCTTCCACGCGGCAAAATTCGCGTTCGTTGTTGGTGACCAAGGTCAAGCCACGGCTACGGGCATGTCCGGCAATGTGCAAATCATTTACACCAATGATCTGCCCTTGTCGTTCCAGCGTGGCACGGATTTGTCCGTAATGGGCTGCGCCCGCTTCATCGTAGGGAAGCACTTGTAAGCGGCTGGTGAAATCCTGAACAGCACGAAAATTTCGTGCTGGATCACTGCTTTTTTCCACGCCATGCAGCAACTCCCCCAAGGTAATGCTGGAAATGGCCATGCGCCCGTGGTAACTGTTGAAGACCTCCCGCACTTCCGGTGGGCGGCGCTTGACGACGTAAATGACCATGTTGGTGTCGAGCAGATAGCTCAACAGATCGGGCGCATTCATAAGGGTTCGCGTTCGTCCTGCTGCTGGTCGGCGCGTTCGGTCATAAAATCTTCCGTGACGGGGTTTTCCCCAAAAAAGAAACTATCCCAAGCCGCATCCGCCGGAGCGATGATGCGCTCGTTACCGACCACGCGCACATCCACTTCCCTGACGGATGCTGGAAAACGGGTTCCCGACGGCAAGCGCACAGCCTGGGCGCGGTTGTTGGTAAAGACGGTACTGGCAGTCATGAAAAACTCCCGCAAAACAACATGTGTGCATGATATATCGGGTCGTCAACGCTGGCGATGGAGAGTCGGCAGCACATGCTCCTACCCCCGCGCCACCCACCCCAGATGCGCCAGAAACCCCCGCAGCTCCTGCGGTAAGGGCGCCTCGAACGACAGCGGCTCGCCGCTCAAGGGATGTGACAGGGATAGCTTCGCCGCGTGCAGGAACATGCGCCGCAGCCCCTCGGATTCGAGCGCCTTGTTGAGGGTGAAATCGCCGTATTTGTCATCGCCGCAGAGCGGAAAGCCCAGGTGGGACAGATGGACACGAATCTGGTGCGTGCGCCCGGTCTTGAGTTCGACTTCGACGAGGCTGAAACGTGAATCGCGTTGCACCAGCCTGACGATGCTGTGCGCAGGTTTGCCCTCGTCGACGCTCACCCGCACCCGGCGCTCGCCTTCTGCGGTCAGGTATTTGTACAGCGGAGCCTTGATGTGCTGGAGCCTGTTCAGCCATTGCCCACGCACCAGGGCGAGGTAACGCTTTTCCATCTTGCCCTCGCGCAGCATGTCGTGGAGCGCCGTGAGCGCCGAACGTTTCTTCGCCACCATGAGCAAACCGGAAGTTTCGCGGTCCAGACGATGGGCCAGTTCGAGCATGCGACTGTCAGGGCGCTGCGCACGCAATTGCTCGATCACGCCGTAGCTCACCCCGCTGCCGCCATGCACTGCCAGCCCGGCGGGCTTGTTGAGCACCAGCAGGGCGTCGTCCTCATACACCACCGCCAGCGCCGCGCCGACGGGAATCCGCGCCGGGGCAGCGGGCGCTGCCGTCCGCAGCGGCGGTATCCTCACCTCGTCGCCCACGATCAGGCGATAGGTCGGTTGCACCCGGCGTCCATTGACCCGCACTTCCCCGCTGCGCAAGATGCGATAGACATGACTTTTGGGCACCCCTTTGGCCAGGCGCAGCAGGTAATTGTCGATGCGCTGGGCCGCGGCGGAATCGTCGATCCGCTCATGCCGCACCATATTGGCTTTGCCTTCCATCATCATCTTGAAATATACTACCCGCCGGTCGCTTGCCGGTAATGACCGCCTTTCCCCACGCGCACGATGCGGTGACGGATCGGCAGTTGTTGAGCCCATCGCGTGCTCCCGTCTCGACCGAGCGCCGCGCCCCATATTCGAGCCTTTGCCCTCAAAGGCCGCTGATGGTAGCGCAAACGAGCCATTTCGACACACCCATCCAACCTCCGGGCTGGATTTATAGAACGCGTAACACCCACGCAGGATTAAATTCTCCTGCCGCATGGCTTGCATGAGTCTGCGACAGGTTCAATGAACACGACCGATACCACCCACCACAGCCCACTTATTCTGGATGAAAGTAGCCTCCTCTAACCGCTCCTGACCCCCGGAACCCGCGCGATGGTGCGCGTTTGGTCGTCCTGCCCGTGTGCGTGTAGCGCGGGAGAACGATGCATGAAGCGCATGCTTTTTAATGCGACGCAGGCCGAAGAATTACGCGTCGCGATTGTTGACGGTCAAAAACTGATCGACCTCGATATCGAATCGGCCTACAAGGAAGAACGCAAGAGCAATATTTACAAGGCGATCATCACCCGCATCGAGCCCAGTCTCGAAGCGGCTTTTATCGACTACGGCGCGGAGCGTCACGGTTTCCTGCCGTTCAAGGAAATCGCCCGCGCCTATCTGCAGACGGGCAACGGTACCCGTGAAGGGCTGCGCGAAGGCCAGGAACTGATCGTTCAGGTGGAAAAAGACGAACGCGGCAACAAGGGCGCGGCGCTCACCACCTACATCTCGCTGGCCGGTCGTTACCTCGTCCTGATGCCCAACAATCCGCGTGGCGGCGGCGTTTCGCGCCGGATCGAGGGCGACGAGCGCACCGAACTGCGCGAAGCCATGGATCAGCTCGACGTGCCCCAGGGCATGAGCCTGATCGCCCGCACTGCCGCCATCGGCCGCAGCGCCGAAGAGCTGCAGTGGGATCTCGACTACCTGCTCCACACCTGGGCGGCGATCGAAACCGCAGCGGCCATCGGCGGCGGCGCGGAAGCCGAAGACGCCGTGGCCATCGACGGCACCACGAGCAACAACAAAAAAGACAGCGCGTCCAGACGCCCGGTCGAGCCTTTCCTCATCTATCAGGAAAGCAGCCTGGTCATCCGCGCCATCCGCGATTATTTTCAGCCTGACATCGGCGAAATCCTGATCGACACCAACGATTTCTTCGTTCAGGCCTCCAAGTTCATGAGCCATGTGATGCCGGACAACGTCAACCGGATCAAGCTCTACAGTGACGACGTCCCGCTCTTTTCGCGCTTCCAGATCGAACATCAGATCGAATCTGCCTATTCGCGTCAGGTCAACCTGCCCTCGGGCGGCGCCATCGTCATCGACCACACCGAAGCGCTGGTGTCGGTCGACGTCAACTCCGGCCGCGCCACCAAAGGCTCGGACATCGAAGAGACCGCGCTGCGCACCAACCTTGAAGCCGCCGAAGAAATCGCCCGCCAGTTGCGCCTGCGCGATCTGGGCGGCCTCATCGTCATCGACTTCATCGACATGGAAGCGGCCAAGAACCAGCGCGATGTCGAAAACAGCCTGCGCGATGCGCTGCGCTACGACCGCGCCCGCGTGCAAACGAGCAAGATCAGCCGCTTCGGCCTGCTCGAACTCTCCCGCCAGCGCCTGCGCCCGGCCCTGGCCGAAACCAGCTACATCACCTGCCCGCGCTGCACCGGCACCGGCCACATCCGCAGCACCGAATCCTCCGCGCTCCACATCATGCGCATCCTCGAAGAGGAAGCGATGAAGGAAAACACCGGCGCCGTGCACATCCAGGTGCCGGTCGACGTCGGCACCTTCCTCCTCAACGAAAAGCGGATCGACATCGCCCGTATCGAATACCGCCACAAAATCCAGCTCATCATCGTGCCCAACCGGCACATGGAAACCCCGGCGCACGAGATCATCCGCCTGCGCCACGACCAGCTCAACAGCGAAGACATCGCGCTGGCGAGCTATCAGATGGTGCAGCAGCCCGGCGATATCGACCCCAGCAGCGCCCAGTCCCCGCGCAACACCGACAAGCCGGTGCGTCAGGAGGCCGCGGTCAAGGGCATCGTCACACCGCCCCCATCCGTGCCCGGCGCGGCGGAGACCCCGCGTCCCACAGCCAAAAAACCGGAAGCGCCCGCGCCTGCGACGGGAGGCATTTTCACCCGCATCAGCAGTTGGCTCTCCCGCCTGGTCGGTGATGAAACAGGCGAACCCACCCCCACCCCGAGCGCCAAACCTGCCGCGCCCCGTGAAAGCCAACGTGGCGAACGCGGCAATCGTGGCGGCGAGCGCAACAGCGAACGTCGTAACGGTGGTCGCAATGGCAGTGGCAAGGGCCGTGGCGAGCGCGGTGAACGCAATGAAACGACGCCGGAAAACGGACGCAACGCCAGCGGCAACAACCGCAACGCGCGTGGCGAACGTGCCGAAGCCCCCGCCGGACAAGCGGAAAAACCCCGCCATCAGGCAACTGAACGCGCTGAACGTAGCGAACGCCCTGCCCGCTCGCAAGAGCGCGCGGAAAAAACCGACCGTAGCGAACAGACGGAACGCACTGAGCGCACGGAGGGCGAACGTCCCGAAGGCGGCACCAACCGCCGTCGTGGTCGCCGTGCTCAGGCCGCAGGTGAAAACGGCAAGACCCCGGTCAACAGCGACAAAGAGGTGCTCGCCGCCGATGTAGTCGCTTCGCAGGTAAACGTGCCGCCAAAAACCGCCGCAGACGAAGAGACTCCTGCCGCAGAGCCTGTAGAACGCTCGACGGCCCCTGCCGCTGAAACCGAAAATGCGCCGGAAAAACGTCGCCGTCGCAACCGGGCGCGCCGCCCCGCCGGTGCCCAGGAAGAAGGCAGCGCCAGCACTGAAACCGGGCATCCCGACAGCCCCGTGGCAGAAACAGCCGCCGCGCCGGTAAGCGAACGCGCCACCACGGCCGAACCCTCGGTTGACCCCTCAGTTGTGGCTGCAAGCACGCCCGCAGCGTCCCAGGGCGCCTTATCGTTCGCGGCCCCCGACGCGCCGCCGCCTGCCCGTAGCGAAAGCGCCACGATCACGGCTGCGCCAGTCGCGCAAAGTGCCGCCTTCGACGTCGCCCCGCTTCCCCCTGCCGCCACGCCCGAGTCCCTGCCCGTCGCAGTCGGTCAGCCTTACACGCCGGTCGTCGCGGTGCCGACGGCGGAAGCGGAAAAAACGGCAGCAAGTCCTGCCAGCGACCTCGTCCTGATCGAGACCCGGACAGAGAAAAAAGCCGCAGTCGTCCCCACGGAGACGCCGGTACGCCTTGGCCGCAAACCACGTGCAAGCGCCGTCGTTGTCGAAGAGTCCTTGCAACAGGTGGAAACCCACAAGAGCGTCTGAATCTGACAACGCTTGAACCAAGGACGGGACACCCCTGCAAGGGGCTGTCCCGTCCTTGGTTTACATCTGATAAAACCGCTCAAAGCTTCTGCGCGATCTCCTTCAACAGCGCGTCGACGCCAGCCTCACACAAGTCGAGGGCATACTCGAAACTCTGCGGCCCGCCAAAATAAGGGTCCGGCACCTCGTCAGTTTCAGCGCCCGGCACAAAATCCAGCAGCAGCTTGATACGACGCCCGTAGCCCAGCGGACAGATCTTCGTCATCTCTTCCAGATGACCATGATCCAGCGCCAGAATCAAATCAAAATATTTGAAATCATCGACTTCCAGCTCGCGTGCGCGCAGCCCGGCGAGATCGTAACCGCGCTGTGCGGCAGCCTTGATCATGCGCGGATCTGGCGGCTCGCCCGCATGCCCGCCATAGGTGCCGGCGGAATCAACCTCAACCCGCCCCGCCAACCCGCCATGTTCGATGTAATGACGTGCGATCCCCTCGGCTGCGGGCGAACGACAGATATTCCCCGTGCACACGAAAAGAACCCGAAATATGCGATCTACATTCTCGCCCAACACTGGCTGCCCCCTCTGATTCCATTAAACTGGCCCCAAAATACCGTACATGTTGGCGTAGGGACGGGTTTCAACCCCGCCCCTGCGGTCGTGGATTTTGTTGCCGGGTTAATCCAGTATAGCCGCCAGCACCACATCGACCACGATAAATATTACCGGCCTGATGCTGTAATGCTAATGACACCATGCTCAATATAATAAAAACATCCCGGCACAAATCCGTTTGCCTCTCGCCGCCAAACAGATTAGATTCTCGCAACGGGATGCAATTTACATTGCACCACCGTCTGCAATCCAACCTCACGGAGATCACACACCATGGCTCGTCAAGTCGAAAACGGCGTCAACCCCATTTTTACCGAACGCTGGTCGCCCCGCGCTTTCGATGAATCCACCCTGTCCGAAGCGGAGCTGAACCGCCTCTTCGAAGCCGCCCGCTGGGCGCCCTCCGCCTACAACGCCCAACCGTGGCGCTTCATCCATGCCCGCCGTGGCACCCCTCAATGGGAGACCTTCCTCGACTTTCTCATCCCCTACAACCGTGGCTGGGCGCAACGTGCCTCGGCGCTGGTCATCGCCATCTCGCAAGAACAGTTCGTGCCCCCCGGCAAAACCGACCCCATCAGCACCGGCACCCATTCCTATGACACCGGCGCAGCCGTCGCCTATCTTGCCCTCCAGGCTCACCTCGCCGGGCTCGGCGCGCACATCGTGACCGGTTTCGACAAGGAAAAAGCCAGAACCACCCTCGGCGTGCCCGCAGGCTACCAGATCGAGAGCGCGATCGTCATCGGCAAAAAAGCCGACCCCGACGTACTCAGCGACGACCTCAAGGCCCGCGAAGTCCCCAACGAGCGCAAGCCCCTCGCCAGTATCGTGGCCGAAGGCAAATTCTCGTTCCAGTAATACTGCCTGATGCCCCCGTCGGTTCCCTCGCCCGCAAGCGGGCGAGGGTGCTTTAGATGTCCGGGCTACGCGCTGTTCCATACGGATGATGTCCGCGCTACGCTTGCTCACGCCTGCCGCGAATGATGAACACTTGACACAACAGGTATTTATCATTTCTACTACGCACGTTCATGCATCCAGAGGGGATAAATCAGCGGGTTTGCAGCATCGACGTAGTAGCATGTCGGCGTCGGGTAGAGTGGGACGGTTTCCGCAATCGGGGCAACCGAAACACCGTAAAAATTCAAAACAACTCGTTGATTTTAATAGACTTCATACCATGAATATGGTATACTCTCCTGCAAACCTGCAAACCTGCAAACCTGCAAACCTGCAAACCTGCAAACCTGCAAACCTGCAAACCTGCAAACCTGCAAACCTGCAAACCTGCAAACCTGCAAACCTGCAAAC
>BNUB01000049.1 GCA_025997045.1 Betaproteobacteria bacterium
GGTCAGGTGCCCGATGTCGTGGCTGTCGCCGAAGATCATCTTGAACACCGCGTCGTTGATGGGGGAGAGGAGGAAGGGCGGGGGCATGTTCGCACTCAGGTAGCATTTTGATATGCCATTATAGGGGTGAACATGGTTCAGGAGAGCGCCGGGTTTTCGAGTTATATCATTCGTCATAAAACCACGTTCCCCGGCACAAATTTGTGCCCATATTTGTGCCCATGGCTGGCTGTTTTGCAAAAATAGTCTGGCCTACCCGATATGGGTAATCTGGTTTCTTGATGTCTTCGATTTCGCCCCGTGCGTCTTGCCGAAAATGGCTCGCATTTGCGCCTGGAGCATAGTTTTATGCTTGATGCGTGTTTTGTGCACCCTGATTTGTGCCCTGATTTGTGCCCATTTGCGACGTCAGCGGGCTGCAAAGCCAGTGACGGCGGGACTCTGGTTTTTCTACATGAAAAAGAAGTCTCTCGTAGCAAACGTGGCGCTTGCGCTCAGTGCGATGACGATGAGTGGGCTGGTTTTGGCTGCGGCCGTTGAAACGCTTGTGCCTGCTGCTAGTACAGCTACAAACCGCATCGCGCAGCCGGGTAACGTCGTGGTGTCCGATGACCATATCGGCCTCATCAACATCGTCCCTTACTACAACGTCCGGGAGGGCAACACCGTCGCGCTGTCCATCACCAACAACGACTTTACCAACGGCAAGGTCGTGAAAGTGCGCTTCCGTGGCGCGGAGTGGTCGGACGACGTGCTTGACTTTCAGGTCTTCCTTTCCCCGTTTGATGTGTGGACGGCTTCAATCACCCGCGGCGTAGATCCGGACACGGGCAAAGCGGTCGCCAAGCTGAACAAGTCCGAAGACAACACTTGCACCCGGCCGCAGCTCGGCGCAAATGGCGCGCTGTTCAAGGACGACCTCAACCGGGTTGCGGTCGGTACCGAAGGCGGCACCCTCGAAGGTTATGTTGAAATCATCACCCTGGCCGACATCCCGCAGCTTTTGAATGGGGCAGTTGGTTCCGCCACTGCAACTGCGGGGGAATTCGACGCGCCGGCTGCCGATGGTGGGAGTACTGCCGTTCACGCCAATCCGCTCTACGACGTCATCAAGCATGCCAATACCGGCGCCGCACCGCTGTGCCGTACCGATGATAACGTGTATCGAGCCACCATCGGATCACTGATCGAGGACAGCTATTGGTCATATCCTGCAGTCGGTGCGTCAATTGGGGCAAACGGCGTTCACTTGTATGCTGAGAACGGCACCAACAATGATGATGGATGGGATACTTTTCTGCAGCCTGTTGCTACCAAGACTTACAACGGCAAGGGCCAGTTTGGTGCTGCTCCGCTGAAGGCAAGCGACGACTGGCTGCAATTCCCCACTCCGGGGATTTCGAGCTACGTGTCGATCATCAACGTCCAGAGCAAGAAAGCCTACACCCTTCAAGCCACCGCGCTGAAAAACGCCCCGGTGGTGGACGATATCTCCGCCACTACAGGTGTGGTGACAAACACCGTCGCAGTGGTGAATGCTTCTAGTCGCGCCGATGTTCAGTGGGCTAACGTTGCGGTGGGTTCGATCAAGGCCTACTTCAAACAGCGTTACGATCCCGTCGCTTTCCCCGCCGCCGACTTGCCAGTGCCGTGGAATGGCAAGGGCGACCTAATCACCGCTGACAAGCTCTTCGGTGATACGGCTGGATTGGCTCCCACAAAGTACCCGGCATCAGCGTTCGCGGGTCTTGCGTTGTTGGAGCTTGACCTGCCTGATTTGTCGACGCCCACCACTGCGGCGGTTGCGGGGATCGGTTTCGCTGCTGATACGGTGACAACAAGCAACCTCGTCGGCGCCAGTAGTGTCTACCCGGGTGGCCCGGCGGCGGCACAACGTGACCTGGTTGCGGCCGCGCTGCAAGCTCCGGCTTTCGCCTTTGAGTACGTCACCGGTGGTAGCATCCAGGGCTCCACCGACATTGTGATCAACCAGCCCCTGCGTCGCTACTACTACTGGTATACGCCTGCACCTACCGGCGAAGTCCATCGTGAGTTTACGTTGCCCGCCGGGAAGTTCAGGATCTTCGGTGAAATCAATACGCCATACTCCGCGCTGCGTGGTCTCACCAACACGGTTCCGGTAGGGGCTGCCTGGTTCTCCGGTCGTGAAGAAGAAGTGTCGGTGGGAGGTGCTGACACCTGGTCGCCTGCGCCTCCTGCAGGTGTCGCTGGTCTGATCGGCGAAGTCGCTGTGGTTGAAGTCAATGGCAACGTCGCTACAGACTCGGAAGCACTGGGCGCCAAGCTGACGAAGAATGTGCTGAAGACCACTTATTCCAATGGTTGGGGCCAGATCAGCACCACCAAAGCTGGCGGTGATCCGGCCGGCGTATTTGTGGTGGGAACAGCAGGCACCCTTGACTTTGCTCTTGGTGCTGCTACCGGTCACTCCCTGCTGAGGAAACGTACCGCAACGACTTTCGACACCTTCAGCCTGCCGTTCATCGCCTATAGCGCAATCAACGTTGTCGACACGCGCAGTGGTGTTGTGTATGGCACCACGCTGCCGGTACGTAAAATAGACTAAGCGTACCTCGGCGTCTTTCCCCGCCAGCCCGCAAGGGTTGACGGGGAGAGCGGTGCAGGTTTTAAAACCGGGCTTCGGCCCGGTTTTTTTATGGCGCTACGCCTGCGGGCCAGCGGAGGCGAACTCGGTATCCACCAGATTCCACAGATGCCACGCCGCAGGGTCGCGGCGGAGCATCTCTTCAAACACGCGCCCGATGGCGGTGGTGAGCTGTGCCTCGCTCTCCGCCGGCAGGGGGCCGTACACCTGCAGGATGCGCTCGGGCGAGTGTTCCGCCAGCGTGCAGAAATACACATAGACCGGCACCCCGCTCTTCACCGCCAGCCGGGACATGCCGGTGGGCATGCCGATGTGGCCGTTGAGCAGGGGCAGGTCACGACGGCTCTGACGGCGCTTGGGGTTGGGCACATCGACCAGCGCGATCATGGGGTCGTGCCTGAGCACGGTCAGCATTTTGCGCGCCGCGTTATTGTCCATGGAGATGAGCTGCGGCACGCGCGTCAGCCGCCGACAGGCCGCGCCCCGCAAACGTGCGAGCAGGCGATCGACGAGCGGCATGCCGGGCGGCAGTTCGGTGCGCAGGATGCCGAAAATCGGATTGCGCGCACTGAACGCCCGCAGCGAATGCATGCCCGCGCCAAAGTGAAACGTCAGGGCCAGAAACGGCCCTTGCTCCGGGATCGGCGCGCCCGTTTCACGCACCCAGCGCCGCTGCCAGCGCTTGCCGCGACACCAGGCCAGGGCGAGATCCACCTGATCGACCAGCCGGTAGAGCACGTAACGCTGGCAGAACGCGGCTTCGTCCGTGGCGGCCCCATACGCCTGCGCCTGCGCAAACGCAGCATGGGCATCGCCCGCGTCCTGATGGCGGACGGCGAGGCGGCGCAACAGGGCACAGGTGAGCGGCCAGGGCAACACGGCGGCGGCGAATTGTAGAATCAGGCGCTTCATCTACCGGCTCATGATTGAACAGATGGCACGCATGATAAAACATCCGCTACCGTTATCGCCCGGTCACGGGCGTGGATTGAAACATGTTAGAGTCCAAGGTTTTCCACGGGTGGAGCGCGATGGACGCTCAAATATCCGGGCAGCGGCCTGAACTGCGGCTTGCGTTGCAGACGAATGCGCAAGGCGCGGACGCGGGTTCCTGCGTGCTGACGTGGGTGGCCGTGAGCGCGGACGGTGAGTGCCAGCGCGGCGTCACTGAACGCTTCGAGCTGGATGCGCAGTGGCTGCATTTCGGCCCGGCTTACGGCCCGTTTGAGCTCAACCGCCGCTTCGTCGCCGCGCTGACGAAGCTGCACCCGGTGCGCGTGGTGGTGGATGATCTGTGCGGCATCACGCTGGAGCTGGCGCGCATTGCGCTGGCGTTCGGCGTCGGCGCGGTGCTGCGCCTGCCGTCGGCGGCGCGTGTGGCGGCGCTGGCGCGTGACCCGGTGGCGGCGCGCTGGCTGGGCGGCGTGCTGCGTGCGGCGGATGCGCTGCTGCCCCCGCCCGATGGCGATGAGGCCGCGCTGCGCGTGCGCTATCCCGATCTGCCCCCGAGCCAGCCCACCCCGCCGCCGATGCCTGTAGGGGCGGCTTTCAAACCCGGCCCCACCTCCAGCGCGACCGGTTTCGGTTATGAAGCCTACGCCTTCGGCCAGCGCGATCATGCCTTGCTCCATACGATGCAGGAGGGCTTTGCGGTGCATTTTGCCGGCTGCGAGCGCGTGGTCGATGTGGCCTGCGGCACCGGGATTTTCCTCGAAGTGCTGGCCCGCCAGGGCATCGGCGCGCTCGGGGTCGATCGCAATGAGATGAGCGTGCGCTTCGCCCGCCTGCTGGGCCACACGGTGGAAGAGGCCGACGTGCTCGACTGGCTGGAGACGCATCCGGCAAGTTGTGACGGGATTTACTGCTCGCATTTCATCGAACATTTGCCCATCGACGCCGCCGGACGCCTGATGCGTGCGGTGGCGACGGCGCTGCAACCGGGCGGGGTGGCGCTGTTTGTGTTCCCCGACCCGGAATCCATCCGCAGCCAGTTGCTCGCCTTCTGGCGCGATCCGGAGCATGTGCGCTATTACCACGCCGAGCTGGTGGCGGCGCTGGCGTCCATCCACGGCCTCGAAGTGGAGTTCGACGCCTCACGCGACGACCCGGCGCAGCGCGGACGTGCCCTGGCCCCGTTCTCGTTTTTCCCTCCGCCGTTGGGCGAGCTCGCCTCCAGAGGGCGCGGCTGGTCGCGGCTGCTGGAGAGACTGGGCATCGCCCCCATCGCCGCCCTGCGCGCCGAACGCCAGCGCGCTCAGGCGCTCGAAGAGGCGGTGCGGCAGTTATGGGCGGTGAACCAGACCTGGGCCTGGGACAGCAACGCGGTGCTGCGCTTGCGCAAGCCGGGGTGAGCGCACGCGGCGGCGGCTTACAGCTTGAACTGCGCAATCGCCGCGCCGACGGTTTGGGCGAGCGCGTCCAGTTGGCGGGCGTTGGAAGAGGTCTCTTCGGCGGCGGCGTTATTTTCGTCGGTCATCTGCGCGATGCTCTCCACGTGTTTGGCGATGTCCTGGCTGGCATTACTCTGTTCCCTGAGCGCGTTGGAGATCTCGGTCACGGCCAGGGACACCCGGCTGGCGCCGTCCTGGATGGAGGCGATGCAGTCCCCGGCGTTTGACGCCAGGATGCGGCCTTCTTCAACCTGCTTGACCACGTGCGCCATGTTTTCGACCGCCTCAGCGGCGGAGACCTGGATTTTGCCGACCATGGCGCTGATATCAAGGGTGGATTGCGCGGTGCGCTCGGCGAGCTTTCTCACTTCGTCGGCGACCACGGCGAAGCCACGGCCCTGCTCGCCGGCGCGGGCGGCTTCGATGGCGGCGTTCAAGGCCAGCAGATTGGTCTGGTCGGCCACTTCCTTGATCACCCGCACCACGGACGTAATCTGTTTGGATTCTTCGCCCAGCGCGTGAATCACGTCACTGGCGTTGCCGACGGTGGTGGCGATGTCGCCCATCCCGGTCGCGGTGCGGGAGATGATCTTGCCGCCCGCAGTGGAGTTGCTGCCCGCGTCTTGCGCCAAAGCCTGGGCCTCGTCGGCGCTGTTTGAGACGGTGCCGATGGAGACGGTCATCTCTTCCACGGCAGCGGCCATCGCGGAGGTGGCGCTGCTCTGGCTGGCGGAGCTTGCCGCGACCTGGGAGGCGGCGGTGGCAAGTGAGGACGCGGTCGTCAATACGCCCTCGACATTGCCGCGAATGTTGGTCAAGGTGTCACGCAGGCGGGCGACCAGCGTGTTGAAGCTATTCACGAGTTGGCCGATCTCATCCGTACTGCCAATATCGACGCGCTGGGTCAGATCGCTGCTGGCGGTAATATGTTCGATTGTGTGCCGGGTCAAATTCAGCGGAATCATGACGGCGCGGAAGACGGAGATGCAAAGCCCCACCAGAATCACCAGACTGAGCAGGCTGACAATTACCAATACGGCAATTGAGGCGTGCGCACTTTTTTTAGCCGTCGCGCCGTCACGCCTGGCGCGTTCTTCTTCATATGCGGTCAGGGCTTCCAGTGCCTTTTCCGCGACCACATAACCCGGACGCTGCGTGAGATAGGTTTGCTTGTATTGCTCAAACAATTGCTGCCGGGCGGCCACCTGACCGGCGGGCAGCTCGCCAATTTTGCGGATGACGGCCTCCCATGCCTTGACATTCTGCTTCCATTGCCCCCAGGCCACTTTGAATTTGTCTTGCAGGGCTTGCAGTTCGGCGGCATTGGCGGCATCAATGGGCACCGCGAGATATTCATTGATCGCGGTGTCGAGGCTTATCCATCCTGCTTCCTGCTCGGCAATCGCGGCGCGGATTTCTTCTTGTGACGCACCGGAATAGTCGGACTCGTAAATGGAGATACGCAGACCTGTCTGCATGATATTGGTTTGCGCCTCATCTGCTTGCAGCAGGGTTCTGACTGAGGGCAGATTGTCATCAACAATTGCGGTCAATGTATTGGTGGACGTGTTCAAACCGACATAGCCCGATATCGCAACGACAAACAGCGCCACGACACTAATGATCGCCAGCAGGACAAGTTTTGCGCTGATACTCATTTCCCGATTTCCCCCAGCGTGAGTGTTTGGAAGTGACGCCTATATGGTAGTTAATAAAATTCCATTTTTTTATGTTGCAATGGATTGGAACATTTTTCTGGTAATGGAAGCCGCCATGTCGCCCGCGACGACCCCACGACGCCCCGGCCTTTGTTACACTCCGTAACTTCCCCCTTGACGTGTAATGCCTTGGAACCTCTCCTCTTATCCCGCTACACCGCCACCAGCGCCCTGGGCCGTGGGCTGACGCCCCAGCGCGAGGCGCTCGAACAGGGTATCTCGGGACTGACGCCGAACGACTTCGACGATGCCGCCCTCGATACCCGGATTGGCCGGGTCGCGGGGCTGGAAAATATCGCCTTGCCGCCCGCGCTGGCCGACTGCGACTGCCGCAATAATCGCCTCGCCCTCCTCGGCCTGGAGCAGGACGGTTTTCTCGCCGCCGCGCAGGCAGCGGTGGCGCGCTACGGCGCGAGCCGGGTGGCGGTGATACTGGGCACCAGCACCTCGGGCATCTTCGATACCGAACTCGCTTACCGCCGCCGCGACCCGCACAGCGGCGCCTTGCCTGCCGATTTCAATTACCGTGGCTCGCACAGCATCTTTGGCGTCGCCGGATTTGTGCGCCGGGCAATCGGCGCGGGCGGCCCGGCGTGGGTGGTGTCGACCGCGTGCTCGTCGAGCGCCAAGGTGTTTGCCGCCGCCGTGCGCCTGATTCACAGCGGGCTGGCCGATGCCGCGGTGGTCGGCGGGGTGGATTCGCTCTGCCTCACCACGCTCTACGGGTTCAATTCGCTCGAACTCGTCGGCCCCGCGCCGTGCCGCCCTTATGATGCCGAACGCAGCGGGATTTCGATCGGTGAAGCGGCGGCCTTCGTGCTGCTGGAGCGGCCACGCGAGGTGGCCGGGGTAGACGAAGTGTCCATCCTGCTGACCGGCTACGGCGAATCGAGCGATGCCCACCACATGTCCGCGCCCCACCCGCAGGGGCTGGGCGCACAACTGGCGATGAATGAGGCGCTGGGCCGCGCCGGGCGGACAGCGCGGGAGATCGACTACATCAACCTCCACGGCACCGGCACCCCGGCCAATGACGCCGCCGAAGGGCGGGCGGTGGCCGCGTGCTTCGGCGTGGAATCTCCGCCTGCGGCCAATTCGACCAAGGGCGCGACCGGTCACACCCTGGGCGCGGCGGGAGCGCTGGAGGCGGTGTTCTGTGCGCTCGCGCTCGAACACGGCTTCATCCCCGCCAGTCCGGGCACCCGCACGGTGGATGCGACGATTCCGCTGCGCTACGTGATCAAGGCGAGGAGAGCGGACTTGCGCCATGTGCTCTCCAACTCGCTGGGCTTTGGCGGCTCCAATTGCAGTCTGGTGTTTTCGCGCCGGGAGGCTCGCTCATGAACGCGGTCAGCATCACCGGCTGCGGCCTGCTCGGGCCGGGCTTTGACGATTGGCACAGTGCGCAGGCGCTGCTGCGCGGGGACGCCGAATGGGCGCACGCCCCCACCCGCATCCTCGCCCCGGAGCTGTTGCCCCCCGCCGAGCGGCGGCGCATCGGCGCGGTGGTCAAGCTGGCGCTCGATGTCGGCGTGCAGGCCGCCCGCGCCGCCAACGCCGACACCCGCACCCTCGCCACGGTGTTCGCCTCTTCGAGCGGGGATGGGGCCAACTGCCACGCGATCTGCGCGATGCTGGCGGGCGCGGATCGCCTGCTGTCCCCCACCCGCTTTCACAACTCGGTCAATAACGCCAGCGCCGGTTACTGGGGCATCGCCACCGGGGCGCAGGCGACCTCGACCATCGTCTCGGCCCACGATGGCAGCTTCGCCGCCGGGCTGGTCGAAGCGACGACGCTGGCCGTCAGCCTCACGCAGCCGGTGCTGCTGGTGGCCTACGATCATCCCTATCCTGAACCGCTGGCCGCCACGCGCCCGCTGACGGATGCGTTCGCGGTGGCGCTGGTGCTGGAACCCGCGCCCACGGCAGAAGCAGGCCACCCCCGGCTGACGCTGACCGGCTTTACCGCCCGGCCTGCCGACCGCGCCCCCGGCGCACTGGAAGCCCTGCGCGTGGGCAACCCCGCCGCCCGCAGCCTGCCCCTGCTCGCCGCCCTCGCCACGCGGCAGACGGGCGCGGTGGCGCTCGATTACCTCGACGACCTGCGCCTGAACCTGACCGTGGAGGCGGGCGCATGAAGCGTGATCGCACCTGGATTGCCGCCCACATCCCCCATCAGGGCGACATGTGCCTGCTCGACACCGTCGACGCCTGGGATGCGGACACCATCCGCTGCACTACCCGCAGCCACCACCTGCGCCCCCATCCCCTCGCCGTCGACGGCCATCTGGGCGCGCTGAGCGCGATCGAATACGCCGCGCAGAGCATGGCGATCCACGGCGCGCTCCTCGCCGCCGACCAGCCGCCGCGCCCCGGCCTGCTCGGCAGCGCACGCGGGGTGGAGTGCCGGGTGAGCCGCCTCGACGATATCGCCGCCCCGCTCACCGTGGCTGCGGCATGCCTGTCCGCCGACGCGCGTACCCGGTTGTACACGTTTACCGTCAGCGCCGCAGAACGCCTGTTGGTCAGCGGGCGGGTGGCGGTGGTTTTTGAGGAGGAACGCTGATGACACAATCGTTGATATGTAACCAGGGAGACACCCCATGAGCCGCGCACTGGTCAGTGGTGGCGGCGGCGGCATCGGGCGGGCGATCTGCCTGCGTCTGGCCGCTGACGGCCACAGCGTCATCGTCCATGCCAACCGCAACCTTGCCGCCGCCGAGGAGGTCGTCTCCACTATCCGCGCCGCAGGCGGTGAGGCGCACGCCGTGGCCTGCGACCTGACCGACGCGGCCACCACCGCAGCGATGGTGGAGAGCCTGCTCGCAAACGGCCCTGTCCAGATCCTGGTCAACAACGCCGGCATCCATGACGATGCGGTGTTTCCCGGCATGTCGCCCGCGCAGTGGCAGCGGGTGATCGACGTCAACCTGAACGGTTTTTTCAACCTCACCCAACCGCTCACCCTGCCGATGATCCGCACCCGCCAGGGGCGCATCATCAATATCAGCTCGGTGGCGGCGCTCAGCGGTAATCGGGGTCAGGTCAATTATGCCGCCGCCAAGGGCGCGATCAACGCCGCGACCCGTTCGCTCGCGCTCGAACTTGCCAACCGTGGCGTCACCGTCAATGCGGTCGCCCCCGGCATTATCGACACCAACATGATCGTCGGCGCGTTCGACCCCGACACCGTGGCCCGGCTGGTGCCGATGAAGCGCGCCGGACGCCCGGAAGAGGTCGCGGCGCTGGTCGGCTTTCTGGCCTCGGACGCCGCGGCCTATATCACCGGGCAGGTGATCTCGGTGAATGGCGGGATGTATTAAATGACCAATATCGCCACCGCCACCAGCGTCCACCAGGCCGAGACCCTGCTTTTTTTCACCCTGCTGCAATTGGCGATCATCATCGTCGCGGCGCGTGTCGGGGGGGCGGTGGCGCGCCGCTTTGCCCAGGCCGCAGTCGTGGGCGAGATCATCACCGGCATTCTGCTCGGGCCATCGCTGTTTGGCTGGCTGGCGCCGGATGTGTTCGAGCTGGTGTTCCGCAGCGCGCCGCCCGCGCCGATGCAGATCCTGTCGCAGATCGGGCTGTTGCTGCTGATGTTCCAGATCGGCATGGAATTCGATTTCGCCCACCTCGGCGAGCGCCGCCACCGTCGCTCGGTAGCCTGGGTGGCGAGCGCGAGTCTCGTCCTGCCCTTCGTCCTGGGGTTCTTCTTCGGCTGGCTGCTCGCGCCCCCCGCGCCCGCCAACGACCCGCTGATCGGCGGCCTCTTTGTCGCCACCGCGTTCGCCATCACCGCGCTCCCCATCCTTGGCCGCATCATGATCGAGTTCCAGCTTACCCGCAGCCCCATCGGCGTCATCGCCATCAGCGCGGCGGCGATCAATGATGTGGTCGGCTGGCTGCTGCTGGCGCTGGTGTCGACGCTGGCGATCTCGCAGCTCGACCCGCTCGCCTTCGCGCTCAAGATCGCCCTGGTCGGCCTCTTTTTCGCGGTGAGCTGGTGGGGCGTGCGCCCCGTCGTCCGCCGTATCGTCGCCCGCGCCAATCCGGGGCGCGAACGGCTGCCGGTCAACCTGCTCGGCGGCCTGCTGGCGCTGATCTTCGTCGCCGGCATGATCACCTTCAAGCTCGGCATCTTCGCCATCTTCGGCGGCTTCATGATGGGGGTGATCCTGCACGACGAGCACGGCCTGCGCGAAGCGTGGGAGACCCGGGTCGGCCACTTCGTCGGCGTCTTCTTCCTCCCGGTGTTCTTTACCTACACCGGCCTGCGCACCGACATCGGCAGCCTCGACAGCCTCGGCTCATGGGGCATCTGCGCGCTCGCCGTGCTGCTCGCCACCGTGGGCAAATTCGTCGGCGCTTATTTCGGCGCGCGCCGCAGCGGCCTCAGCCGCCCCGAAGCCAGCATCCTCGGCATCATGATGAACACCCGGGCGCTGATGGAGCTGATCGTGATCAACGTGGGCTACGACCTCGGGGTGATCTCGGGCGAGACCTTTACCATGCTGGTCATCATGGCGATCTTCAGCACCGTCATCACCACACCCTGCCTGCGGCGCTGGCTGCCGCGTATCGGGCACACGGCGCCGCCCGTGGTGCGGGAGTAGCCATGAAACCGCCTGTCTTGCCGACAGGCGGTTTCACGCTTGCGCCCGTATTTCATTCAGCAGCTCCGGGTGGCGGTTCAGGATGTGTAGCAAAAGCACCACCGCCTTATGCGGCTGGCGTTTGCCGCGTTCGTAGTCGGAAAAGGCGGAGACCCCCCCGCCGAAAAGCTGCCCGGCTTCAGCCTGACGCAAGCCCAGTTTTTTACGAATCCGACGGATAAAGCTGTTTTTGTCGGCGTTCACCTCTTCAAACACGGCATCCAGTACCGCCATATGTCGGGTGGAACTATCCTCATCAATAAACTCGATCTCGCCGCATTTGGGGCAGTGCCATCCGGCGATGTCGGGCGCGATTTTGGAGACCGCACCTTCGGTCACGGTGACATCCTTGACGCACAGTTGCAGTTCTGTGCCATCGTCGCATTGCAGGCAGTAGCGGGGTTTTCTGGTGGGTTGCATGGTTATTTCTCCTTGAACTGGATCACTACCCTGCCTTCGCAGAGGGTGAGGGTGAATTTGATGTAAGCGGTTTTTTTGCCGGGGATTTCGGCGTAATACACGTCTTGCCAGGCGCGGTGGTCGGCATGCGTGGTCATGGATTTATAGAAATTACGGGTGTCCAGCGTAGCAATGGTTGCCAGCGCGTCAGCGACTTGCAGCCCCATCCTGCGAAACCCTGCCCGTGCCGTCAGGGTAAAACACGCCAGCCCGCGCGCTGCAACAACGGCTTTGATGTCTCTGAGCGAGTAGTGTGGTTTTTTCTTTTCCATGTGTTTATTTTACTTGATGCGTGAAATTATGCAAGATGTACGTGCAAATATTTACGTCGAAGATAAATCTGCGCGGGGGGCCTTGTTGGAAGGAAAACAATCCTCCAGGAGGGTGTGAAGCCAGCGGCTCAAGCGTGCGGTGCGGTCTGTGCGGTCTGGATGGGCTGCACCGCGAGGCGCAGCCCCATCGTCTTGAGAATTGCGCTCAGGCTGCGAATCTCCGGGTTGCCGGTAGCGGAGAGCGTGCGGTAAATGTGCGTGCGGTTGAGTTGCGCCTGTTCGGCAACCTTGGGCACGCCACCGAAGGCTTTCGCCATCTGGCGCAGCGCGATCAACAGCTCCCCTTGATCGCCATCTTCAAGAATACTGTTCAGCAGCGCGACCGCATAGGCCGGGTCTCTGCGCAAAACTTCAGCCATTGCCTCATCATGGGGTCGATCTTTCATTGCGTTCCTCCTCTTTCCTGCGCTGCCAGTCATGCCAGTATTCGCATGCCTGCGTGATGTCGGCGCCCTGCGACCGCTTGACGCCACCGCCGAGCAGCAAGATTACGGTCTTCCCGTCTTGCGCGTAATACACACGGTATCCCGGCCCGATGTCGAGACGAAGCTCCCACACCCCTTCCCTACATGGTTTGTGGTCGCCAAAGTTGCCAAGCTCGGCACGGTAAATGCGTCGGTCGATGGCAATCTGCGTTTTGGTGTCCTTCACCTTGTCACGCCAGTCGGCAAATACATCGCTGCCATTGTCGGTGAGGTAGTGCTTGATTTCGAACATGGGCAATTGTCGCTTATAAACGAATTCAAGTCAATACACATAAAAATGGCACACTACATAAAAAAACCGGGCCGAAGCCCGGTTTTTAATCCTGCACCGCCTTCCACGCCAACCCTTGCGGGCTGGCGGGAAGGACAGCTTAAAGCGACTTAGTCCTGCTTACGTACCGGCAGCGTGGTGCCATACACGGCATTGCTGGCTGGCGAGTACACGTTGATCGCGGTGTAAGCGATGAACGGCAGATCCTTCGCACTCTTCAGCAGCGCGTGACTGGCAACGCCGCCAGCACTAAAGCCAAAATCATCGGAGGTCGGAGTCGGCACGAACACACCTGTCGGAGGCGTGCCAGTGGTAGCCGTCAAGTGAGTGCCCCAACCATTTTCATAGCCTGCGGCGCCAGCCTTTTCGGCATTCTTGGTCAGCAACGCATCCAGAGCGCCGGAGGGAACGAGGGGGTCGGTACTGCCATTGATCGCCAGGATCGAAACCTCACCGATCAGACCCTTGGCGGCCGGCTTCACAACGGGAGGCTTCGGCGACCAAGTGGAGCCGCCAGTGCTGCTTTGTTCCACCAGCTCTTCTTCACGACCGTTGAAGGCGTACCCGGCAGTCACGATGCTGTTGCTCTCACCGCGCAACACATCGTATGGCGTGTTGATTTCACCGTAGACGTTGTACTTCCCTGCCGGATTCGTGAACACACGGTGGCCGGGAGCGGTGGAAGCGTCATCCAGCTTGGTGTACCAGTAGTAGTAGCGGCGGACGGGCTGGTTGAACACGATGTCGGTCGAGGCGCTGAGCCCCTTGTCGGTCACGTACTCGAAGTTATACCCACTGGATTGCAGCGCAGCCGCAACCAGGTCACGTTGCGCAGCCGCCGCACCACCGGGGTAAACGCCCGCGGCCGTGCCGACGATGTTCGCGGCAGTCAAGGCAGCACCGGCGAAGCCAATACCCGCAACCGAAGCCGTAGTGGGCGTCGACAGGTCAGGCAGATCCAGTTCATACAACGGGAGGCCAGCGTGGGCTTTGATACTGCCGCTTGTCGACCACGCCCCTTCGTGCCCAGTCCAGTTAGTCAAGTATTCGCCGAAAATCTTGTCGGCAGTAATCCTCTCGCCAGCGCCCCCCCATGCCACGTCCGTTTCGTACTGTGCGAAATAGGCCTTGATCGCGCCATTGGCGTCGTCCGTAACAGGCGCAGCTGCGTTCCCGGTCGCGCTCACTGCCTTGGTGGTGTAGTACTCCACGGCATTATTATTAGCATTGACATTGACCCCTTCGACGACTGCCCCGTTTCTCAGCGCGGTGGCTTGCAGCGTATACGCCTTGCGACTCTGAACGTTGATGACCGTCACGTAGCTCGAAATCGCGGGGGTGGGGAATTGCAACC
Source organism: Betaproteobacteria bacterium (assembly GCA_025997045.1). GTDB lineage: Bacteria > Pseudomonadota > Gammaproteobacteria > Burkholderiales > Rhodocyclaceae > WRNU01. The sequence goes on from BNUB01000049.1 coordinate 14,291, forward strand.
AATCGTCGGAAGCGAGGGCTGCGGAAGCACCAAACTGGCTCTTGCCACTCCAGACCGCACCATTCGCCTTGTCTTGACCAAACGCGGGGTTGGCAACCTGGTAGAGATGGATGCCATTCGTCGCGGCCACGCCAGTGGCGGTGACTTCCTTGCCGACAGCCGGGTACTTCCAATAGCTATCCTGAATCAGAGAAGCAATGGTTGCATCATAAAGCACCGAGTCGCTCCAGGCCGGAGGCACGAATTTGCCCGAAGCAGTCTTGACGTGCTTGATGGCGGTATAGAGCGGATTGACGTGGGTTTCGTCGTTGGTGTTGCCGGATATGGCAGCGTCTGTGGTGGGCACATCAAATTCCTGGCCCGCAGTAGCGCCGCTCCCCGTAGCGCCATTCAAGCGCGGCGGAATGTCGGCCAGGGTGATGATTTCAACATAACCTTCGAGCGTGGAGCCTTGCTCGCCCGCGACACGATAGTCATTATGGAACTGGGCGCCACTCGCATCGAGGAACGGGCGGGTGACAGTCGTGTCGCCAGACCAGTTCAGCTTGGCAACGGGCTTACCGTCAGCATCGAGGTCTCTGGTGACCGAAGCGGTCCAGATGTCGCCAGGAGAGAGGAAGACCTGGAAGTCAAGCGCGTCGTCAGACCATTCCGCACCACGGAAACGAACCTTGACCACCTTGCCGTTGAGGGTGTCGTTGTTGGTGATGGACAGCGCGACGGTGTTGCCGCCTTGTACGCTGTAATAAGGCACGACGTTGATGAGCCCCTGATGGTCATCAGACACCACAACGTTACCCGGCAGCGCGATAGATTGTGCGGTAGCGGTAATCGGATCCGCGACTGTCAAAGCGGAGAGCTTCGCACTCGACTGAGCATAAGCCGCGCTCCCAACTACCATCGCACCGAGCGCAAGCGCTACGTTTACTGCGAGGAACTTCTTTTTCATGTAGAAAAACTAGAGTCCCGCCGTCACTGGCTTTGCAGCCCGCTGACGTCGCAAATGGGCACAAATCAGGGCGCAAATCAGGGTGCACAAAACAAGCATCAAGCATAAAACTATGCTCCAGGCGCAAATGCGAGCCATTTTCGGCAAGATGCACGGGGCGAAATCGAAGACATCAGGAAACCAGATTATCCATACCGGGTAGGTCAGACTATTTTTGCAAAACAGCCCACCATGGGCACAAATTTGTGCCAAAAGCTGCGGTTTTATGCTGGATGGTTAGCAAGGCATTACCCTGACGGGCTGCTGAAGTGTTGGGGTCGGCAGATCTCGACTGAGCCCGAAACCGCCCTCACATCGCCAGATCGTTGATCGACATAATCCCGAGCAGCAGGGCCACGATGATCACCGAGATCACCAGCCCGAGGACCACGATGAGCACGGGTTCGAGCAGGGCGAGCAGGCGCTTGATGCCGTGTTCGACTTCGCTGTCCTGCACCCGCGCCAGCTCCAGCAGCATCTCGTCAAGCTGTCCGGTCTCCTCGCCCAGCCGCACCATATTGAGCGCCAGCGGGGTAAACAGCCTGGTCGGCGCCAGCGCGTTGGCGAGACGTCCGCCCTGTTTGATCATGGGGCCGACGGGCGTCATGCGGTTGCGCAGCAGGTGGTTGGACATCGTCGCCGAGGCGATCGACAGCGCGGTGACAATCGGTACGCCGTTGCCCAGCAGGGTGCCCAGGCTGCGGGTGAAGCGGGTGGCCTCGTATTTCTGCACCACGCCGCCGATCAGGGGCAGCTTCAGGATGGTGTGATCGCGCACCAGGCGGCCTTCCGGCGTCGCCAGCCAGCGCTTGCCCACGCCCCATGCCAGCATTGCGGCCACTGCCATGGCCCACCACCAGTCGCCGACGAAATGGCCCATGCCGACGACCATCTGGGTAATCAGCGGCAGGCCGTCGCCCAGCTCCTTGAACAGCCCTTCAAACTGCGGCACCACAAAACCCAGCATCATGATCACCGACGCGGTGGCGACCAGCACCAGAAACGCCGGATAAATCAGCGCCGACACCGCCGCCTCGCGCAGCGCCTTGGCGCGCTCCAGATGTTCATTGAGGCGGCCCAGCACTTCGGCCAACTGCCCGCCGACCTCGCCCGAGCGCACCATATTGAGATAAAAATCGCCAAACAGCGCCTGATGCGGCAGCAGCGCCTGCGACAGCGCGCTGCCGCCCTTGACCGACTTGAAAATATCCGCGAGCAGCGTCTCCACCGAAGGGCGCGTCGCCATGCCGATCAACACCCGCAGCGCACGGTCGAGCGGCAGCCCGGCGCGCAGCATCACCGCCAGCTCGCTGGTGAGCAGGTGAATATCCGCCCAGCCCACTCCCGGATCGCGCCCGCGATGGGCCGCACGGTGGGGCGATTGGGGCGCGTTCTCGCTGCTGACCGCGTGCTGGCCCGACACCTCGTCGACCTTCAGCGGCGTCAGCCCCTGCCCGAGCAGGGTGCGGCTGACCGCCTCGCGGCTCGCCGCACTGAGCGTGCCCGTGCGCAGCTCGCCATTGGCGCGGGTGGCCTGCCACGCAAACTCAGCCATCGCTGCCCTGATCCTGCGTCACGCGCAGCACCTCTTCGAGCGAACTGACCCCGGCCGCGACCTTGCGCAGACCGTCTTCATACAGCGTCAGCATCCCGCCCTGACGCGCAATCTGTTGCAGCGCGTTGGCGTCCGCCCCGCCCAGAATCGCCGCGTGGGCCGCGCTATCCATCACAAACAGCTCGTGAATCGACGTGCGCCCCAGATACCCCGTCTGCTTGCACAGCGGACAGCCGCACGCACGGTATATCTGCTGTCCCGCTGGCAGAAAGCGCCCCAGCCCGGTCTTCTCCATCACCTCGGCGCCCGGCGTCACCGCCTCCCGGCAATGCGTGCACAACTGCCGCACCAGCCGCTGCGACAGCACCCCATTGACCGACGACGTGATCAGATAACGCTCCACCCCCATATCTTCGAGCCGGATCACCGCCCCCGCTGCGGTATTGGTGTGCAGGGTCGACAGCACCAGATGCCCGGTCAGCGCCGACTGCACCGCGATCTGCGCCGTCTCGGTGTCGCGCATCTCGCCAATCATGATGATGTCCGGGTCCTGACGCAGAATCGAGCGCAGCACATGGGCGAAGCTCATCCCGATCTGCGCCTGCACCGGCACCTGATTCACCCCTTCGAGCTGATACTCCACCGGGTCTTCGACCGTCACAATCTTGAGCGCGCTGGCGTCGAGCTTGGCCAGCGACGCATACAGCGTCGTCGTCTTGCCCGAGCCCGTCGGCCCGGTAACGAGCAAGATCCCGTGGGGGCGGTCGATCAGCGTGCGGTAGCGCGCCAACGTATCTGCGGCAAAGCCCATCTCTTCCAGATTCAGGCGGATGCTGGCGCGGTCGAGCACCCGCATCACCACGCTCTCCCCATGCACCGTCGGCAGCGTCGACACCCGCAGGTCGAGCTCGTGGCCCTTCACCCGGTTCTTGATCCGTCCATCCTGCGGCAAGCGCCGCTCGGCGATATTCAGATGCGCCATCAGCTTGATCCGCGACGTCACCGCCGCCGCCAGCCCCGCCTCGGCGCGCTCCGCCTCCTGCAGCACTCCGTCGATGCGGTAGCGCACATGCAGCCCGTCCTCGAACGGCTCCAGGTGAATATCCGAGGCGCGCAAGTCGATCACCCGCGCAATCACCTGATTCACAAAACGGATCACCGGCGCTTCGCTCGCCAGATCTTTCAGATGCTCGACAAACTCACTATCGCCGCCATCGAGGCCGAACAGCGAAGTATCCCCTTCGCCCTCGTCGTCCTCCTCCTCGTGACTCAGATACAGCCGCTCCAGCGCCGGGCGCAGCTCCGCCTCCAGCGCCAGCCGCGGCTCCACCGCCAGCCCCGACGCCAGCCGCAGCGCCTTCACCGTAAACGCGTCCTGCGGCGTCGCCATCGCCACCGTCAGCCGCCCGTCGGCGAGCGCGAGCGGCAGCACCGAGTGTGCGAGCAGATAATCCGCCATCACCCCCGGCACCTCGATGGCGACCTCGGGCAATTCCGCCGCGCTGACCAGCGGCACCGCAAGCTGCTCGCTCAGCGCACGCGCCACATCCAACTCGGTCAACACCCCCAGCCGCACCAGCACCCGCCCGAGCAGATCGCCCATCTCCCCCTGCGCCGTCAGCGCCTGGTCGAGATCGCGCTGCGCCAGTCGCCCGTCGCGCACCAACAGCTCGCCTAAACGTAGCTGAGGTAACCGAGGCTGCTGAGACAACCGAGGCAAGCTCGCCGCAGGGTTGGCGGGCAGCGGCTCGTTACTTTCAGCCTTGGACTTTTCTGGCGGGCGTGGCATACAGCGGGTATCCCCAATTCAATCAAGCGTCAACAGCGCACCCCCGATAGAGGGGGCGCAAAGTTTAACCCACAACCATCAGACGGCGCACTCGATCAGACGCTGCGAATCAAGCCGATGGTCATCATCCGGCGTTGCAGGCTCTGCAAAGCCCGGATGCCGAGCCGTTTCCACCACGGCCGCAAGGGCTTTTGTGCGACCAGCACACTATCGTTCCACGGATGACCATCACCGACGCCCTGCCACTGCGTATACGCATCCAGCACGGCGAGGCGGCCAAAACGGGCCATCGCCTTCATCCCGTCAGTATAAAAACGCCAGCAGTCCAGCGGGAAGCGGTGCTCCGGCCCGGCGGAAGGCACGATGATGCACGCCAACCCACCGGGCTTGAGCACCCGCGAAATCTCCAGCATGGTGATCCAGAAATATTCCGCATGCTCCAGCACCTGTCCGGAGACAAACACATCAATCGAGTCGGACGCAATCTCGTCCCAACGATACGGCTCTTGCAACACCAGATCGACATTGTCACCCGGCGCAAGGTCGACCCCGAGGTAATGCCAGTTTTCCCCCGCAAAAACCGGACGATAGCAACCATCATAGGCGGTAGCGCCCAAATCCAGAATCCGCAAGGGTTCGGCTTCCCGCCCGTGCAGATACTGTGCGCGGAAACGGGTCATATTCTGTAGAGAACTCGGATGCATGGGGAGGAGCCTTCATGTCATGGCAATGGAAGAACAGGCTCGCCGCCCTCAGCCCTGGGCTTTTCTGTTGGGTGTGGCATACAGCAAGTGTCCCCAATCCTGCAAAGTAGCGAAGAACCCGCGGGCCGTTTCCTCCGTGATACCCGGCACCTTCGTGCGCGCCTCTTCCAGAATCTGCGTGATCGTGCGCACATTATCAATGGCGTTGATCAGCGCGATGCCATCCGCGCCCAGGGTAAACTCATGCCAGCGCCGTTTCAGGCGGCCGGGTTTGCCTTCTTCCTTGACGATCTCCAGCCCCGGATAGCGAACCAGGGGCACAAACCCGCTCCAGTCCGCGTCAGTCGCAACATTGGGTTTGAACATTTCACGTCCCGGATGGCAGAGATAGAAGCGATGCGGCCCCCCCCCCCCGAGCAGCAATTCCGTCACCGCCCAGCGTTCCTCATCCGGCAACTTCGCCATGCGCGCATGCAGCGGATGGTTCGGCGCCACCACGGCGCTCAGGCTGAAATCCAGCCGATCATTCCAGTCCCAGAAATGCAGCCCGTTATCACGCGCAAACGCGAGCACTTCCGGCACCGTGTAAGCCCGATCCTGCGGATGGAGGAAAGTATCCACCAGCCCGCTGTCGTTCCCCAGGTCAGTTGCGCTGCGCACATAAGCATGCACCGCATGCCGCGCCGGCAGGCGTGGCGTCACCGTTTTGATCAGCTCGATATCTTCGGCATTCTGTTGCAGCCCCAGCCGCCGCCAGGCGTCCTGCAACATATAAACCCCCAGCCGCGCATAACGGTTATAGACCATCAGCGCCATCACCCCGTCCGGCGCGAGCACGCTCGCCAGCGCACGCAGGCCCGCATCCGGATCGGCCATGTGGTGCAGCACACCGCTACAGACGATAAAGTCAAACGGCCCCTGATCGGCCAGCGTGCCCACCTCCAGGATATTCAACTGGCGCAGGGTGAGATTACCCAGCCCGTGTTTTTCCTTCAGGAACTGTCCATGCTGCAAGCTCGGCAGCGACAGGTCGATGGCCGTCACCGTGGCGTTCGGCAGCGTCAGGGCAAAATAAGCCGCCTGGTGAGTCCCGCAACCCGCGACCAACACCTTCATCCCGTCCAGCGAACGCCCCTCCGGCCACATCAGCGGCGCGTACAAATTCGGCGCACCGTACTGGCTGTAGCCCTCCTCGATCGCCTTGACCATGTCAAGAATGGGTTCGGGGTAAACATATTCGCTATACTGCCGCGCAACGATTTCAGAGACCTGATCCATAGGATTTCCCACGCAAGAAACAAACCGGGAAGTGTAACCCACAACGCCCGGACGGGCCACTGCCGCACATTTCAGCCGCGCTCGGGCGTAACGCGGGGGTAACATGTTCGCCAATCTATTCGTTTAGATGATCGTCGTCGTAATACAAAAACAAAGGCAAGCCTCGCTCATCGAATACTGGACGATAAGCGCACATTTTATTCAAGGGTGGCGGAGGTGAAAAAACCGCCCAGGCTCAGGCGGTTTAGGTAAACTCGCCGGTAGCACGTAACACCCGCCCTGCGCCAACGAATGGGGCGGCCCGTCGCGGGAACTTTCCCCCGTCCTCCCTCTCCAAGCGCGCACCGGGTTGCAAGCCGCAGGTTTGACGCCCGTCACGTCACTCTGCCAACTTTCCCGCCCCTCTTGGGCCTTACCACGGAAAAAACTCATGAATCGCCGCTTTTCCCACCCATTCAAATCCCTCCGCGTGCTCGCTGCTGCGGGCCTCGTTGCCAGTCTTGGCGCATGTTCCGGCCTCAGCGAACTGGGCAAAACCCCCGAAGAAATCGTCGCCCTGCGTTCCCAGGCCCGTTGGGATGCCATTTTCGCCAACAACTGGGAAACCGCCTATTCCTACGCCACGCCCGCCTACCGCGAGCGCGTCGACCTCAAAGCCTATCGCGCCCTGCATGGCAGCGACGTTGACAGAAAAGGCGCGCGCGTTGCCAAGGTCAATTGCGAAAGCGCCGAAGCCTGCGTCGCCACTGTCACCATCAGCTTCACCATGCCGCAACTGCCCAAGCGAACCACCCCACTCGAAACCAGCTTCGATGAACGCTGGCTGCTGGGCGAAGATGGCCGCTGGTATCTCCTCCACCGCGGCCAATAACGTATATCCATGAGTGGCCGGGATACCTGTGGTGGGGGCGTTGCATGCAACGCCTCCACCAAACCCGGCGCTCTCCTGAACCATGTTCGCCCCTATAATGGCATATCAAAATGCTACCTGAGTGCGAACATGCCCCCGCCCTTCCTCCTCTCCCCCATCAACGACGCGGTGTTCAAGATGATCTTCGGCGACA
>BNUB01000050.1 GCA_025997045.1 Betaproteobacteria bacterium
AGCAAGCTGGATGTCTACGGACAATACCTCTGGAGCCACCAAGACGGCGATACGGTCAAACTCACCACCGGAGAAACCGTAAAATTCAAGGACGTAGCCTCACAAAGAACCAGACTGGGCACAAAATTCCACCACGCCCTCACCCCCCAAACCACCGCCTGGCTCGGCGCAGCCTGGGAACACGAATACGACGGCAAGGCCAACGCCAGCATCTACGGCTACAAACTGGACGCCCCAACGTTAAAAGGCGACACCGCCCTGCTGGAACTAGGCCTGACCCTAACCCCCGCCGAAAAAGGCTGGTCACTGGATGTCGGCGTACAAGGCTACGCAGGCAAACGCGAAGGCGTCACCGGAAATGTGAAGGCAGGATATCGGTTCTGACCCCCACCGGGAGCGATGGCGTCCCCGCCATTGCTCCCAACAGGCGGTAGGGGCGGTTCGCGAACCGCCCCTTGTATCCACGCGCTATGACAGGAAAATTCGTGCGATGGCCCTGTCTTCCGCGTCCTTCGCCCGGAATGACAGGGTGTGCTTACAAGCCCTGTTCGTTCAGCCAGCCATCGATGCGGCGGGCCACGTCTTCCCAGTCGGCTTCGAGCATCAGGCCGTGCCCCATGTCGGGGAAAATTTCGGCTTCGACGCCATAGGCGGAGGCGGTCATTTTGGTCTGGTTGGGGGAGATCAGGTGGTCATGTTCGGCGCCGAGTACCAGCAGGGGCACGTCGTGTGTCTGCGAGGGGTTGGGCAGGTTGAACAGGGTCATGTCCCAGAGGGCGCGAATCGACTCGCGTTGACAGTGGCTCAGGTAGCGCAGCAGGCGTTCCGGCTCGATGGGCTGGTTGAACAGTGCCTCGCGCAGGGTGTCGGCGTTGACGCTGCCGCCGCTCATCAGGTTGTTGAGATCGGTGAGCAGATGTGGCGAGGAAAACATCAGGCCGATGGCCGAACTCGCCAGACCCTGCGGCGGCACCGAGGAGAGCAGCACGGTGGCGGGGACGGCGGCTTGCTCGAGGTATTTTTGTACCACCATGCCGCCCATGGAGTGGCCGATCAGGACAGGCGTCCCGGACAGGCGGGAGATGACCTTGGTGACGTCATTGACGTAGTCGTTGAGCGAGAGCATGTCGAGGTAGCCCTGTTTGCCGCTCTTGCCGTGGCCGGACAGCGATACGGCGTGGGACGTCCAGCCCTGCTGGGCGAACCAGGGCTGGAAATATTCGTCCCAGCACCAGGCCCCGGTGTAGGCGCCGTGGACGAAAAGCAGCGGGGTGGCGTGCTTGTTCTTCGCCTTGGCGGCGGGGGTGTGGGTGATCACTTCAAGCTCAAGGTCGGCAAAAATGGACATCAAAGGACTCCGGGGGCGGGTAAGGTAGACGCGGGTTGTTGTGGCTTCAGGCAGGCCGCGACCGCGGCAACCCGTGCGCCATGGATGCGCGCTGGTATGTGGTGGGGTTCGCGGCATGCGCGGGCAAGTGCGCCGGCGTCGACGCTGGAAAAGGCGGCGAGGACTGTGAGCCATGTCGCGTGAGGCGGCCAGTGCTCAACCCCTTCGCCGTCGCGCCGGGGAGGGTCACAACGGGCGGCATCGAGCAGGGCGAGAAAGCGTTCCGGACGGCGCGAGACATCACAGCGTTCCAGAATCTTGACCACGGTGCTGGCGTTGAGCTGGGCGATTCTACCGAAGATACCGTGTTCACGGGCAAAAAGCGTCGCAAATTCGCGGCAGGGCGCCGGGGTTTTGAGGCGGTGTGACACCTGTTCGGCCAGTACCGCGCTGCGCGCTTCGTGACCGTAATGATGGGGCAGGATGTCGGCGGCGGTTTCGCCCTTGCCCAGATCGTGGAGCAGCGCGCCCCAGCGCACGGGCAGTGGATAGCGGGCGCGGGCGGCACGGTCGATGACCTGGAGCACGTGGAGGCCGGTATCAATTTCGGGGTGGTATTGCGGCGGTTGGGGCACGCCAAACAGGCGGTCGAGTTCGGGCAGGATGACGGCGAGCGCACCACAGGCGCGCAGGACTTCGATCATGCGCGAGGGCCTGGCTTCCATCAGGCCGCGGGACACTTCCTGCCACACCCGTTCGGCGACGAGGTGATCGAGCTCGCCGCTGGCGACCATTTGCCGCGTCAGGGCCAGGGTTTCGGGGGCGAGGGTGAAATCGGTGTAGCGCGCGGCAAAGCGGGCGATGCGCAGGATGCGCAAGGGGTCTTCGGCGAAGGCGGGGCTGACGTGGCGGAAGATGCGCGCTTCGAGGTCACGCACGCCGCCGTGGGGGTCGATGAGGGCGCCGTCGTGGTCGCGGGCGATGGCGTTGATGGTGAGGTCGCGGCGCAGCAGGTCTTCTTCGAGGGTGACATCGGGGGCGGCGTGGCAGATGAAACCGGTGTAGCCGTGGCCGCTTTTGCGCTCGGTGCGGGCGAGGGCGTATTCCTCGTGCGACTCGGGATGGAGAAAGACGGGGAAATCGCGCCCCACCGGGCGATAGCCACGGGCGATCATCGCCTCCGGGGTCTCGCCGACCACGACCCAGTCACGATCCTTGACCGCAAGCCCGAGCAGGGCATCGCGCACTGCACCGCCAACGATGTAGGCACGCATCGCTCAACCCTCTGCCGGACGTGGCGCAATCTTGCCCAGGCGGGTTTTGAGTGATTGGGGGCGGCCTTCGAGGAGTGCGGCGTAGATGACGGTGTTGGCCATTACTTTTTTGACGTAATCGCGGGTTTCATCAAAAGGAATGGTCTCCGTATAGATCGCGCCTTCGAGCGGGCGACGGTCGCGCCAGCGCCGGGCGCGGCCAGGGCCGGCATTGTACCCGGCACTCGCCAGAACCGGGTGATTGCCGAGTTCGCCGAGGATGATGCGCATGTATTCGGTGCCGAAATGCACGTTGGTGGTGGGGTCGGTGAGCAGATCCGGGTGATAGCGTATGCCGAGTTTGCGAGCGAGCCATTTGCCGGTGGCGGGCATGATCTGCATCAGACCCTGGGCGCCGGAAGTCGAGCGCGCCGGAACCACGAAGCGGCTCTCCTGGCGCATGATGCCGTAGACCCAGCTCATGTCGAGTCCTTTGTCGCGGGCGTGGGGTTCGATCAGCTCGCGGTAGGGGGTGAGGAAGCGCAACTCGAAAGCGCCGTCGGGGCTGGCGAGTTCGGCGGAATTGATCGCCCGGTCGTAGAGCCCGTTTTTCAGCGCCAGACGGGCGGCGGCGAGGCGGAAGGTTTCGCCCTGCTCGCGCAAGGCCCAGTTCCATTCGCGGATGCCTTCGATACGCATGTCGAGGCGAAAGAGCGCGAGCGCACGCTGGAATCCGCCATTTTTTTCGACATCGAGATCGGCTTCGAGCGAAACCGGGGTGGTGGGCAGCGGCCCCAGCGGGCGACCGAGCTCTTCGCGGGCGAGGATGCCATAGAAGCCGGGGTCGGCGATGTTGGCAAACTCGATGCGGGCGTTGTGCGCTTGCCCCAGGGCGGCCAGCGCGCGTGCGTGCCAGTATGACCAGGTGGGCAAACTGCGCTCTTCGGGCGGAAGCTGGTCAATCGCGGCCAGCACCCCTGACCAGTCTTCGGCGCGCAACGAGGCCCGCACGCGCCAGGCGCGCTGCTCGGCGGTGAGGGTGAGCTGGTCGGCGGCAGCGCGGAACCACGCCGGCGCCTCCGGTCTTTGATCTTGCGCCCCGCGCAGCGCCAGCGTGGCCCAGGCGTAAGCGCGTTGCTCGTCAGTGAGGCGGTCGCCGAGCTGGAGCAGGCGGGCGTGGGCGGTGCTGACGTTCTCACGCGCGAGGCGGATGAGGGCAACGAGGACGAACTCCTGCCCGGCGCGGGCGTTGGTGTACGCGGCGGGGACGCGGTTGAGCCAGTTCGCCGGTTTTTTGAGGATCTGGTCGTAGTCATTGACCGGCACGGCCTTGAGCCACGACAGCGTGGTTTTTGCCGCAGCGGGGGTGCGCGTATCGGCCTGACGGCGAAAGCGCAGCCAGATGCCGTCGGTGCTCACCAGCCCCTGGTCGATCACGGCTTTGAGCAGGGGATCGCAGGCGGAGTGGGTGTTGTTGAGGGCTTGCCATGCCTGGGCGATTTCGTCCAGTACGGCTTTTTCTTCACCGCGATTCAGGCGTGCGGTCCACTGGTTGCAGCGCAACTCGTCATCGGGGATTTGCAAGTTGATGTAAAGCTGCAAGAATAGTGCCCAGTTTTTGTCCTTTGCCAGGCGGCGCAGCCAGTCGGCACGCAGGCGTTCGGAGAGCAGCGTACCGGCTTCCTTGACGATGAAGTCGAGCAGCTCATCCTGCGGCGGCGGTTCGGGGCGGGCGAGCTTGTTGAAGAGCAGCCAGTAGCGTGCGTAAGCATCCAGCGGGTGTCCGTCGGCCTCACGCACGAGACGTTCAAGCGTGCCGCGGTCGCCGGCGCGGATGGCGTCGCGTGCGGCAAGGAAACGGGCATCGCCCGCTTGCTGGGCAAAAACAGGAGGGGTGATCAGGAAGCTCGCGACGATGGCCGCAACAGTGCTCCAGATAGCCTTGGACATCCTTTTACACACAATGAAAAGCGCAGAGAAGCGCAGGACAATACCACAGTGATGACAACAAATTTGCTTTCCGCCGACGATATTCGCACCCACCGCGCCGTCATGCGTGCGCGTGCGCTCAGTGCCCGGGCATCGGCCCCTGCGGTGAAATATACCGCGTGGGAGGAGGCGATCGAATCCCATCTCGATGGCTTGATCGCCAGGCTTGCACCGCAGACGCTGGCCTTCTGCTGGCCTTACCGCGCCGAGCCCGACTTGCGCGCCTGGGTGGCGAGTTGGCTCAATGGTGACGCCAACCGGGTCGCTGCGCTGCCCGTGGTGGTGGAGCAAGGCGCCCCGCTCGAATTCCGCAGTTGGCGTCCGGGGGTGGAGCTGGCCCGTGACCGCTACGGCATCCTTTATCCCGTCTCCGGCGAGACGATCGTGCCGGAGCTCGTGCTGGTGCCGCTCAACGCGTTCGATGCGCGTGGCTATCGTCTGGGCTATGGCGGCGGCTATTTTGATCGCACCCTCGCGGTGATCAGGCCGATTACCGTGGGGATCGGTCTGGAGTTGGGACGCGAAGTCGATATCCTGCCCCAGCCCCACGACCGGCCGCTCGACTGGCTGGTAACGGAAGCGGGAGCGGTGAGGGCGCTGCTTGAATTATAAAAGCCCGGCTGACGAACGTATGCGCCTTCAGTGTGTCCTGGAACAAGCACAAGCCGCTAAAATGCTGGCCGCCCCGGTTGCTGTGCACGATATGACAAAACCCACCGCATACCGTCCAGCAAGCCACCCCGCCCACTCCCGTGCCGGAATGGTCAAGATCGCTTTGCAGAACAAGCAAAATGCATAAAATCGGCGACCTGCTCCAGATCGTCTACTTTTCCGGCTACTGGAATCTGCTGGTTGTCCTGAACTGGGTTCTCGTTGGCCTCATTTTTTTCATTGCCCTGCGCAAGAAATGGTCGTGGAAGGTGCGCGGCACTTGCTTGGGATTGATTGCGGCTTATTTCACTTTTGGCATGTTTATTCCCGTGCACAATGTCAAGACAGAAAAGGATGAACGGCGAGCTTATGCACAGGAAGCTTACGACTATTTTCACAAGAAATGCGCTGAGGATAGTGGGCGGTTTATCTACAAACCAGTCGAAACGCCGCAGGATAGTGTTTACATGATGAAGCCGCGGAAGGCTGCGACCGGCAAAGAACTACAGGATCAGTTCTGGATGGGAGATCCGTATAGAGCAGGTGCGAGCAATGATGGAGATATAGTTGGTTTAGTAGGAGAAGATCTAAAATATGAGGGATCATTTCAAAAATTTTTATTTATCGAAATGCCAGATATTAACGATATAACCAAGTTATGGCGTTATTCTCGCAAACCTACTGGTCGCATAATAGACGAAGAGGTATGGGGATCTTTAGGGCGCGGGAGTATTGGCCGGTCAAAAACCGGGCGAAAAATTCATGAAACACGATTGGAGCGTGACTCGATTGACGCGGTACAAAGTCGTTATGGATTTACTTGGAATGATCTTTCTAGCCGGGAAGATCGTAATTATTGGGTTGCCAAAAGCCGTCTACAAATTGTTGATCTAAAAACCAATGAAGTGGTTGCAGAGCGAATTGGCTATGTGATCGAAGAGGGTTTTGGCAGTAAAGCGAACCAACGAGGGCGCCCTTGGAGTGCCACAGGTGCAGGAGGTGATAGTTGGAAACGCAACTATTGTCCTCCAAATAAAGGGCGATCAGATATTGTGTGGATTTTGTCAGTGCTCCACAACACCCCATTTGAATAAATGGGCATGCCAACTTTTCAACTTGAAGTTACTCTCACAAGCCACCCCACCCACTCTCGTGCCGGAATGGTCAAGATCGCTTTTCAGGACAAGCAAAATGCATAAAATCAGCGACCTGCTCCAGATCGTCTACTTTTCCGGCTACTGGAACCTGCTGGTTGTCCTGAACTGGGTTCTCGTGAGGTTTATTGTTTTCATTGCCCTGCGCAAGAAATGGTCGTGGAAGGTGCGCGGCACTTGCCTGGGAGTGTGCAGGAGGTGCAACATGATCCACCAAAAAATTTTGTGGATGCCTTGGTTTTCCCGGGGCAGACTCGCCCGGAGGGGGAGCTAAAATGTTTCTATTCATTATTCCGGCGCTGTTCATCTATTTTGTCGGAGGATTTGTACTCTGCGTCTTTTTGGGTATATTTTTTGCCCGGAAAATATCAATTTTGCTTGGTATTTCTGTATTTTTTACATCTTTTGCGCAGCTCTATGGAAATGAAATCTATGCGAATCGTCAATGGAAAACCATGTGTAAAGAAGCAGGGTCACATGTCTACAAGCAGGTTTATGTCAATGGATTTATGCATGGAAACGAAATTACATCTGAAGAGGCGAAGAGATATATGACTTCCTATGGGTATAAATACGTCGAAGGAGTTGAGGTTCGGTATTATCGGTTAAACAAAATAGAGGCATTGTACAGATATTCACTTGATAAAAATGGTGAGATTATCCGCGAGGCTATTTCTGAACCGATAAGCAAGTTTGTGTATCGGTGGGAGAGTAATAAATATATTACGCCATATATTTATAGATCGCGTATTGAGGTGGCCGACATCAAAACGGGGGAGTTGCTGGGTGTAGACCAGAGTTTCGCAACTCGCGGTGGAATTATTATGAGTTGGCTCACGAAAAATTTCTTCGGTGATGACGTAGGAAGCGCGCAGTCCTGTCGTGGCATGGATAGGTCAAATATTTTGATGTCTACTCTATTGCCTGAAACTACTTTGGAGGTTGAAAAATGAACATCGAGCAACTCGGCCAATATTCGTTACTGGCGCAGTGACCTTGCCCCTGTTTAACGAATCCCGCGTTCAACCCATAGCCAGGGACATCAAGCGACCCGCACCTGCTCATACGTAGCGCGTCGGTCAAGGGATACGTTTCGCGGGGGCAGGTCAGTTGATGTCACCCGAGAAAGAGACGGTAGGCCGGGTTGGCGGTCTCATTGGTGTATTCATAACCCAGTTGCTGGAGGAATTCGGCAAAACTGGCCTGATCATCCGGGGGAACCTGAATGCCGGTGAGGACACGACCAAAATCGGCGCCGTGATTGCGATAATGGAAGAGGCTGATGTTCCAGTCCGAACGCAGACGGGAGAGAAAGTTCAGCAGGGCGCCGGGGCGCTCGGGGAAGGTGAAGCGGTAGATGATTTCGTTTTCCGCCTGCGGCGCATGTCCGCCGACCATGTAGCGCACATGGGTCTTCGCCATTTCGTTGTCGGTGAGATCGACGGCGGGCAGTTGGTGGCGTTCGAGCAATTCGATGAGTTTGGCGACTTCGCTGCGACTGTGTACGGTGACGCCGACGAAGATATGGGCCTCACCGGGGCTGGCGTAGCGATAGTTGAATTCGGTGATGGTGCGCTTGCCAAGCAGGTGGCAGAAGTTGCGGAACGAGCCTGGTGCTTCGGGGATGGTGACGGCGACGACCGCCTCGCGCTGCTCGCCCAGCTCGGCGCGCTCGGCGACGAATCTCAGGCGGTCGAAATTCATGTTGGCCCCCGAGGCGACCGCGACCAGGGTCTTGTCGTGCAGTTTGTGCAAGCGGGCATATTCTTTCGCCCCGGCGATGGCGAGCGCGCCCGAGGGTTCGAGAATCGAGCGCGTATCTTCAAACACGTCCTTGATCGAGGCGCAGATGGCGTCGTTGTCGACCTGGATGATTTCATCGACGTATTGCTGGCACAGGCGGAATGTTTCATCGCCCACCCGCTTGACCGCGGTGCCATCGGCGAACAGGCCAACGTAGTCGAGGGTAACGGGATGCCCGGCGGCCAGCGACTGGGCCATGGCATTGGCGTCGACGGTCTCGACCCCGATGATTTTGATCTCCGGGCGCAGACGCTTGATGTAAGCCGCCACGCCTGAAATCAGCCCGCCGCCGCCGATGGCACAGAACACGGCGTGGATGGGGTCGGGATGGGCGCGGAGGATTTCCATTCCGATCGTCCCCTGCCCGGCGATGACGTCGGGGTCGTCATAGGGATGGACGAAGGTGAGGTTGTCGCGTTTCTGTAGTTCGAGGGCGTGGGTATAGGCGTCCGAATACGACTCTCCGGCGAGCACGACTTCAGCGCCGCGCGCCGCCACCGCATCTATCTTGATCTGCGGCGTGGTGGCGGGCATCACAATGACCGCCCGTGTGCCCAGCCGCTGCGCCGACAGCGCCACGCCCTGCGCATGGTTGCCGGCGGAGGCGCAAATTACCCCACGCTTCAGGGCCTCAGGCGAGAGGTGGGCCATCTTGTTGTAAGCGCCGCGCAGTTTGAAGCTGAACACAGGCTGCGCGTCCTCGCGCTTGAGCAGGATGCGGTTGTGGGTGCGGGCGGAGAGGCTGTCGGCGGGCTGGAGTGGAGTCTCTATGGCGACATCATAAACACGGGCATTGAGGATGCGCTCCAGATAGTCGGAACCGTCGATCATGAGAAATCTCCACCGGAAAACTTTTAAGCCTAGCAGCCAGCGCGGTCACTCGGCAAGTGGGGTTTTACCGGGACGGAGATAAAAATGACCCGGCAATCAAACCGGCTTTTGCTGGCGAGGATAAGGCTGTTATTACCCGCTTTATGTGGAGGCACAAAAGGTAGGTTTTTCTGGTTCCCAAATTTCAATTGGCAGGAATTCTGCCAACGGTAAGGGAGCCCTTTAAGCTCCGCTTGCCTGCCAGTTGTTGAGCAAGGCGTAGAGCGCCGGGTCATCGGTGGCGCTGGCGAGTTGTTCGCGGAAGCTGCGGTCGCTGAACATCTGCGCGAGGTCGGCGAGGAGGCGGAGATGGGCGTCGTTGGCTTCTTCCGGTACCAGCAGGACGAAGATGAGGCTGACCGGGCGACCGTCGGGGGCATCGAACGGGATGGGGGTGATCAGGCGGATGAAAGCGCCGCTGGCTTCCTTTAGCTCGGCGATGCGGGCATGGGGAATCGCGACGCCTTGTCCGAGCCCGGTGGAGCCCAGACGTTCGCGGGAAAAAAGTTTTTCGAAGACGAGGTCGCGGGAGATCTGGATCTGTTCTTCGAAGAGCAGGGCGGCCTGTTCGAACACCCGCTTTTTACTGCTGGCGTCGAAGTTGCCGATTACCCGTGCCGGAGCAAGAAGGGTAGGGATGAGGCTCATGTGTGAACTCGCGGCGGCGACCACCAGCGCCGGGATGGGCAGGTGGTCACCGCGTGGGATGGAGCAAGAGGGCGAAAGTTCTGGCGAGAACTGCGCCCTGCGTGAAACGGTGGTCAGGCTTCGGGGACTTCAAATTTGTGCGAATCGTGGTGATGGGCGTTGCTCTTTTCTTTGTATTTCTGCACCTGGCGGCTGAGTTTGTCGACCAGCGCGTCAACGGCGGCGTAGAGGTCGGCGTCGATGCTCTCGACGTGGATGTCCTTGCCGCGCACGTGGACGGTAGCTTCTGCTTTCTGGTTGAGTTTGTCGACTGACAGAATGACGCTCACGCTGGTAACGTTATCGAAATGGCGCACGACACGGTCGAGCTTTTCGGTGGTGTATTCACGGATGGCGTCAGTCACTTCGACGTGATGGCCGGTGATGTTGAGATTCATGCTAACTCCTCTTGTGATCAAATCGTTTTACGCAGGCTGACCGGCGGGATGTTGAGGGATTCACGGTACTTGGCGATGGTGCGCCGTGCAACCACGATACCCTGCTGGCCCAGAAGGTCGGCGATTTTCGCATCTGACAGGGGTTTTTTCCTGTCTTCTGCATCAATAAATTGTCGAATCAGGGCACGGATCGCCGTTGAGGACGCGGCGCCACCGCTGTCGGTCGAGACGTGGCTGCCGAAGAAGTACTTGAGCTCAAATACGCCCCGGGGGGTGGCCATGAATTTCTGGGTGGTGACGCGCGACACGGTGGACTCGTGCAGTTCGAGCTTGTCTGCGATCTCCCGGAGAGTTAGTGGCTTCATCGCCACCTCTCCATGATCGAAGAACTTGCGTTGTTGGTCAACGATGGCCTGGGAAACCCGCAGAATCGTGTCGAAACGCTGCTGCACATTTTTGATCAGCCAGCGCGCTTCCTGTAGCTGCCCGGACAGGCCGCCGCCCTGGCCGCGGTTCTGTTGCAGCAGATTGGCATAGAGCTGGTTGATGCGCAGCCTGGGCATGGCGTCGGGGTTGAGCGTCGCCGTCCACCGACCGTGGGTTTTTTTCACTACCACGTCGGGCAGCACATAGCGCGTGTCGAACCCGGCATGCTGCGAACCGGGATGGGGGTCGAGGCTGCAGATCAGGGCCTGGGCGGCGCGCAGGTGCTCGTCGTCACAGCCGGTGTGGCGTTTGATCTTGACGAAATTGCGCTCGGCCAGCAGTTTAAGGCACTGCTCGACGATGGCGAGCGCCAGCTCCCGGGTGGGGGATGGCGGCTGCGCTTTCAGTTGCAGCGCCAGGCACTCTTGCGGACTGCGCGCGCCAATGCCCGCCGGGTCGAGGTGCTGGACATGGTGGAGGGCGATGACCAGGTCATCAAGCTCGAATTCCAGTTCTGCGGGCAGCAGTTCAAACAGCTCTTCGAGCGACTGGTAGAGATAACCGTCGTCGTCGAGGGCTTCGATGATGAAACGCACCAGCATGCGGTCGCGGTCGGAGAGCGGCGACAGCGCGACCTGCTGGTCGAGATACTCGGTCAGCGAAATGTTCGCTGCCTGGATTTCCTGGTAATCGGTGTCGTCGTCATCATTTCTGGAGCTGGCGCCGCTGCCGCTGCCCGACCAGTCGATGCCTTCCTCAAACGTTGCAGCATGGTCTTCGCTGTCCGCCCGGTTTTCATAGTCGTCGCGGGGCGTGTCGGCATTACGGTCCGTGGCCGGGGTGGTGTCGGTGGCCGTGGCCGTCGTCATACTGGAGCCGGGGCCGAGCGGGGAGTAGGCCTCGCTGCCGCTGGTGCTGCTCTCCTCGCGTTCCAGCATCGGGTTTTCCAGCAGGAAACGCTCGACCTCCTGGTTGAGTTCGAGGGTCGACAATTGCAGCAGCTTGATCGACTGCTGTAATTGCGGGGTCAGCGTGAGGTGCTGGGAGAGCTTGAGCTGTAGGGTAGGTTTCATGGGCAGCCACTCAGAGCTGGAAATTTTCCCCGAGGTAGGATTTGCGCACCTGCTCGTCGGCGACGATGTCGCGCGGCTCGCCGCTGGCCAGCACGCGGCCTTCGGTGATGATGGTGGCGTGGTCGCAAATACCCAGGGTTTCCCTGACATTGTGGTCGGTAATCAGCACCCCGATGCCGCGCTCCTTGAGGAACTGGATGATCTTCTGGATGTCGAGCACGGCGATGGGGTCGACGCCGGCAAAAGGTTCGTCGAGCAGAATCAGGCGCGGGCTGGTCGCCAGCGCGCGGGCGATCTCACAGCGCCGCCGCTCGCCGCCGGAGAGCGAGATCGCGGTGTTGTCGCGCAAATGGGTGATGGAGAGTTCTTCGAGCAGTTCCTGTAGACGCTCCCCGATTTCGCTCCCGTCGAGTTGCTGCAATTCCAGCACGGCGCGGATGTTCTCGGCCACGGTCAGCTTGCGGAACACGCTCATCTCCTGGGGCAGATAGGACAGCCCCAGCCGTGCCCGAGCGTGAATCGGCAGGTGGGTGAGATCGGCGTTGTCGAGGCGGATTTCGCCATCGTCGACCTTGACCAGCCCCACGATCATGTAAAAACAGGTGGTTTTGCCCGCGCCGTTGGGGCCGAGCAGACCGACGACCTCGCCGGAGCCGACCTCGAACGAGACATCGTGCACCACGGTGCGCGCCTTGTAGCGCTTGTTGAGATTGACAACCTTAAGCAGACTCACCGGGCGCCTCTTTCAACAGTCGGTGAATGATGTCCATGGCGAAGCCTCGCGCCTGGAGAAAACGGGCCTGACGCGCCCATTCTCGGGCGTCGGCAGGGGGCAGACCGAATTTTGCCTGCCACAAGGCGCGTGCGCGCCCGCGCTCGTCATCGAGGGCGTCGTCGGCCAGCGTCTCTTCGATCAAGTCGTGGTCGACGCCACGGCGGGCGAGTTCGTTTTGCAGCCGACGGCGGCCAAAGCGGGCAGCGTGGCTGCGCACCCAGGCTGCGGCGAAACGGGTGTCGGACTGCAGGCTGAGTTCGCTCATGCGCTCAAGAACCGCATCAATTTCCTCGGTGGTGCCATACGGGGCCAGTTTCTTTACCAGCTCCGCGCGGCTGTAATCGCGGCGGGCAAGGTGGCGCAAGGCGCGCTCACGCAGGCTGGGCTCGGTCATGGTCGGCGGGCAAATGAGTGGCAAATGAGGAGTGGCAAATGAGTGGGCAAGTGACAACAGTGAGCGTGCCTCAAGCGGCGGGGGCCTGTGCGGCAGGCGTCGCAGCGCCACCGAACTCCGGCAGACCGACCGCAGCGCGAATCTTGTTTTCGATCTCGAGCGCCAGCGCCGGGTTGTTGCGCAGGAATTCGCGCGCGTTGTCCTTGCCCTGACCGATCTTGTCGCCGCTATAGGCGTACCACGCGCCGGATTTGTCGACGATGTTGTGGGCGACGCCAAGGTCGACGATCTCGCCTTCGCGCGAAATGCCTTCGCCGTAGAAGATGTCGAAATGGGCTTCCTTGAACGGCGGCGCGACCTTGTTCTTGACCACTTTGACCTTGGTCTCGGAGCCCACCACTTCGTCGTTCTTCTTGATCGAGCCGGTGCGGCGGATGTCCATCCGGACCGAGGCGTAGAACTTGAGCGCGTTGCCGCCGGTGGTGGTCTCGGGGCTGCCGAACATGACGCCGATTTTCATCCGGATCTGGTTGATGAAAATCACCAGCGTATTGGTGCGCTTGATGTTGGCGGTGAGCTTGCGCAGCGCCTGACTCATCAGGCGGGCTTGCAGGCCGGGGAGCTGGTCGCCCATCTCGCCTTCGATTTCGGCCTTGGGGGTGAGCGCGGCTACCGAGTCGATGACAACGACATCAATCCCGCCCGAGCGCACCAGCATATCAGCAATTTCCAGCGCCTGCTCGCCGGTGTCGGGCTGTGAAATCAGCAGATCGCTGACCTTGACCCCGAGCTTTTCCGCGTAGCCCGCGTCGAGCGCGTGTTCGGCGTCGATGAAGGCCGCGGTGCCGCCGATCTTTTGCATTTCGGCGATGACCTGCAGGGTGAGCGTGGTCTTGCCGGACGACTCGGGGCCGTAGATTTCGACCACCCGCCCGCGCGGCAGGCCGCCGAGACCGAGGGCGATGTCCAGTCCGAGCGAGCCGGTCGATACGGTTTGAATGTCACGTTCGACGCTGTCGTCGCCCATGCGCATGATCGAACCCTTGCCGAACTGCTTTTCGATTTGCTGGAGTGCAGCGGCGAGTGCTTTGGCCTTGTTGTCGTCCATGAGTGTGTCCGGGAGCTGTTTGATAAATGAGGTAAGCCGCAGATTATGGCATAGAGTTTGCATCCCATGGCAGACTCCGTGTTAAACACGTGCAAAATACCCCTGCCTGGGCGACACCCATCAGCTCACCGACGCCCTGCTCAGCGGCAGCCCCCTCCAGCGCGGCGTGCAGCTATACTCGCCAAGTTGCCCCGGAAAACCTGATCATGGGCTTGACAGAGACCGCCGCCAGCCAGCACAAAACGTGGACTTACGCCTACGACGCCATCGACCGCCCGCAAACCGCAGCGCGGGACGACGGCGCACGCTACGGTTACGCGCTCGACGTGGCGGACAACATCCAGCGCATCACCGGCCCCGAAGGTACGTGGACGCACACCCACGACAACGCCAACAGATTCGACCATGCTCCGTACCGATACGATGCCCTCGGCAACCTCATCGAAGACGAAGCACGCGCCTACCAATGGGACATGGAAAACCACCTGATTGGCATCGGCTACAAGACTGAGCCGCAACGCTACAGCGAATTCCGTTACGACGGTCATAGGTTTCGTGGTCAAGTTTTAGGGTTGCCGGTAAAATGATCAAGCTTTTTAGTAAGCCTCTTTTTGCAGGTATTGTCTTTTTTATTGGTGATGTGTTGCTAGTGTTATGCTCAGATTTATTTTTGTCATTGTCGTATTTTTTTGTGGACTCAAGCGCTTGGGAGCTTATGCACAATATCGGGGTAATTTTGGAGAATATTTGGTGGAAAGGTCACGAAGATATAGGGGAGATCCTTGGACGTTATATGTTCCCTGTTATAGTGTTTCATGCGCCAATTCCAAGTGCTGTCGAATTTTTCATGTTTAAAGTCTTGTGCTCAATTAAATTTTTCTTCATAGGGGTTGTGGCGTCGTTTTTGTTTGGATTCTTGGTTAAAATATTTCGCAAATATCGGGGGCGCACCACAACAGAATGAGGATCGTTATGATGTTCTGTGCAAACTCGAACCGATCACCAAAAAACCGTTTGATGACGGTCGTGTGATTGGCCCGGTTTCAATGCGCGAAAAAGTTGCTGCTAATCGACAACTGTGACATGCTGCACGCTCTCATTAAATTGAAGGAGAGTACAGTGTTTGTTTTTGCTGTTAGCGCTATTCTCTTATTTTTTGTCGGCTTGATTATTAGTCAGCGTCTTAGAGCGTTTATGGCTTTTCACCGATTGATTTGTGTTGTTGTATTGCTTGTATTGGCCGGGTTATTTGTTTTTGTTTTAATGGGCTATTTTTCAGTTGCTGCGTGCCTGGATCGTGGTGGTCGTTGGGACAAAGAGCGTGCAGTTTGTCTTAATTAAGCTGGTGCCCGCGCCAGTTCAAGCAGCCCTTCCAGCGCGGCGATGATGGTCTGGTGGCGCACGGCCTCACGCTCGCCGGGAAAATGACGGGTGACGATGCGCGGCAGGGCGTCGCGCTGGCACCAGGCGATACATACGGTACCCACCGGCTTGGTCGCGCAGCCGCCATCCGGCCCGGCGATGCCGGAGACGGCAACGGCGAGCTGTACCGGACTGCACTTGAGCGCGCCGCACACCATCTCGCTGACGATGGCTTCGCTGACCGCGCCGTGGGTGGCGAGGCTGGTGGGTTCGACGCCGAGCAATTCGATCTTGGCGGCGTTGGAATAGGTGACGAAGCCGCGCTCGAACCAGTTGGAACTCCCCGCAGTGGCGGTGATTGCTGTGGCGATTCCGCCTCCGGTGCAGGATTCGGCGGTGGCGACGCGCCAGTTGCGGGCGGCGAGCGCCGCGCCGAGTTGGGCCGAGAGGGCGGAGATCGTCGTATCCATCCGGTCTTCGCTCAGGTTCTGGACAAGGCGCGGTCGATGTCCCACAGGATGTCGTCGATCGTCTCCAGCCCGACCGAGAGCCGGATCAGGTCAGACGGCACCCCGGCGGCGATCAGTTGCTCCTCGCTCATCTGGCGGTGCGTGGTGGATGCCGGGTGGATGACGAGCGTTTTGGCGTCGCCGATATTGGCGAGATGGGACAGAAATTCGACGTTGTCGATAAATTTCTGTCCCGCTTCCGCGCCGCCCTTGATGCCGAAGGTCAGCACCGCGCCGCTGCCCCGCGGCAGGTATTTCTGCGCCAGCGCGTGGGAGGGGCTGGAGGGCAGACCGGGATAATTGACCCAGGCGACTTTCGGGTGGGATTCAAGGAAGCGGGCGACGGCGAGCGCGTTGGCGCAATGGCGCTCCATCCGCAGCGCGAGCGTCTCCACCCCTTGCAGGAGCAAAAAGGCGCTGAACGGCGACAGGGTCGGGCCGAAAGTGCGCATGACCTCCATCCGGCATTTCGCGGTGAAGGCGAAATCGCCGAAGGTCTCCAGAAAGCGCACGGCGTGGTAGCCGATGGAAGGTTCGGTCATGCCGGGAAATTTGCCGTTATCCCACGGGAATTTGCCCGACTCGACCACGAGGCCGCCCATCGTCGTGCCGTGCCCGCCGATGAATTTGGTCGCCGAATGCAGCACCACCGCCGCACCCCATTCAAACGGGCGACAGAGCCAGGGCGAGGCGAAGGTGTTGTCGACGAACAGCGGCAATCCGGCGTCGTGGGCGAGCTTGGCGACGCGCTCGATATCGAGCACGTTGAGCGAGGGATTGCCCAGGGTTTCGGCGTAGAGGACTTTGGTCTTCGGGGTGATGGCGCGGGCGAAATTCTCCGGATCGTTGGCGTCGACAAAAACGGTGTTGATCCCGAGCTTGCGGAAATTGACATCCAGTTGCGAGAAGGTGCCGCCATAGAGCGTGC
This sequence comes from Betaproteobacteria bacterium, assembly GCA_025997045.1. Lineage (GTDB taxonomy): Bacteria > Pseudomonadota > Gammaproteobacteria > Burkholderiales > Rhodocyclaceae > WRNU01. The sequence continues at coordinate 16,708 of BNUB01000050.1, forward strand.
GTGCGGTCACGATCTCGTCGCCATTCTCGACGATGTTGAGGAGCGCGGCGCTCTGGGCGGCGAGGCCGCTGGCCGCAGCCACCGCGGCGCGCCCGCCTTCGAGCGCGGCAATGCGCTCTTCGAGCACGGCGACTGTCGGGTTGGAGAGGCGCGAATAAACGTTGCCAAAGGTCTGGAGGTTGAACAGGCTGGCGGCGTGTTCGGGGGAGTCGAAGACGTAGGAGGTGGTCTGATAGATCGGCACCGCACGGCTGCCGGTGGCGGCGTCCGGAATCTGTCCGGCGTGCAGACTCAGGGTTTCAAATCCGTAACGATGATCGGCCATGATGTGTTCTCAAAGGGTGAGCGGGCGACGCGAGGAGATGACGCCGGTATTGACGCCCATCCAGTTGAGCCCGCCGAACAGGCGGGCGTATTCGATCTTGACGCAGCGATCCATCACCACGTCCAGCCGCGCATCTTCGGCGATCCGGCAGGCTTCTTCGTTGATCACGCCGATCTGCAGCCACAGGGCTTTGGCCCCGATGTCAATGGCGTCGTGCGCAATCGGCACACAGTCCGCCGGTTTGCGGAACACATCGACGAGGTCGACGGGGAAGGGGATGGATTTCAGATCGGGGTAGCTTTTTTCCCCCAGAATCTCGGGGTATTTCGGATTGACCGGCACAATCCGGTAGCCGTGTGCCTGCATGTACTTTGCGGCAAAAAAGCTGGGCCGATACCAGTCAGCCGAAAGGCCGACGATGGCCAGAGTATGCGCATCGTGCAGGATGCGGCGCAAGGTGGCAATGTCGCTCATGGGTGCGTCCTCACGCGCGGAAAACTTCCGCTCGTGTAGTGAATGAGCGCGGCAGCGTGCGCCGCGCTCAGGTGGCTGAAGTCGGGTGGCTGAAGTCGGGTGGCTGAAGTCGGGTGGCTGAAGTCGGGTGGCTGAAGTCAGATGGCTGAAGTCAGGCGTGGCACCACACCGGCGGACGCTTGTCGATGAAGGCGGTAATGCCTTCCTGGGCGTCGAGTGCCTGCAGGTTGTCGACCATCACGCCTTGGGCGTAAGCGTAGGCGGCGTCGAGCGGCAGCTCGGCCTGATGGTAATAGGCTTCCTTGCCGATGGCCAGCGTAAGGCGTGATTTGGCGGCGATTTTGCTCGCCAGCGCGGTGACGGCGGCATCGAGTTCCGTTTCCGGCACGATGTCGTTGACCAGGCCGAAGCGGCAGGCGGTGGCGGCGTCGATCAGGTCGCCCGTGAGCAGCATCTGCATGGCGTGTTTGTTGCTCACATTGCGTGACAGCGCCACCATCGGGGTCGAACAGAAGAAGCCGATATTGACCCCCGGCGTGGCAAAGCGCGTTGTGTCCGCCGCGATGGCGAGGTCGCAGGTGGCGACGAGCTGCGCCCCGGCCGCGGTGGCGATGCCATGCACGCGGGCGATCACCGGCTGCGGCAACGAGACGATGCGCTGCATCAGCTTGCCACAGGTGTTGAACAGTTTCTCCGCGTAGGCGCGATCAAAGCCGGTCGCCCGCATTTCCTTGAGGTCATGCCCGGAGCAGAAAGCCGGGCCGGCCCCGGCGAGCACGACCACGCGCACACTTTTATCCGCCGCGATGGCATCAAACTCGGCGTGCAGGGTTTCGAGCATGATCTGAGAGAGCGCGTTGCGCGCCTGCGGACGGTTGAGCGTCAGATAAACGATACCGTCGTCCTGCTTTTTGACTACGAGAGATTCTTGTGTGCCTGATGTCATGGTGTTTCCCCTCCTGGTTGCCTGTGTTGCGTTAAGCCCGCTATTTTTTACCCGCCAAGCCCGTCTGTCTACCTCACAATCATTTTCGCGCCCGCAAGCAGGCTGAGGTTTACCCTCAATTGTGGCGGCGAAGCTGCTTGAATTGTGAGGCTTGTCAGTGAAGGGAAGGGATGGTAGGTCGGGCTGGCTGGACAGGGCGGCGCGCTGTCTTTATGATGTGGTTCTTGCGTTACAAGCGCATCAGTAGTTGATTAAGCAGTTTGGGCGGAGATGTATCCATAAGATACTTGTGGCGTCAGTGTTGTTACGAATCAACAAGTTACGCTGACTTACCCTGTGCCATACATCTTCGCATTTGTGGGTATACACCGATATAGGTGCCTACTAAACGTTAGACCCAAAGGGGAGAAACAGATGCACAGATGGACTAAAGAAGACGATCTAAGGTGCTTTTCGCGTACAAGTTCGGCTTTGACAAATGCCCTCTCACGAAGCAGCAGATGGCGGAGCGTATAGGCACAACAGTCGGTAGCGTCGGATACAGAGTCGGCAACTTTGCTTCACTTGAAGGGAAAGGCCAAGCTGATCACGCAGCATTGTTGACCCAAGCAGTGTATCAGGAGTATGGACGCATCTCAATGGAAAAACTAAAAGCCATTGCTTTTGGGTAGCCAAGTGAAAGCTTGCATTACTGATGCTTCACAATGCCAGTTTCAGGTCATCGTCCATAAACAGCCAGCGCGTAGCCCGGACATCTAAAGTCCCCTCTCACGCGAGGTGTGGGAGAGGGGGCTGATGGAATTCGCTGATCGTAAAACTGACTCAAACCGGTTTGGTCAGGTAATCCCATGCTGCGAACGCCGCGCAAGCGAGGCAGAGCAACAGTGAGACGTAAAAACCGAAACCGAACGAAATGTTTTCGAGGACTCCATCTACCATTCCTCGCAAGAATTCGTTATTGATGTTGTTGAAATGGCTCCGAATACTGAACCTATACCCGATGAAGGCAATCAGATGTATCACCAGTGGCAGGACGCTGCCCAGATGCGCGATGCGACTTTTCCACACGACAGGCAGAAAGATGGCAAGGAGGGAAATCCACGCCAGCACACCATACAAGCCGGAACTGCCACCTGTACCGTTTTGTATTGTTTCGGGTGACTTATTGACGATGGCCAGCACGTCAAAAAAATTCATTCCTACATCCCCAAGCTTCAAGCCATTGAAGCCATACCAGGTAATGAGCAAGAGGGTGAACAACACGAGCTTGGGGATGCCGACATGCGTCAGTAATCCTTGCCCCAGGTTCTGCGCGACGGGTAGCCCGTCCGTTTTGAGTTTTCCGCCAAAATTCCTCAGCTTTTGTTCCAGTTCGGCACGCGAGTCGATGGCTTCGACGGACACAAGCTGGTTGTTGTCGTCTACGACAAAATTGACTCCCCCGCCCGTTTGCGGCGGGTTGTCGCTTTTCCAGTGGGTTTCGAGATTGAACTCCCATTTTTCGCCCTGACTGGAAATCAGGCCGTTGCCATTGGCGCAGTCGCGCAGAATTTTGCCTTGTTTTTGCATGGTGATTCCTTTTGAAAATGAATGGGGTGGGGTTACAACTGCGGTCTGTTTTGTTGCACCCTGCGGGTGTCTTCTTCAAACTTGCGCTGTATGGCGAGTTTTTCTTCTTTGTCCTTGAAGACCAGTTCGTCGAAGATGGGTTTGGCATAGGTGATGGCAATGCTGTACCGTTCGACAGCACCCTGGATGCGGTTGTCGCTATCAGCACCCGCCTGAATTTTGTAGCCACAGTTGGGTTCGAAACTACTGGGGCGAGAGCCATTATTCCATTCACAAAGCGATGAAGCATCGGAGCCATGAAAAAGATTGCCTTCGCGGTCATAGCTCCAGAGAAGGATTTCATCATATACTTGGAGAGGCGCTCTTGTTGCATACGAGGGCTGACCGTATTTGTCCAGCAGGGAGGATTTGAAGGTATCGAACATGAAGCGCTCTCCTTCCTCTAGTTTGATGGATCGACTGACATGCCAGACGAGACCCGCGTCATTCCACATAACTGTCAGGCGGTCATGCTCTGTTTTGGCGTCGATTCCGCTTTCACGTCCAGTGCTGCTTGTATATTTTTGGATTTTGTAAGCGGGATTGAGTTTGGTAATCAGGCTGGGGTTCAGCGGTTCGCCAATGCGAATACCGCCGATATCTGGTTTGTTGCCGGGGATCAGCGAAGTTTCGGGGGTTTTGCCGCCAACATAAAACGCAGAGGTCGGCGGCGCGAGGGGAGCAAGTTGTGACGAGGGGGCCGGTGGCGGCGTCAGCGGTGCGGGAGCCTTGTTTGATTTCGCCTGTGGCGCAGTTGGAACATTCGGCGCTGGGGCTTGCGTGTTCTCCGGCGAATCGTCGCAAGCCGCAAGCAGGGCAAGGGTGCAGAGGGCAGCGGAAAAATGGACAATGCGGTTGGGGGTCATATGATTACCTCGTGGTCAGGACATGCGAATGCCATCCTGTCCGGAATGGACGCGGTGGCAGAATGGAAAGGACAAACGAAAACAGCCGCCGTCAGCGTTGAGGGCAGCCGGTGAAGCAAAAAAGGGAAAAAGCGAGGCTAGGCTAGAACGCCAGCGGCATGCAGGTTTGCAGGTTTGCAGGTTTGCAGGTTTGCAGGTTTGCAGGTTTGCAGGTTTGCAGGTTTGCAGGTTTGCAGGTTTGCAGGTTTGCAGGTTTGCAGGTTTGCA
>BNUB01000051.1 GCA_025997045.1 Betaproteobacteria bacterium
GAAGAACCCCGAGGTAAAAAAGGCTGTCGCCAAGCTGATGACGCTCACGGAAGACGAGCAGGCGCGGATGGTGGCCGACGCACGGGACAAGATGCGCTGGGATATTGAATCCAGAGAGCGGGCGGCGAAGAAGGAAGGGCGCGAGGAAGGCCGTGAAGAAGGGCGTGAAGAAGGGCGTGAAGAAGGGCGCGTGGAAGGACGCGAGGAAGAGCGACGGGCGTTTGCCCGGAAGCTCCTTGCCAATGGCCATCCAATCGAAGAAATCATGGAGTACACCGGCCTTTCCCGCGAGAAAATCCAGTCCTTGCTACATTGACCCGGTACGCGCGCCCGGATTTCCATCGCCCGCCAGCTCGCAAAGAGGAGCCTGTCATGCGGGATACAAGCGGGGCAGGTGTCAAACCTGCCCCGGTCGTGTATTTTGTTGCCGGGTTAATGGCGGGGATTGAAGGGAGCGATGGCGTCCCCGCTCCCGGCGCATCACACGCCTGCCTGCACGGTATTACCGCCTGCTGCTCACCCCTTCTGGTCGAGCATCGCTCGCAGGCGGGCCAGCCGGGCGCGGCCATCTTCCTTTGACAGCGGGGCATTGCTGGCGGGGTTGTTGATCTTGACCTCTTCGCCCATCTCGACAATGAAACGGGACGCTTCGCATATCCGGCTCTCCCGGCCCTGCTTGCGGCGCTCGCACCAGGTGAGGGTGAGGCTGCGCTGCGCCCGGGTAATGCCGACATACATCAGGCGGCGCTCTTCCTCGACCCGCTCTTCGTCGATGCTGCCCTGATGGGGGAGCAAGCCTTCTTCGACCCCTACCAGAAACACGTGCGGGAATTCCAGCCCCTTGGCGGCGTGCAGGGTCGCAAGCTGGACGGCATCGAAATCGGGATCTTCCTTGTCGAGCATCGAGATCAGGGCGATGGTCTGGGTTAATTCGATCAGGTTTTTGCCGTCCGCGTCGCCCCGCGACCCCAGCCAACTGACGAAATCGCTCGCGTTCTGCCACTTTGCCCGCGCCTCGCTTGAGTCAAAATGGCTGAACAGCCACTCCTCGTAGTGAATCGCGCTCAGCAGCTCGTTGAGCAGCCGCGCCGCGGGCTCGTGCCGGGCGCGGAGCTGGATGCGCTGGATGAAACCGGCAAACTCGCGCAAGCCTTCGATCTGGCGCGCGTTCAGGTGGCGGGCTGCGCCCTCTTCGAGCAGGGCGGCGTACATGCTGACGTGGCGCATGCCGGCATAGCGGCCCAGGGCTTCGATGGTCGTGGGGCCGATGCCGCGCCGTGGCACGGTAATGGCGCGGATGAAGGCGAGGTCGTCATCTTCGTTTGCCAGCAGGCGCAGCCACGCGATCAGATCGCGGATTTCGGCCTTCTCGAAAAAACTTTTGCCGCCGGAGATGACGTATGGAATATGCTGGTTGCGCAGTTGCTGCTCAAAAATACGCGCCTGATGGTTGCCACGGTAAAGGATGGCGTAATCGCGGAAGCGGGTGCGGTGCTCGAACTTATGCGCGCTGAGCCGGGTGGCGACCCATTCGGCCTCGTGCTCGGCATCGCGGCATGAGGTGACCTCCACCACCTCGCCGACGCCAAGATCCGACCAGAGCTGCTTCTCGAACAGCTTGTCGTTATGGGCGATCACCCGGTTGGCGGCCTGCAGGATGCGTTTGGATGAGCGGTAATTCTGTTCGAGCTTGATCACCTTGAGCGCCGGGAAATGTACCTGCAACTGGCGCAGATTCTCGACATCCGCACCGCGCCAGGCGTAGATCGCCTGATCATCGTCGCCGACCGCGGTAAACGCCCCGCGCACCCCGGCAAGCTGGCACAGCAGGCGGTACTGGGCGCGGTTGGTATCCTGATATTCGTCGATGAGCAGATAACGCAGGCGGTTTTGCCAGCGTTCGCGTACCTCGTCATTGTCCTCGAACAGCCTGACCGGCAGCGTGATCAGATCGTCGAAATCGACCGCCTGATAGGCGCGCAAGGTACGCTCGTATTCCGGATAGAGCTTCGCCGCCGCCGCAGAGATTTCGTCCCGCGCCAGCGAGGCAGCCTCTGCGGGGGTGATCATGGCGTTCTTCCACGCCGAAATCTGCCATTGCAAGGGTTTGGCAATCCCGCGGTCGGTATCACCGGCCAGGTCGGCGACGATCTGCACGGTGTCGGCGGCGTCCAGAATGGAGAACTGCGGCTTCAGCCCGCAATGTTTCGCTTCCTGGCGGATAATCCTCACCCCCAGCGCATGAAACGTGCATACCGTCAGCCCGGCGGGCACCCGTCCGCCCGTCAGCTTCGCCACCCGCTCCTGCATCTCGCGCGCGGCCTTGTTGGTAAAGGTGATCGCCGCCACCGTGGCCGGCGCCAGCCCGCATTCGCCGATCAGATAGGCGATTTTCTGCGTGATCACCCGCGTCTTGCCGCTACCGGCTCCGGCCAGCACGAGGCAGGGGCCGTCGAGATAGCGGATGGCTTCACGTTGAGGGGCGTTGATCTGGGCGGACATCGGGCGGAGAAAATCTGCGGGGGACGCAGTGTAACGGACAGCGCCGGGACAGTCAGCGCTGCGCCTTGAAATACTGCGCCCGACATGAAAAACGCCCGGTCTCGGGCGTGTGTTTCATGCAGGGACGAATTTATTTATTGCGGATATCTTGCAGTGCTTCGTTGATCTGGAAGAACAGAATGAGGAGTTCACAATAGACCCGCACCCCCAGGGTACCGAACACAATGATGGCAAGGCCCATCAAAAAAGCCGGCAACATCCCCCCGAACAGGCCCGCTACAAGCATGACAAGACCAATAATCAGTGCGAACGCCAGCCCCAGATAGTAGATGACGGTGATAATCTTGGGCGTCACCATCGTATCGAACGACAGCAGACTTTTCAGTAAATCCTTCATTTGGAGCCTCCGGGCATAGAATAAGGGCATACATGATCACACAACACCGGGGTTTTATACCGAAAACATGAAAATTCGCATTTTCGCCACACTGGCAGTCATCACACTTCTCGTCATCGGCGTCTTCGTCTACAACGACAAGCCGCCCGCCCCTGATGTCAGCCTCACTACCTTGCAGGGCGAGCGTCTCGACACCGCCACCCTGCGCGGCAAGGTGGTGCTGGTCAATTTCTGGGCCACCACGTGCACGACCTGCGTCGGCGAAATGCCGGACTTGATCAGGACGCACCAGAAATTCGCCGCCCGCGGGCTGGAAACCGTCGCCGTGGCGATGGATTACGACCCCCCGGCGCAGGTGCGGGCGTTCGCGGAGAAAAACCAACTGCCCTTTATCGTCGCGCTGGATGCAGACGGTTCCGCCGCGCGCGGCTTTGATGGCGTGCGCATGACGCCCACCACTTTCCTCATCGACCGCCGTGGGCGCATCGAGCGCAAATATCTGGGCGCGCCGGATTTCAACGCCCTGCATGAGTTGCTTGAAACGCTGGTGGCGGAGCCGGGTTGAACCGCTCAGGACACGGCCAGCATGCGCTCCAGCGCCACTCTGGCAAGCTCCGCTTCGCGGGCGGGCACCCGGATCGGATTCACCACCTCGCCTGCGGCGAGGTTTTCCAGCGTCCACGCCAGATGTTGCGGGTCGATGCGCTGCATGGTCGAGCACATGCACACGATGGGCGCCATGAACTGGACGACCTTGCCATGAGGCTTCATCTCTTCGGCCAGCCGGTTGACCAGGTTCAATTCGGTGCCGACCAGCCAGCGCGTGCCTGCGGGCGCGGCGGTGATGGTGTTGAGGATGTATTCGGTCGAGCCAACATAGTCTGACGCCTGACAGACTTCGAGATTGCTCTCGGGGTGTGAGATCACCAGCCCCTCCGGATATTGCGCCCGCCAGCGCCGGATATGCTCAGGCTGGAACATCTGGTGCACCGAGCAATGCCCGTTCCACAGGATGATGCGGGCGTCTTCGATCTGCGCCCGGCTCAGGCCGCCATTTTCATGGTCAGGATTCCACACCACCATCTGCTCCAGCGGGATGCCTTTTTTGAATCCCGTCCACCGCCCCAGATGCTGATCGGGGAAAAACAGCACTTTCCGGCCCTGCGCAAAGGCCCAGTCCAGAATCACCGGGGCATTGGTCGACGTGCACACGATGCCGCCGTGTTCGCCGCAAAAAGCCTTCAGATCGGCGGCGGAATTGATGTAAGTGACCGGGGTGATCTGCGGGTCGGAGGCGCCCAGCACCGCGCCCAGCTCGCGCCAGCAGCGTTCAACCTTGGCGAGGTTGGCCATGTCGGCCATCGAACAGCCGGCCGCCAGATCGGGCAACACCGCAGTCTGCGTGGGGCGCGAGAGGATGTCCGCCACTTCGGCCATGAAGTGCACCCCGCAGAACACGATGAACCCGGCGTCCGTGGTGGACGCGAGCCGCGCCAGTTTGAGCGAATCGCCGGTCAGGTCGGCGTGCTGGTAGATATCGGCGCGCTGGTAATGGTGGCACAGCAGCACCGCACGTTCTCCAAGGCGCGCGCGCGCGGCGCGGATGCGGCCCTGGGCCTCTGCGTCGGAGAGGGTGCGGAAATCATCAAAATCGGCTTGTGCGCCCATCAGTCTTGCTGCCAGGGCAGGCCCGCGTGTTTCCAGCCGCCGATATGCCCACGCTGATTGTCGGCATCACGATCGCCCTCGAAACCTTCGAGCACGTTGTAACAATTGTTGTAACCGGCGTTCACGGCAATGCGGGCGGCGTTATCGGAACGCACCCCCGAGCGACACAGGAACATCACCAGCGCCTCACGATCCACCTGACGGCGCAATTGGGCCATGAAGTTGTGGTGGGGCTGCATGCCCGGCCAGCTCGCCCATTCCAGATCTATCGTGCCCGGCACGCGCCCCACCCAGTTCAGCTCGGCCTGGGTACGGATATCAATGAGTTTCGCCCCCGGCGCGCTCTGCCACACCTGGTAGGCTTCTGCGGGGGTCAGCGCCCCCTGATAAGGCAGGTCGAGTTCTACGGCGCGCTGATGCGCCAAATCAAGTAAAGCAGTAAGGGCTACCATGAAGATATCCGGCTAAAATCGGGGCTTGAGTATATTACTCTGCCGCGATCAGCCCAAGACATGAGCAATTCCTCCCCCTCATCCCCGCCCGACACCCCTGATAACAGCCTGTCCAACCCGCTGAATCCGTTGCGTGCACGCGTCATTCGACGCATCACCCTGGTGGCCATCCTCACCAATGCCTCCCTTGCCCTCGGTCAGGTCGTCATCGGCATCCTTACCCACGCCTTCAGTCTGGTGGCTGACGCCGCGCATACTTTCTCCGATCTGGTGACGGATTTCATGGTGCTGATCGCCGGTCATCACAGCACCGAACCCGCCGATCTCGACCACCCTTACGGCCATGGCCGGATCGAGACCATCACCTCGCTGCTGCTGAGCGCCTCCCTCATCGTGGTCGGAACCGGGTTCCTGTGGACATCGGGCATGCGCCTGCAGAGCATGGAGGGACAGCCCGCGCTCCATCCTGCCGCCCTCGCCATGGCGCTCTTTACGCTCCTCGCCAAAGAAGCGCTGTTCCGTTTCACCCTGGCCGCCGGGCGCAGACTGCGTGCGCCGCTGCTCGAAGCCAATGCCTGGCACGCACGCTCGGATGCGGCCTCATCGCTGGTGGTGGCGGTCGGGATCGGCGGCAGTCTGGCCGGTTATCCTTTTCTGGAACCGCTGGCCGCTGCGGTCGTCGGCTTTCTGATCGTGCATATGGGCATCCGCCTGGGGTGGCAGGCGAGCCGCGAGTTGATCGACACCGGCTTGCCCGAAGCCGAAATCGAGCGTCTGCGTCAGGCGATCATCGTCACCCCCGGCGTCATCGGGCTGCATGAGTTTCGCTCCCGGCGCATGGCGAATCACGTGCTGTGTGACGCCCATATCCAGGTCGACCCGCACATCACGGTGTCGGAAGGACATTACATCTCCGAGGAAGTCGCCCGGGCGGTGCGCAACGCCAATGAAGAGGTGAGCGAGGTGCTGGTGCACATCGACACGGAAAACGACGAACCGCCTCCTCAGGACAAGCCCGAAGCCAGCCCCGCCGCAGCGCTGCCCACCCGCCACGCCACCGCTGCGGCGCTGGGCGCCCTGCTCGATGAGCTCAGCGGCCTCGGCGCTGAGCGCCCGCAGATTCAGCGCTTCCAGATGCACTACATCGATCAGGGCGTCGAAGTCGAAGTCTTTCTGACCCCCAGCACGCACGCCGGGCTTGCCGATGCACTCAAACAGCGCACGGCAAACTGGCTCGCAGCCCATCCCCGCTATCACAAGATCATCTGGTACACGCATTACGCACCATAAAGAGGCATGACAGCAAAACAGGCACCGTTTTTGTGCATTCAAATCCGTTTCCCCCTCTCCCATTCCTTGTGACACAATGCCGCATTCGCCTCTTCAAGCGTGGCACCACTTTTGCTTGCAGTGGGGTCACGGCATTGACCCGTAACTTCGTTCGTAACCCGTAGCAACTCCAGGAGCATTTATGTCCAAGAACGCTCAAGACGTCATGAAATTAATCCAGGACAATGACGTTCGTTTCATCGATTTCCGTTTTACCGACACACGTGGCAAGGAACATCACGTCGGTGTGCCGGTCACTGTGTTTGAAGAAGACCACTTCGAGCACGGCCACATGTTCGATGGCTCCTCGATTGCCGGCTGGAAGGGCATCCAGGCGTCCGACATGATTCTGAAGCCGGATCCCGACTCGGCCTATATCGACCCCTTCTTCGACGAAACCACCGTCGTGCTGACGTGTGACGTGATCGAGCCGGCCGATGGCAAGGGCTATGACCGCGACCCGCGCTCGATCGCCAAGCGCGCCGAAGCCTATCTGAAGAGCACCGGCCTGGGCGACAACGCCTTCTTCGGCCCGGAACCTGAATTCTTCATCTTCGATTCCGTCGAATGGTCGGTCGACATGTCCGGCTCGTCGGTGAAAATCAATTCCGAAGAGGCGGCGTGGTCCACGGCGGAAAAATACGAAGGCGGCAACACCGGCCACCGTCCGCGAGTCAAGGGCGGCTACTTCCCGGTGCCCCCGGTCGACAGCCTCAACGACATCCGCGCCGCGATGGTGCTGGCGCTCGAAGGCGCTGGCGTGCCGGTCGAAGTGCATCACCACGAAGTCGCCACCGCCGGTCAGTGTGAAATCGGCACCAAATTCACATCCCTCACCAAGCGCGCCGACTGGACCCAGATCCTGAAGTACATCGTGCACAACGTGGCCCACCAGTACGGCAAGACCGCGACTTTCATGCCCAAGCCGGTCGTCGGCGACAACGGTTCCGGCATGCACGTGCACCAGTCGGTGTGGAAAGACGGACAGAACCTCTTTGCCGGTAACGGCTATGCCGGTCTGTCCGAGTTTGCGCTCTACTACATCGGCGGCATCATCAAGCACGCACGGGCCTTGAACGCGATCACCAACCCCGGCACCAACTCCTACAAGCGTCTGGTGCCCGGCTTTGAAGCCCCGGTAAAGCTCGCCTACTCGGCGCGCAACCGCTCGGCCTCGATCCGCATCCCGCACGTTGCCAACCCGAAAGGGCGCCGCATCGAAACCCGCTTCCCGGATCCGACCGCCAACCCGTATCTGGCCTTCTCCGCGCTGCTGCTGGCCGGTCTGGACGGGGTACAGAACAAGATTCACCCCGGCGATCCCGCCGACAAGAACCTCTACGATCTGCCGCCGGAAGAAGACGCCAAGATCCCGACCGTCTGCCACAGTCTCGATCAGGCGCTGGAATACCTCGACAAAGATCGTGAGTTCCTCACCCGTGGCGGCGTGTTCTCGAACGACTTCCTCGATGCCTACATCGAACTGAAAACCGAAGAAGTCACCCTCTTCCGTCAGACTACTCACCCGGTCGAATTCGACCTGTACTACAGTCTTTAAGCAGTTTTTTGCGTCAAATCAAGGGACGGGCATTGCCCGTCCCTTTTTTATGAGGTCTAATCTCGGGGCTAACTATGCATATCCGATGGTCACAAGGACTCTAACCATGTCTCTGATGCGTGCAATCCCTCTCATTCTCGCCCTCGGCTTCGCCCCGATGGCCTCCGCCCAGGTCTACAAATGCGTCAATGCCGACGATAACCGGGTCACCTACACCAACGATCGAGACGCCGCCAAAGCCAAGGGCTGCAAGGTGCTCGACGCCGAACAGGCGGTATCGACGATCTCGATGAACCCCAAGGCAACGCCGACGCCGGCCACCTTCCCCAAAGTCACCAATGACTCCCAGCGCGAGCGCGACAGTGCCCGCCGTCAGGTGCTCGAAACCGAGCGCGGCGGAGAACTCCAGGCGCTCGAAGCCGCCAGACAGGCGCTGGCCGAGCAGGAAGGCATCCGCAACGGCGACGAACACAACTACCAGAAAGTGCTCGACCGGGTACAGCCCTACAAGGACAAGGTCGAACAGCACGAGCGCAATCTCGAGGCGCTGAACAAGGAAATCTCCAACCTGAACTGAGACGCGCGCATCCCTGGGTTCAGGCTCACGGGTTCAAGTTCATCTTGACGGTATGCTTCTTGCTATATAGAGGTGTAAAACACGACACCTCAATATGGCGCCTATCCCGTTCCCCTCCGCGCATTCATCCGAGTCAAGCCCGTTCGCCGGGCTTGACCTGCTCTCTTCCGCCGTCGTGCTGGTGAATGATGATCTCATCATTCACTACCTCAACCCCGGCGCGGAGAACCTTTTTGCGGTCAGCCAGCGCAAGCTGCTCGGCCAGCCGCTCGATGCCCTGCTGGGCAAGCCGCCCGGACTGGTGGAGGCGCTGAAAAACGCGCTGCGCACCAACTGGGGCTATACCGGGCAGGGCCTCAAGATTCAGCGCCCCGACAAGGGCGAACTCAATATCGACTGCACCGTCAGCCCGGTCGATGTGGCGGGGGTGAAGCTGTTGCTTGAATTCCGCCCGATCGAGGCCCAGCTCCGGGTTGCGCGCGAAGAGCAACTCCTGCAGCAGCAGCAGGCCAATCGTGAGCTGATCCGCAACCTCGCCCACGAAATCAAAAACCCGCTCGGCGGCATTCGCGGCTCGGCGCAGTTGCTCGAACGCGAACTCGCCGATCCGCTGTTGCGCGAATACACCGAAGTCATCATCGCCGAGGCCGACCGCCTGCAGGACTTGATGAGCCGGCTGCTGACCTCGCACAGCGTGCTGCGCCCGAGCCAGCTCAACATTCATGACGTGCTGGAGCGGGTGCGACGGCTGATCCTGGCCGAATTCCCCCGCCTCAGCATCACCCGCGATTACGACACCAGCCTGCCGGAATTGACCGCCGACCGCGAGCAACTGATCCAGGCCATCCTCAACATCACCCGCAACGCGGCCCAGGCGCTGGAAGGCGAGGGCAACATCCGCCTGAAGAGCCGGGTTGCCCGTCAGGTCACGCTGGCCAAGCGCCGTTACAAGATGGCATTGGAATTGCAAGTGATCGACAACGGCCCCGGCATCCCGGAAGACATCCGCGACAAGATTTTCTATCCGCTGGTCTCGGGCCGTGAGGGGGGGAGTGGTCTGGGCCTGTCGCTGGCACAAAGCTTCATCGACCGCCATCAGGGCATGATCGAAGTTGTGAGTCAGCCCGGATACACCTGTTTCACCGTCCTGATTCCGGTCACCGGACGGGATTGAGCCATCGCCTGATGCACCGTAATGGTGCGCACGGAAGACACTATGAATACAGTCTGGATTATCGACGACGACCGCTCCATCCGCTGGGTGTTGGAAAAGGCCATGGGCCGCGAGGAAATTGATTTCCGCAGCTTCGCCTCGGCCAACGAGGCGCTTACCGCGCTGACCGACGAGCCGCCGCCCAAGGTCATGCTCTCGGACATCCGCATGCCGGGCGAGTCGGGCCTGACCCTGCTGCGCCGGGTCAAGGAGCGCTACCCGCAGCTACCGGTCATCATCATGACCGCCTACTCCGATCTGGAGAGCGCGGTCTCGGCGTTTCAGGGCGGCGCGTTTGAATACCTGCCCAAACCCTTCGATGTCGATCAGGCCATTGCGCTGGTGCGCCGTGCGCTGGAACAAAGCCCGGTGCAGGCCAATACGAGCGAAGACCCGCTGCTCGCGCCCGAGATTCTGGGCCAGGCCTCGGCCATGCAGGAGGTGTTCCGCGCCATCGGGCGGATGTCGCAATCCCACGCCACGGTGATGATCAATGGCGAATCCGGCACCGGCAAGGAGCTCGTCGCCCGCGCCCTCCACCGCCACAGCCCGCGCAAAGACGCCCCCTTCATCGCGATCAATACTGCGGCGATTCCCCGCGATCTGCTCGAATCCGAACTTTTCGGCCACGAACGCGGCGCGTTTACCGGCGCCGCAGCGCAGCGCCGTGGCCGCTTCGAGCAGGCCGCCGAAGGCACCCTGTTCCTGGATGAAATCGGCGACATGCCCGCCGAATTGCAGACCCGCCTGTTGCGGGTGCTCTCCGACGGCAACTTTTATCGCGTCGGCGGCCTCCAGCCGATTCATTCCAACGTCCGGGTCATCGCCGCCACCCATC
Organism: Betaproteobacteria bacterium; assembly: GCA_025997045.1. Classification (GTDB taxonomy): domain Bacteria; phylum Pseudomonadota; class Gammaproteobacteria; order Burkholderiales; family Rhodocyclaceae; genus WRNU01. The sequence continues at coordinate 10,535 of BNUB01000051.1, forward strand.
AGGATCTCGAAGAACGGGTACGCCAGGGCCTGTTCCGCGAAGACCTCTTCCACCGTCTCAACGTCATCCGCCTGCGCCTGCCGCCCTTGCGTGAACGGCGCGAGGACATCCCCATTCTGGTGCGTCACTTCCTCCAGCGCAGTGCGGTGACGCTGGGGGTAGAGCCCAAACGCATCTCGGACGCCGCGCTCAAGTACCTGCAAACCCTCTCCTTCCCCGGCAACATCCGCCAACTCGAAAACCTGTGCCACTGGCTCACGGTCATGGCCCCCGCGCAGGTGGTCGAAGCCGACGATCTGCCGCCCGAAATGCGCGACCAGCCCACCCACGAGACGCAGACCAACTGGACCGAAGGGTTGGGGATCGAGGCCGATCATCTGCTCGGCGCCGCCCCCGGCGAAGTGTTCGATCGCCTGACCCGCGAGTTCGAGCGCACCCTGATCCGGCGCGCGCTGGTGAACACCGGCGGTCGCCGCATCGAAGCCGCCCAACTCCTTGGCATTGGCCGCAACACGATCACGCGCAAAATTCAGGAGCTGGGCATGGACGACGAACACGCCGCCGACGCCGCGCACGAGAAGTAAAATGCCGCGCCCGTTACATTGCCACACAGGCGCGGCATAAGTGATAACGTAAAACATGAGAGAATCCAGTCGCTTGTTCGCCCCCCTCATGCGCACATCACTCTTCTCTGGAACCAGGTGGAACACAATCTCCCGCTGATCACAACCATCGCCGCCGGTTTCGGCATGGCCCTGTTGCTGGGCTTCATTGCCGAGCGCGTGCACGTCCCCGCCCTGGTCGGCTACCTGATCGCCGGCATCGTCATCGGCCCGATGACCCCCGGCATCGTCGCGGACATGAGCATCGCCTCGCAGCTCGCAGAGATCGGCGTCATGCTGCTGATGTTCGGCGTCGGGCTGCATTTCTCCCTCGGCGATCTGCTCACGGTCAAGCGCATCGCCATTCCCGGCGCGGTAGCGCAGATGAGTCTGGCCACCCTGCTTGGCCTCTTGCTGGCCAGGTTCTGGGGCTGGGAATGGGGCGACGCCCTCGTGTTCGGCCTGTCCCTGTCCTGCGCCAGCACCGTTGTGCTACTCAAGGCGCTGGAAGCGCGCGGCGTGCTGGAGACCATGAATGGTCGCATCGCCGTAGGCTGGCTGGTGGTGGAAGACCTCGCCACGGTGTTGATCCTGGTGCTGCTGCCGCCGCTGGCGGGCATTCTGGGCGGCGATGTCAGCACCGTCGCCGATCAGGATTCGCTGTGGGCCGCAATCGGCAAAACCCTGCTCCAGATCACCGCCTTCATTGCCCTGATGCTCGTGGCCGGTCGGCGCGTCATTCCCTGGCTGCTGTGGCAAGTCGCCCGCACCGGTTCGCGTGAGATGTTCACCCTGTCGGTCATCGCCACCGCCATCGGGATTGCGTATGGCGCAACCACCCTGTTCAACGTCTCGTTTGCCCTCGGCGCCTTCTTCGCCGGCATGGTGATGCGCGAATCGGAGTTCAGCCATCGTGCCGCCACCGAATCGCTGCCGCTGCGGGACGCCTTCTCCGTGCTGTTTTTCGTCTCGGTCGGCATGCTGTTCGACCCCACGATCCTGGTGGAAGCGCCGATCAAGGTGCTGGCAACGGTGCTGATCATCATCCTCGGCAAATCGCTCGCCGCCGCGGCCCTGGTGCTGGTGTTCCGCTACCCCCTCAACACCGCCCTGACCGTTGCCGCCAGTCTCGCCCAGATTGGCGAATTCTCTTTCATCCTGGCGGGTCTGGGCCTGACCCTGGGCCTGGCCTCTCCCGAAGCGATGAACCTGATACTGGCCGGCGCGCTGATTTCCATTGCCCTCAATCCCCTCGTGTTCGCCTTCGTCCCGGCCCTGCAACGCGGGCTGCTGGCCCGTTTCTCCATCGCCCGCCGTCTCAACCAGCGCGAAGACCCATACGCCCAATTGCCGATGAGCACCGACCGCAAATATCTGGAAGGGCAAGTCGTACTGGTCGGCTTTGGCCGCGTCGGCCAGCGCGTCGCCACCGCGCTCGGAGAGCGCAACATCCCCTACGTCGTCGCCGAACAAAACCGCGAGTGCGTGGAAGACCTGCGCAAAAAAGGCATCGCCGCCGTCTATGGCGACGCGATCGACCCCGGCGTCCTGATCCAGGCCCACATCGCCAAAGCCGCGATGCTGGTCGTGGCAACCTCCTCCCCCGTGGATGTACGCACGGTGGTCGATATCGCCCGCACCCTGAACCCGGACATCGAAGTCGTCGTGCGCGCCCACAATGCTGACGAATTGCGCCTGCTGCGCAGCGAGAACATCGGCATCACTTTCCTCGGCGAAGACGAACTTGCCAAGAGCATGAGCCACTACGTCGTCGAACGTTTCGCCCCCGCTGCCGGGCGATAAGACATCTTCAACCATTCAGCATAAAACCGCAGCTTTTGGCACAAATTTGTGCCCATATTTGTGCCCATGGTGGGCTGTTTTGAAAAATAGTCTGACTTGCCCGATATGGGTAATCTGGGTTTTTGATGTCTTCGATTTCGCCCCGTGCGTCTTGCCGAAAATGGCTCGCATTTGCGCCTGGGGCATAGTTTTATGCTTGATGCGTGTTTTGTGCACCCTGATTTGTGCCCATCTGCGACGTCAGCGGGCTGCAAAGCCAGTGACGGCGGGACTCTAGTTTTTCTACATGAAAAAGAAGTTCCTCGCAGTAAACGTAGCGCTCGCGCTCGGTGCGATGGTCGTCGGGAGCGCGGCTTATGCTGCTGTCGCGAATACGACGCTTGCCGCTAAGCCAGTTACGGCGGCACCAGTAACTGGTGCGCAATCCGTCGCGTTGCCGGGTAACGTCGTGGTGTCCGAGAGCTATGTTGGCATCATCAACGTCGTGCCTTACTACAGCGTACAAGGCGGCAACACCGTCGCGCTGTCCATCACCAACAACGACCAGAAGAACGGCAAGGTCGTGAAAGTGCGTTTCCGTGGCGCGACATGGTCGGACGACGTGCTTGACTTTCAGGTCTTCCTCTCGCCGGGCGACATCTGGACTGCCGCGCTCACCAATGAGGGCGGTGTCGCCAAGCTGAACCCGACCGGCGACACCACTGTCACCCGTCCGCTCATCCCCGCTGGGGGTGTACCGTTCCAGGCTGACCTCCGTGTGGCGGGTGAACCAGGCAATACCCTCGAAGGTTATGTCGAAATCATCACCCTGGCCGACATTCCGCCGACGTTGAATGGCAAGAATAATGGCGCCGCTGCGGAATTCGGTGGTGGCCTTGATGATACGGTCATTGGTGGTAGCGGCAGTGCTGACGAGGTTCACACCAACCCGCTCTACACGGTCACCAAGCATAGCGCCGCAGGCGCTGCGCCCCTGGCCTACACCAACGACGCCGTGTATAAAGCCACCATCGACGCTCTGGTTCAAGACAGCTACTGGAAGTACCCGAATGCGGGTGCGACCGTCGATGATGCTACGAGTATCCACCTTTACCAAACCGACGACCCCGCGTTTACGACTCCTCAGCCGCAAGGCGCCGTGTACGATGGCAAGAGCCAGTTTGGCGCCGACAAGAATCACGTCACCGATGACTGGCTTCAATTTCCCACCAACGGGATTTCGAGCTATGTGACGGTGATCAACGTCCAGGATCGCAAGGCCTATACGCTGCAAGCCACCGCGCTGAAGAACGCGCCGGTGCTGGAAGGGCTCAATGACGCTGATGATGCCGCTGCTGCTGGTCTCTACACCACCGCTGCGGTACAAAATGGTGGCGCTTATGGTGCTTCAGCTACGGACTACCATGGTGCGATCAAGGCCTACTTCGAACAAAATCCTGTGACCGTGACGTGGGCCGGCCTCGGCGAAAAGATTACTGCCGACAAGATCTTCGGCGACACAGGGGGGGCTTTCGGTGTCACTGGTATCGTCGCCTACGCTGGCCTCGAATTGAACGAGCTTGACCTGCCCGACCTGTCAACGCCAACCACTGCCGCAGTCGCAGCAGTGATCCCGTCGACGGGGGTGTCGGCTGGCGTGCTCCGTCCGGTTGCTGGCGCGCATTACCCCGGTGGTGCGGCTGCCGCACAGCGTGACCTGGTTGCTGCTGCGCTGCAAGCGCAGGGTTTTGGCTTCGAGTATGTCACCGACCTGGGGCTCAACGCCTCGACCGACATCGTGGTCAACCAGCCTGTTCGTCGTTATTACTACTGGTATGCGGCTGCAAGCGCGACGAATTACCACCGCGAGTTTTCGGCTCCTAGCGGGTACTGGAATGTCTTTGGTGAGTCCAATACGCCGTACGCCTCATTGGCAGGCGCGAGCAACAGCATCAAGGTTGGTGGCTATAGCTTCACCGGTCGTGAAGAGGAAGCGGTTGTTGCGCCGTCTGGCGGTTCCAGCTTCTCGCCTGCGCCCAGCGTCCCTCAGCTCCCTCAGCTCCTGATCGGTGAAGTTTCGGTGATCGCGGTCAATGGCGTTACGGGCCAGCCCTCCGAAGCACTGGGCGCCAAGCTGACCAAGAACGTCGCGACAGTTGGCGGTGGTTATCGCAACGGTTGGGGCTACCTCACGACGACGACGGAGGCTGTCGTTGGTAAGCCTACAGCGGCTGAATTGACTGCCGCCGGTGATAATTTGGGCTTTGCCCCGGCCACAGGCGGGCAGGCTCACCTTCTGCTGAAGAATCGGACCTGGTTGCCGTACATTGCGTACAGCGCGATCAACGTCTACAGCCCGGCCAGCGGTGCAGTGTATGGCACCACCCTGCCAGTGCGTGTGAACAAGTAAGCATCCGTCGCACGCGCTCACCCCGGCCCGCAAGGGTTGGGGTGGGTGTTGGAAGCATTGAAAACCGGGCTTCGGCCCGGTTTTTTTATGGATCGCGCATAACCGCTACGTTCCTTTTGTGGTGAATGCGGCCATTGCAGCGCCATTGACGAGCTGCTCGAAGTGTTCTGCGCTGTGCAGCACCGTGTCGAATGGCGGAATGTCGCCGAAAATCATGCCCGCCATCGCGTCATAGTCTTTTCTGAGTGCGTCGCGCATCGTCGTGTCCGGTACCAAGGTGAACGTGCCGGGCGTCGCGCTTTCGAGTCCCAGATCGGCGCTGCCAAAGAACAGCCTCGCATGATGGGCGCAGTCGTTCGCCAGCGCGTAATCAGCTTGCCACGCGGTGACCGATGACGTCTGCATCAGTTGATGCACGTCATAATAGTGCCGTGAGACGCGCTGCCCGCCGTGTCGCAGCTCGCCGCGACGGTCGTGCCACTGGCGCAGCCCGTGCAGGATCATGATTTTGTCCCAGAAGGTGCGTTCAGGCTTCACGCTGATCACATCCGTCACGGTCAAATCCAGGTCGGGCAGCTCCTGTGCGATGTAAGGGGCGACGGAGGACGCGATATGCGGATCGAGTGCAGACTTGGCGCCTGCCTCGATCTTGACGGCTGAGCGGATGTAATCGCCGGTGGTGGCCGTGACCGCGGGATACCAGAACAACAGGCTCTGACCCTCCCTGTCGTCCGGGTCGGGTTCCAGTCGAAAGCGGCGCACGGGAATGACAGACGCCGCGATTCGGGTGAACTGCGCGGTCAATGGCCCCGTGATATAAGCCTGGCATGCGGCGCGGATGGCTTCGAGACGTGCACGGCGCTTCTTGCCACTCAGCGCGTCCAGGTCGGCAATCCCGGCATGCTGCCCCAGGTCATCGCGGAACACGGTGATGTCGATGTCTTCGGAAAAGCGGGAGATGAGACCAAAGGCCTTGGAGAGCGAAGTGCCGCCCTTGAACAGCAGGCGGGGGCCACCCGCTTCCAGGCCATTGAACAGCGCATCCAGTGTCCAACAGACCCAGAAATCCTTCTCGATGTTTTGAACCGCTGTACCAAGGCGAGCCGAGGCGCCAAGAAACAAATCTCGCCGCTCGGCATCGCTGGCGGTGATGACGGAATGGAATGCCGGATTCAACGGGCCTCCACGTGTTTGACCGGGTGAGGTGTTGCAGTCGACGCAGCCTGCGGGTCACATCCGGGGAGTTCACGCACCAGACTTTGCATCCACGCCGGCAACACGTTGAAACCTTCAAGCAGATCCTGGCGCAGCGCAGCGCCGTGAACAGGGTCGGCCAGCACCTTGGTCAGCCTGTTCAGGACAAGAGAACGCTCAGTAGTCAAAGTGTCTTTCAACCAGTGCAGCGCCTGTACGATACGCATGGCCGGACGCCCCGCCCAGTAAAGACGGCTTGGCGCTGTCTGCCTGAATTCAATGGTGAGTTTGTCCAGCTGAATTGCGCGGCGACGGGTGTCGGTATGGAGGGTGACACGCGCTGGCACCGCATCGGTCAGGCCGAGGTCATTGGCGGCGGTCATGCCGTCTACCAACAGGCGCAGGTGATCGCGGCGGGCAATGGCTTCCGCCACGGCGCGGTAATCCGGAGTGGTTGGACGTTTGGTCAGGCTATTGACCTTGGGCCTGTCATACAGCCCCCTGTCGATGCGACGCAACGCCCCCGCCTGCACCATGCGCTGCAGCGTTTTGTCGATCGCCTCACGACTGCCCAACTGCGCAAAGTCGGTCGGCACCCAAACTTGTCCGGGTTCAGCCGCTTCGATCAGGGCCGAGATGTGGGATTTGAGCGCGGACATTACCCCTCCTGTCCGATATTTATATACTTTTTTCGGACAAATGCCAAGTGGCTGTCGAGTTCCCGCGAAGAAACATGCGGGGTCAGGTGCGTGACGCCGAGTTATATCATCCAGCATAAAACCGCAGCTTTTGGCACAAATTTGTGCCCATATTTGTGCCCATGGTGGGCTGTTTTGCAAAAATAGTCTGGCTTACCCGGTATGGGTAATCCGGTTTCTTGATGTCTTCGATTTCACCCCGTGTGTCTTGCCGAAAATGGCTCGCATTTGCGCCTGGGGCATAGTTTTATGCTTGATGCGTGTTTTGTGCACCCTGATTTGTGCCCTGATTTGTGCCCATTTGCGACGTCAGCGGGCTGCAAAGCCAGTGACGGCGGGACTCTAGTTTTTCTACATGAAAAAGAAGTTCCTCGCAGTAAACGTAGCGCTTGCGCTCGGTGCGATGAGTGGGCTGGCGGTGGCGGCAACGTCGAACTTTGAGGACGTTGTGACGGCTACGACCATCACGGGTAATACTCAGCGTGTCGCATTGCCGGGTAATGTCGTGGTGGCCGAAGACTATACTGGTCTCATCAACATCGTGCCTTACTACAGCGTGCAGGAAGGCAACACCGTGGCGCTGTCCATCACCAACAACGACACCCTCAACGGTAAAGTGCTGAAAGTGCGCTTCCGCAGCGCGGAATGGTCGGACGACGTGCTTGACTTTCAGGTCTTCCTGTCTCCGGGTGACATCTGGACTGCCGCGCTCACCAAGGAATATGATTCCGTCACTGACCAGTACGTTGCCAAGCTGAACAAGTCCGAAGACAAGACTTGCACCCGTCCGCAAATTCCCGCAGGGGGGGTGAGGTTCCACGCTGACCAACGTGTGGAAGGCACAAGTGGCCACACCCTCGAAGGCTATGTCGAGATCATCACCCTGGCCGATATTCCGCCGCGCCTGAATGGCGCCGACGCGGCGTCCGCCGGCGCGGATCTCGAATTTGCTGCCCCCGAGCGTGACGACCAGGTTACTGCGAGCCACGTCAACCCGCTCTACACCGTCACCAAGCACGTCAATGGAACCCCCCCGTGCGCCACTGAGGACATCTATAAGTCAACCATTGACAGCCTGATTCAGGACAGCTACTGGACCTACCCAGCTGTCGGCCAAACAATTTCGGACGCTGCGGGTCATGTGGGTGTTCACCTCTACAATGTGATAGACGACCAGGCCGTTGACAACACCAACGGCGACTGGAATGGTTGGGCAGCTCCCGAGCAGCCGGTTACTACGGGTGGTGGTGTCAAGCCGGCAAAGGGTGCGTGGTACAACGGCAAGGGCCAGTTCGGTCGTTCCGCCAAGATGGCTTCCGACGACTGGCTGCAATTTCCTACCGACGGGATTTCAAGCTATGTGTCGGTTATCAACGTCGGCAGCAGAAAGGCCTATACGCTGCAAGCCACCGCACTGAAGAACGTGCCGGTGATTGATGGCGTTCAGAGTAATGCAGGCGCTTTTGCCGCCGCCAACACAGACGGTTTCTTCTACACCTCTTCAGTTGAGAACCGTGGCACCAACAGGTCGCCGAGAGCCAGCTACCTTGGCTCGATCAAGAGCTATTTCGATCAAAACGCGGTAGATGTGGATTGGGCTGTAGGTGAAGGCATCACCGCCGACAAGATTTTCGGCAAAGATGGCTACACTGGCTATGGTGTCACCCCTACCGGTCTCGCCGGCCTCCAACTGCTGGAAGTTGACTTGCCCGACCTGTCAACGCCAACCAGAGTTGAGGTAGCGGAGATTGATTTTGCCAATAGCTCTGCCACTACTGAGGCTGATATCGTTGTCGCCGGTGGGGTTGCATACCCCGGTGGCCCGGCGGCTGCGCAACGTGACCTGGTTGCGGCCGCGCTGCAAGCTGACGGTTTCCGCTTCGAGTATGTCACCAACCTGGGGCTCAACGCCTCGACCGATATCGTGCTCAACCAGCCCGTCCGTCGCTACTACTACTGGTACACGGAAGTCACCACCCCGACGACTAGCGACCCGGGCCATCGCGTGTTTACGAGTCCCTCAGGTTTATGGAATGTTGCGGGTGAGCTGAACACGCCGTATTCCTCGTTGAGCGGCAAGGGCAACAGCATCGTGGTGCGTGGTACGACTTTCTACGATCGTGAAGAGAGAACGTTTGAAGCGGCTCCCGTTACCGGTTCCATCTTTTCACCGGCCCAGCCCTCGCATACTGATCCCACCGGCCTGAAGGGCGAAGTCTCGGTGCTGGCAATCAATAGCACGACCCAGTACTCCGAAGCGTTGAGCGCCCGGCTGACCAAGAATGACCTGCCTTCTGACTATCGTGACGGCTGGGGATATTTCGATGCCAATGTCGTCAGTAGTACGGGTGGCAGACCTGGCGCTAATGGTTATGGCTTCAGCCTGACTAACGTCGCTACTCAGCACCACGCACTGTTGAACTCGCTGACCAATTTGCCGTTCATTGCGTACAGCGCGATCAATGTCTACAGCCCGGCCAGCGGTGCAGTGTATGGCACCACCCTGCCGGTGCGTTTGCTGAGAAAATAAGCATCTGTCGCACGCGCTCACCCCGGCCCGCAAGGGTTGGGGTGGGTGTTGGAAGCATTGAAAACCGGGCTTCGGCCCGGTTTTTTTATGGGTGGAGCATCGTCGTGTCCGGTACCAACGTGAACGTGCCGGGCGTCGCGCATCCATCCCTGCATTCGTGCATTTTGTTGCCGGGTTAAAACGGTGAACGCCGTCACAAAATATGCCGACCGGGCTGTGATACTATCCGGAGCATTCTCCCTCCTTCTGTTCCGCCGCTGGAACGTGCCTGTGATCACTTACGAATATCCTCTCAACGAGCGCATTCGCACCCTGCTGCGGCTGGAGGATTTATTTCAAAAAAGTGCTCATTTCTGCAGCGGGAATGACGCGCTGGATCACCACGCCGCGCTGCTCGCGCTGTTTGAAATCCTCGGCGTGGCCGGGCGCGGCACAGATTTCAAGATTGATCTGTGTCAGGAACTCGAACGCCAGCGCCAGACTTTGCTCTCGTTCCGCAACAATCCCGGCATCTCCGAAGAGGCGCTCGAAGGCGCACTCTACGAGATCGAACAGGCGTCGTCCCATCTCCTGACGATGGCGGGCAGGGTCGGTCAGTACTTGCGTGAAAACGAATGGCTGATGAACATCCGTGGCCGTGCCGCCATTCCCGGCGGGGCGTGCGAATTTGATCTGCCGTCCTATCATTACTGGCTCAAGCGCGACACCGAAACCCGCCGCCACGATCTCGAAACCTGGGGGCGGCCACTGAAACCGATTCAGGACGGGGTGGAGATCGTGCTGCGGCTGTTGCGCAGCAGCGGGCAGCCGGCGATCAAGCTGGCTCATCAGGGCGCTTTCCAGCTCACCATGACCGGGCACACCGCGCAGATGGTGTGCATCCGCGTCTCCCGGCAGGAGGCCGTGGTGCCGGAGATCAGCGCCAACAAATACGCCCTGAACGTGCGCTTCCTGCTCCCGGAGACGGTCGCCCGCCCACGGCTCGCCGAGCGCGATCTGTCGTTTGAACTCACTTTTTGCAGCCTGTGAGTTGCCAATGAGTGTCAAGGCAAAGTAGAAATGTCCGGTATTTGGGCAAGATAGAAATGTCCGCTTTTTGCCGTGGGGAGGGGAAGCGTTGGAGGGCGTAGCCCGGAAACGATTTCCCTCCCCACGGCGGCGCCCGGCG
>BNUB01000052.1 GCA_025997045.1 Betaproteobacteria bacterium
CGAGGCCGAAATCATGGCCGTGGGCACGCGCCCAGCTTACTGCCAGCAGCGCATCATCGGGCGCGGCGGGAAAGGGATGCTCGGGCGCGAGGCGGTAATGGGGCGCCAGCACTACTGCCCCGCTGCCGTTGGCAAACTTGCGGCAGAGCGTGTCGTAGCTGTCCAGATCGCCGACACACCAGCCGCCACCGTGGTAAAAAATCAGAAAGGGGGCGAGCGCCCCGTGTGCGCCTGATCCGGCTGGCGCGCCGGGCACGGGGCGGTAAAGGCGCGCTTCCATGCTGCTGCCGTCCGGGCGCGGGATGAAGATCGTGTCTACCGTGCCAACTTCGGCACCGACTTCGGGCGGTGGAAAGCCGAAGGCCAGTTGCAGTTTGCGGTACGAGCGCCGTGCCTGTTCCGGGGAGAATTCGTGGAAGCGTGGCGCACCGACACGGTTCACCATGTCGAGCATCCAGCGCGCCTGCTCGGTCAGGGCCATCGCGGTCTCAGCTCAAGTCCGGATTCCAGCGTCGCTTCAAACAGCGAATCGACGGCCTCGCTGTTCATGCCACTTCATTGGCCGAACTGGCGGCGGTCGCCCGTCGCGGGCTGTGCCATAGGTAGCGGTACACAAATCCGGGAAACGCGAACACCAGAAACAGGCAGGCGGTGATGGCGTAGAACTCCCAGCCCTGGGGGTAGACCACGCCATACGCACCGTGCTCGAACACGGCGGCAGCGCCGCCGACGATGAAATACAGCACCACCAGCTCAAGCACCCGCCAGCCAAAGGCTTTGCGGCCCGCGCGGGGACGCATCACCAGCAGCACGCGCTCGAACAGAAACGGCAGGTTGGCGGCGATGAGGGCGAGCCCCAGCACAACCCAGACGGCGGCGGACTGGGTCATCACCGATAGAGCGACGAAGCACGGAAGGCGTGCTCGCACAAGGTCAGCAAGGCTTGCGGAGCGATACCGAGCACGGCGACTGCCAGACCATTGACCGAGAGCATCACCCGTAGCTCAGCCGGGGCGCGCAGCGGGGAGGCATCCACCGGCTCATCGAAATACATCAGCTTCACGATGCGCAGATAGTAGAAGGCGCCAATCACCGACATCACGATCGCCACCACGGCCAGCCACAGATGGCCCGCTTCAAGCACCGCCTGCAACACGATGAACTTGGCGAAGAAGCCGACGAAGAAAGGGATGCCTGCCATGGAGAACATCACGAACATCATCATCGCCGCAAACCAGGGGCTGCGCCGATTCAAGCCCTTGAAGTCGTCGATGCGCACGGCCTCGAAGCCCGCCCGCGACAGCAGCACGATCATGCCGAAGGCGGCAAGGCTCATCAGCACATAGGAGATCGCATAGAACAGCGCGCCGCTGAAGGCCAGACTGAACCAGCGGTGTGAATAGATCGGCTCGTTGAAGACGACGCCATCGTGGGCAAAGCCTGACAGCAGCCCCAGCAGCACGAAGCCCATGTGCGAAATGCCCGAATACGCCAGCATGCGCTTCAGGTCATGCTGCACCAGCGCGGCGAGGTTGCCCAGAATGATCGAGGCCGCGGCCACGAACATCAGCATGCTTTGCCAGTGGAAGGCCAGGTGGGGCAGCCCCCACACCAGCAGCCTGACCGCCATCGCAAACGCGGCGAGTTTGGGCGCGGTGGCGATGAGCAGGGTCACGGCGGTCGGCGCACCTTGATAGACGTCGGGCACCCACATGTGGAAAGGCACGACACCGAATTTGAACGCGATCCCGGCGACGATGAAGACGATGCCGAACAGCAGCACCGTGCGATCGGTCGACGGGGAGTCGATGGCGAAGGCAGACGTTTTATTCGCGATGATGGTGAGATCGAGCGAGCCGGTCGCACCATAGACCATCGACATGCCGTAGAGCAGCAGGCCGGAGGCCAGCGCACCGAGGACAAAATACTTCATCCCCGCTTCGGTCGAGCGCACCGAGTCACGATCAAACGCGATCAGCACGTAGAGCGCCAGCGACATCATCTCCAGCCCGACATAGAGCACGAGCATGTGGTTGGCGGTGATCATCACCATCATGCCGAGCGTCATCAGCAGCACGAGCAGGTAATACTCCGGGCGGTCGAGCTTGCGGTCGGCCAGATAGCCGCGCCCGTAGAGCAAGGCGACCATCACCGCGAACACGACCACCAGCTTGAGCAGGCCGCTGAGCGGATCGCTCACGAACATGTCGCTGAAAGTGAAATGGGTATTGCTGTCGAGCGTGCTGATGGTGATCAGCGCCGTCACGAGAAGCGTGAGCTGGGTGAGGAAGTAGGCAAGCCCCCTGGCGGCGCGGCGGGCAAACACCGTCGCCAGCATGATCACCAGCACCGCCAGCGCCACGAAAATTTCGCCGGCTGCGGGGGAAAGATACTGTCCAGTTTCTGGAACAACAAAGTTCATCGTTTGACCTGGTTTGTAATTGGAGACCCGCGCGCCTTAGAGCTTGCCCGCGACAACATGCCTCAGGAGATCATTCACCGTCACATGCATCACTTCGGTGAAGGGGAAAGGATAGACGCCCATCGCCAGCACGCACAGGGCCAGCACGGCGAGGAAGAAAAACTCGCGCCCATTGATATCGGTCAGCGCGGCGACGTGGCTGTTACGCACCGCGCCGAACACCACCCGCTTGTACATCCACAGGGTGTAGGCCGCACCGAGAATCAGCGTGGTCGCGGCAAAGAACGCAACCCAGAAGTTGTATTTTACTGCGCCGAGAATCACCATGAATTCGCCAACGAAGCCTGAAGTCGCCGGCAAACCGGCATTGGCCATCGCGAACAACATGAAAAAGGCGGCGAACTTCGGCATGGTGTGCACCACCCCGCCGTAATCGGCAATCTGGCGCGAGTGCATGCGGTCGTAGAGGACGCCGATACACAGGAACATCGCGGCGGAGACGAAGCCGTGGGAGATCATCTGCACCAGCGCGCCTTCAACCGCGAGCGGGTTGAACATGAAAAAGCCCAGGGTGACGAAGCCCATGTGCGCAATCGAGGAATAGGCGACGAGCTTCTTCATGTCCGCCTGCACCAGCGCGACGAGGCCGATATAGACCACCGCAATCAGGGACAGCGCAATCACCAGCGGCGCGAGCGCAATGGCGGCATCGGGCACGATGGGCAGCGAAAAACGCAGGAAACCATAAGCCCCCAGCTTGAGCGCGATGGCCGCCAGCACCACCGAGCCGCCGGTCGGCGCTTCGACGTGGGCATCGGGCAGCCAGGTGTGCACCGGCCACATCGGCACCTTGACCCCGAAGGCGACGAGGAAGGCGAGGAAGATCACGTTCTGCACCCCGGCGCTCAGCCCTTCACGCTGCTGATGCCAGTCGATGATGCTGAAACTGCCTGAGATGTTGTAGAGGTAGAGCAACGCCAGCAGCATCAGCAGAGAGCCGGCCAGGGTAAACAGGAAGAACTTGATTGCCGCATGCACCCGGTTCGGCCCACCCCAGATCCCGATCAGGAGATAGAGCGGAATCAGCGAGGCTTCGAAGAAGACATAGAACAGCACCCCGTCGAGCGCGGCAAAGATGCCGTTCATCAGCCCCGACATGATGAGGAAGGCCGCCATGTACTGCGCCACGCGGTTCTGGATCACCTGCCAGCCGGCGATCACCACCAGAATGGTGATGAAGGCATTGAGCAGAATGAACCACACCGAGATGCCATCAATCCCCAGATGGTAGTTGATGTTGCCACTGCCACCGATGTGCCCGCCGAAGTGGGTAATCCATGGCGCGAACTCGACGAACTGCATCCCGGAGAAAGCGGCATCGAAGCGCAGATAAAGGGGAATCGTCACGGCGAAAGCAAAAACCGCCGTAATCAGCGCCAGCGTGCGCGCCAGCGGCGCGGCGCGGTCTGAGCCGGTGGCGAGCACCACCAGCCCGCCGATTATCGGCACCCAGATCGCCAGGCTGAGGAAGGGAATGTCCGTCATTGTTGTTTTCCGTTCAGTGCGCCGCCTGTGGCGCGTTCGCTTTTCTTGTCAACCACGATTAATCCAGAAGGTGAGCAGCACGAACACCCCGATGATCATGGTAAATGCATAATGGTAAATGTGCCCGGTCTGGAACAGGCTGAGGATGCGCGCCGCCCAGGAGACGAGCCTCGACGAGCCGCCAACCGCCCCGCCGTCGATCAGCCCCTGATCCCCGCCCCGCCACAAGCCTCTGCCGATCAGGCGTGCGCCGCCGGCAAACACGATCTCGTTGAAGCGGTCGAAGTAATACTTGTTCTCCAGCACGGTGGTGATCGGGCGCAAAGTGCGCGCAATGACGCCGGGGATATCCGGCTTCACCAGATAGAACACCCAGGCCACCACCACGCCCGCCAGCGCCAGCCAGAACGGCGCACTGGTCAGGCCGTGCAAGGCCATCCCCCACCAGCCGTGGAAAGTCTCCCGCGCTTCCGTCAGGCCAACGTGGTTGCCGACGAAGATCACATCGTCGAACCAGCCGCCGAACAGCATCGGCTCGATGGTGATGGCGCCAATCAGGAATGAGGGAATCGCCAGCAGAATCAGCGGTATCGTCACCACCCACGGCGATTCGTGCGGCTTTTGCCCCGGCGCGAGACCGTGGTGTTCTTCACTCTCCGCGTCATGAAGATGAGGATCGTGGGCGGGGGCGTGGCCGAAACGCTCCTTGCCATGGAAGACGAGGAAATACATGCGGAAAGAATAGAACGCCGTCACGAACACCCCGATGATCACGCAGGCATAAGCGTAACCCGCGCCGGGGATGGTCGCGGCGTGTACCGCCTCGATGATCGTGTCCTTGGAATAGAAGCCGGAGAACAAGGGCGTGCCGATCAGGGCCAGTGAGCCGATGAGCGAGGTAATCCAGGTGATCGGCATGTATTTGCGCAGCCCGCCCATGTTGCGCATGTCCTGATCGTGGTGCATGCCGATGATGACCGAACCGGCGGCAAGGAACAGCAGCGCCTTGAAGAAGGCGTGCGTCATCAGGTGGAACACCGCCGCTGAATAGGCCGACGCGCCCAGGGCCACGGTCATGTAACCCAGTTGCGACAGGGTGGAATAGGCCACCACGCGCTTGATGTCGTTCTGCACGATGCCAAGGAAGCCCATGAACAGCGCCGTGGTCGCACCGATCACCAGCACGAAGGAGAGCGCGGTGTCGGACAGCTCGAACAGCGGCGACATGCGCGCCACCATGAAGATGCCCGCCGTCACCATGGTGGCGGCGTGGATCAGGGCCGAGATCGGGGTCGGGCCTTCCATCGAATCGGGCAGCCACACATGCAGCGGCACCTGCGCCGACTTGCCCATCGCGCCGATGAAGAGGCAGATGCAGATGGCGGTGAGGAGCGGCCAGCCGGTCACGGCCATGGTCTCGCCAGCGAGGAAATCGGCGCGGGCAAACACTTCCTGATAATCCAGGCTGCCGGTTGCCGCCACCACCAGACCAATGCCAAGGAGGAAACCGAAGTCGCCGACGCGGTTGACCAGAAACGCCTTGAGGTTGGCATAGATCGCCGTCGGGCGCTCGTACCAGAAGCCGATCAGCAAATAGGAGACGAGCCCCACCGCTTCCCAGCCGAAGAAGAGCTGGAGGAAGTTGTTGGACATCACCAGCATCAGCATCGAGAAGGTAAACAGCGAGATGTAGCTGAAGAAGCGCTGATAACCGGGGTCTTCCGCCATGTAGCCGATGGTGTAGATGTGCACCATCAGCGACACGAAGGTGACCACCAGCATCATCATCACGGTCAGGTTGTCGATCTGGAAACCGATCTCGAAATCAATCCCGCCCGCCTGCATCCAGGTGTAGATGGCGCCGTTGAAGACGTGTCCGGCCTGAACGTCCTGATAGATCAGCACCGAGGCGATGAAAGCGATGCCGACGCCCAGGATGGCGGCGGTATGCGCCCCGGCACGACCGACCCATTTGCCGAAGAGTCCGGCGATGATCGCCCCGAGCAGCGGAGCGAACGGCACCAGGAGATAAAGCTTGTAAATGCTCATGTTCGCGCGTCCTTAGCCCTTGAGTCTGTCCAGGTCATCCACATTGATCGTGCGCAGATTGCGGAACAGCACCACCAGAATCGCCAGCCCGATCGCCGATTCCGCCGCCGCCACGGTGAGGATGAAGAAAACGAAGACCTGTCCGGCAAGGTCGCCGCGGTAATGGGAGAAGGCGATGAAATTGATGTTGACCGCCAGCAGCATCAGCTCGATCGCCATCAGCAGAACAATGAGGTTCTTGCGATTGATGAAGATTCCGACCACGCTGATCGAGAACAGGATGGCGCCCAGAACCAGAAAATGGGAAAGCGAAAGCATTGTTCGTGTCTCCCGTTTCAGTTTTTTGCCGTCGCGCCAGGCGCCGACGCAGGGTTGTCAGTTGCCGCTGCGGCTTCTGCCGCCGTCGGCTCGTCTTTTTCCGCCGCCATCTTCACCAGCTCGACCCGCCCTTCACGATGTACGGCGACCTGGGCCGAAGGCTGGACATACTTGCTGGCGCGGCGCTTTCTCAGCGTCAGCGACACCGCCCCGATCATCGCTACCAGCAGCACGAGGGAAGCCAGCTCAAACGGGTAAACGTATTCGGTATAGAGCACCAGGCCCAGCTCGCGGGTGTTGCTGAAATCCGCCGCAGGGTCGGCAACGGGGAAAGCCTCGAAACCGAACCGGGTGCTGCCCAGCACCAGAATCATCTCGAAGGCGAGCAACACGCCGATCAGCGCCCCCACCGGGAAATAGCTCCAGAACCCATCGCGCAGGCGG
This sequence comes from Betaproteobacteria bacterium, assembly GCA_025997045.1. Taxonomy (GTDB): domain Bacteria; phylum Pseudomonadota; class Gammaproteobacteria; order Burkholderiales; family Rhodocyclaceae; genus WRNU01. The sequence continues at coordinate 6,779 of BNUB01000052.1, forward strand.
GCGAAATCTATGTCGAGCATCATCACCACGAAGAGGAACAGCACCATCACCGCGCCGACGTAGACCATCACCAGGGTGATGGCGAGAAATTCGGCCCCCAGCAGCATCCAGATGCCTCCGGCATTGAAAAACGCCAGCACCAGAAAGAGCACGGCATGCACCGGGTTACGGGCGGTAATCACCCGGAGCGCGGCCAGCACCAGAATGGCCGCCAGAAAATAGAAAACTACAGTCTTGAATTCCATCGGCGTTCTCCTAGCGGTATTTGGCGTCCTGCGCCTTGTCAGCCGCGATCTGCGCTTCATAGCGCTCGCCCACCGCCAGCAACATCTGCTTGGTGTAATAAAGGTCGCCACGCGCTTCGCCGTGGTATTCAAAAATCCGCGTCTCGACGACGGCATCAACCGGGCAGGCTTCTTCGCAGAAACCGCAGAAAATGCACTTGGTCAGGTCGATGTCGTAACGGGTGGTACGCCGTGAGCCGTCGTCGCGCTGCCCGGCCTCGATGGTAATCGCCATCGCCGGACAGACGGCTTCGCACAACTTGCACGCAATGCAGCGTTCCTCGCCGTTGGGGTAACGGCGCAGCGCGTGCAGACCACGGAAACGCGGACTTTGCGGTGTCTTCTCCTCCGGATACTGCACCGTGAGCTTGCGTGAAAACAGGTGACGGCCCGTCACCTTCATCCCCTGGAGCAACTCCCAGAGAAACAGGCTGAAAAATGAATCCCTTGCGCCCATGTCTATTCCTTCACTTCCAGATCGACAGCGGGGACATCAGCCACACCGCAACCACGATCACCCACACCAGCGTGATCGGAATGAACACCTTCCAGCCCAGACGCATGATCTGGTCATAGCGGAACCGCGGGAAGGTGGCGCGCACCCAGAGGAACACGAAGAGGAAGAACGCCGTCTTCAACGCGAGCCAATGGAAACCATCGGGCAGAAAGCCCACCGGCGACAGCCAGCCGCCGAGGAACAGCAAGGCGGTCATGGTCGACACCAGAATCATGTTGGCGTATTCGGCGAGGAAGAACATCGCAAAGGCCATGCCCGAGTATTCGACCATGTGCCCGGCGACGATCTCCGCCTCACCTTCGACCACGTCAAACGGGGCGCGGTTGGTTTCGGCGATGCCCGAAATCAGATAGACGAGGAACATCGGCAGCAACGGCAGCCAGTTCCACGACAGGAAGCCGACGCCGTGGCTCGCCCCCCAACCCGTGCCCTGGCTGCTCACGATGTCGGAGAGGTTGAGGCTGGATGAAATCAGCAACACGCAGATCAGGGCGAAACCGAGCGAGACTTCATACGACACCATCTGCGCCGAAGCCCGCATCGCGCCGAGAAACGCATACTTCGAATTCGACGCCCACCCGGCAACGATGATGCCGTAGACCTCGACCGAGGTGATGGCGAGCAGGTAGAGCAGGCCGGCATTGACGTTGGCGATCACCACCCCGTCGGCAAACGGGATCACCGCCCACGCCGCCAGCGACGGCGCAATGGCGAGAATCGGCCCGAGCACGTAGAGTCCCTTGCTCGCGCCACGGGGCATGATGACTTCCTTGAACAGCAGCTTCAAGGCATCGGCGATCGGCTGCAACAGCCCGAGCGGGCCGACGCGGTTGGGGCCGATGCGCACCTGCATGAAGCCGATGATCTTGCGTTCGGCATAGGTCATGTAGGCCACGCCCAGCATCAGCGGGATGAGCAGCACCACAATCTTGGCCAGGCTCCACACCAGAGGCCAGATCGGGCCGAAGAAATTGGCAACCGGTTGCAAAATCGCGTCCATCAAACTCGCTCCACGCTCAATTCACCGACCAGCGGCCCGAGCGCCACTGTCGCCGGGTGCGCGGCGGCAACGCGCACACACCCCCGCGCCACGCCGTCATCGACCACCGCCGTGAGTTCCACTTGTCCCGCCCCGCTGCTCACCCTGACCCGATCCCCTGAATTCAGCCCCAGCGCGTCCAGCGTCGGCTGTGCCATGCGCGCCACCGGCGCTGCCGCGTCGCCGCTCTTTTGCAGCGAAGGCGCGTGCCGCACCAGGGGGTCGGCAAAATGAATCGGCACATCGGCCACCCGTTGCAGGCCGGTGACGACCGTCCGGGCTGGCGCAACACGGGTCACGGCATTGTCGAGCCGGGCGCTGATGTTGTCCCCCAGCGCCTCATCGCGCACCGCCTCCGCTGTCTCCTGACTGAAACCGGAAATCTCGAGCAGATTGCCCAGAACCCGCAGCACCTTCCACCCCGGACGGGCATTGCCCAGCGGTTGAACCACCGCATTGAAACTCTGCACCCGGCCCTCGCAATTGACGAAGGTGCCCGCAGTCTCGGAAAACGGCGTAATCGGCAGCATCACATCAGCCACGTTCCTGATCGACGGCGCATCGAACGCGCCCAGCGCCACCACCAGCGCGGCGGCGCCCAGCGCGGCTTCGGTCGCGGCGCCATCGGCAAAATCCAGCGCGGGCTCGGCCCCCAGCAGCACATAAGCCGCCCGCGGCGTGCGTATCAGCGCCTGTGCATCCGCCCCCTGGGCGCCGGGAACCGCACCGGCCAGATAGCCGCCGACGGAGTTGGCCGCTTCACCGATGAAGCCGAAGCTGCCACCGCCCAGGCGGGCAATTTCCTGCGCCCACACCTGTAATTCAGCCCCGCGCGCATGTTGCACCGCGAGGTTGCCCAGCCACAGCGCGACCTTCTCGCCACTGGCAAGATTTTCCGCAATCGCGTTCGCCGCAGCGGACGGCTCGCCGCCGACACGCGCAGCCACATCTTCGACAAGCGCCTCAGCAAGCGCTTCGCCACGTTTGGCAGCCAGGGCGACAGCAATACCGGCCAGCGTATCAACCATGTCTGCCGGGGCGACCAGGGCACGCTCCCGCACCGGGAGCAGCCAGTCTTCGGCGTTGGGGCCGACCGCGCTCACTTGCAGGCCGTTACGCCGCACCGCCTGGCGCACCCGCTGGGCCAGCAGCGGCGCATCCTTGCGCAGGAAACTGCCGATCACGAGCAGACGATCGAGCGTATCGACGTCAGCCACCGCCATGCCCAGCCACGGCGCGCCCGCCCGTACCGGGTCAGCGCGGAAATCGCTTTGGCGCAGGCGGAAATCGACGTTTTGCGAACCGAGTCCGCGCACCAGCTTTTGCAGCAGGAACAACTCTTCAACGGTGGAATGCGGCGAGGCCAGCGCGCCGATCGCGTCCCCGCCACGCTCGCGGGCAATCCCTTGCAGATGGGTGGCGACAAATTCCAGCGCCTCCTGCCAACCGACTTCCTGCCAGGTCTCGCCCTGGCGAATCAAGGGCTGGGTCAGGCGTGCGTCACTTGCCAGGGCTTCGTAGGAGAAACGGTCTTTATCCGACAGCCAGCAGTCGTTGACCGCACTGTTCTCGAACGGCAGCACCCGCTTCACCTTGTCGTGCCGGGTTTGCACGATGAGATTGGTTCCCAGCGCATCATGCGGACTCACCGAGCGCAGGCGGGAGAGTTCCCAACTCCGTGCGCTGAAACGGAACGGTTTGGAGGTCAGGGCGCCGACCGGGCACAGGTCGATGAGATTGCCCGAGAGTTCGGAATCGATCGTGCGCTCGACGAAGGTCATGATCTCGGCATGTTCGCTGCGATTGGCCTGACCGAGTTCCATCAGACCGGCGATCTCGGTCGTGAAGCGCACGCAGCGCGTGCAGTTGATGCAGCGGCTGGCGTCGGAGGACACCAGCGGGCCGAAATTCTTGTTGAAGACGACACGCTTTTCTTCCTGATAGCGTGACTGGACGTCGCCGTAACCGACCGCGATATCCTGCAACTGGCACTCGCCGCCCTGATCACAGATCGGGCAATCCAGCGGGTGATTGATGAGCAGAAACTCCATCACCCCGCGCTGCGCCTTCACCACGGCTTCCGACTGCGTCCACACCTTCATCCCGCCAGTCACCGGGGTGGCGCACGCCGGCAGCGGCTTGGGCGCTTTCTCCACCTGCACCAGACACATCCGGCAACTGGCGGCGATCGAGAGCTTTTTGTGGTAGCAAAAATGGGGAATATGGACACCGGCCACCGTAGCCGCGTCCATCACGGTGCAGCCGTCGGGCACCTGCACCGCCTTACCGTCGATTTCGATTTCTAGCATGACGGACTCACATAAATCTGGCTGCCGACAGCCTGTATTTCGGGCGGCACCAGGCATTTCTTGTGTTCAACGTGATAGGCGAATTCGTCACCGAAATGCTTGACGAAGCTCTGTACCGGCATCGCCGCCGCATCACCGAGTGCGCAGATGGTGCGCCCGGAGATGTTGCCGGCGACCGAGCGCAGCAGATCGAGGTCATCCGCACGCCCGAGACCATGCTCGATGCGGTGGATGATGCGGTAAAGCCAGCCCGTGCCTTCGCGGCAAGGCGTGCATTGACCACAGGATTCCTCGTGATAGAAATACGACAGGCGCTCCAGCGCCTTCACCATGCAGGTGGATTCGTCCATCACGATCACCGCACCCGACCCGAGCATCGACCCGGCCTTGCTGATCGCATCGTAGTCGAGGGTGCAATCCATGATGACGTTGGCGGGCAGCACCGGGGCCGACGAGCCGCCGGGAATCACCGCCTTGAGCTTGCGCCCGCCGCGCACCCCACCGGCGAGCGCCAGCAGCTCAGAAAACGGGGTGCCGAGGTTCAACTCGTAATTGCCGGGACGATTGACGTGACCCGAAATCGAGAAGATCTTGGTGCCGCCGTTATTGGGCTTGCCCAGATTTTGAAAGGCTTCGCCGCCGCCGCTCAGGATGAAAGGCACGGAGGCGAAGGTCTCGGTATTGTTGATCGTGGTCGGCTTGCCATAGATCCCGAACGAAGCCGGAAACGGCGGCTTGAACCTGGGCTGCCCCTTCTTGCCCTCGATCGACTCCAGCAGCGCGGTCTCTTCACCGCAGATGTAAGCGCCATAACCGTGATGGGCAAACAGATCGAAGGAAAAATCGCTGCGCAGAATATGCTGCCCCAGCAGACCGGCAGCGCGGGCTTCGGCGAGCGCTTCTTCAAAACGCTGGTAGACCTCGAAAATCTCGCCGTGGATATAGTTGTAACCACGCGTACACCCCATCGCATAGGCGGCGATGACCATGCCTTCGATCACCGTATGGGGGTTGTAGCGCAGGATGTCACGGTCTTTGAACGTGCCCGGCTCTCCTTCGTCGGAGTTGCAGGCGAGGTATTTGTCGCCGGGGAAGGAGCGCGGCATGAACGACCACTTGAGCCCGCTGGGAAAACCCGCGCCGCCACGACCACGCAGCCCCGAAGCCTTCATCTCGGCGATGATCTCATCGGGCGGGGTCTTGTCGCGGATGATTTTCTTCAGCGCCTCATAGCCGCCACGGGCGACATAATCCTGGAGCCGCCAGGTGCGGTCACCGTCAAGGCCGGCGAGGATCAGAGGGTGCGCACTCATTTGTTTTCCAGCTCGGCGAGCCACTGGTCGATCTTTTCAGTCGTCATCCAGCTGCACATCTTGTGGTTATTCACGAGCAGCACCGGCGCGTCGCCACAGGCGCCCATGCACTCGCCCTCTTTCAACGTAAATTTGCCGTCGGGGGTGGTTTCGTTGAAATCGATCCCCAGCTTCTGCTTCAGGTATTCGGCGGCATTCACCCCGCCCGACAACGCACAGGGCAGGTTGGTGCACACGGTGATCTTGTGGCGTCCGACCGGGGTGAGGTCGTACATGTTGTAGAAGCTCGCCACCTCGTAAGCCGCAATCGGCGGCATGCCGAGATAGTTGGCGACGAACTCGATCACATCCTTCGGCAACCAGCCCTTCTCTACCTGCGCGATCCGCAGCGCCGCCATCACCGCCGACTGTTTCTGTCCGGACGGATACTTGGCAATCTCCTGGTCGATCTGTTGTAACGATTCCTGACTCAGCATGTCGTGCTCTTTTGTCGAGAGGTCTTCAGCGGTCGATATCACCGAACACCACATCCAGGGTGCCGATGATCGTTACCACGTCCGCAATCATGTGACCGCGGGACAGTTCATCAATTGCCGCCAGATGGGCGAAACCCGGCGCGCGCAACTTGACCCGGTACGGCTTGTTGGCGCCATCCGAGACCGCGTAGACGCCGAATTCACCCTTCGGGTGTTCGACCACCGCATAGGCCTCACCCTCGGGCACATGGATGCCCTCGGAGAAGAGCTTGAAGTGATGAATCAGCTCTTCCATGTTGGTTTTCATCTTTTCGCGCCGGGGCGGGGCCACCTTGAGATTGTCGGTGATCACCGGCCCGGGGTTGTTGCGCAGCCAGTCGATACATTGACGGATGATGTGGTTCGACTGGCGCATCTCTTCCATGCGGACGAGGTAGCGGTCATAGCTGTCGCCATTCTTGCCGACCGGAATATCGAAATCGAGGCGGTCGTAAACTTCATAAGGCTGCTTCTTGCGCAAATCCCACGCAATGCCCGAGCCGCGGATCATCGGCCCGGAGAAGCCCCAGCTCAACGCCTGCTCGGGAGAGACCACGCCGATACCGACGGTGCGCTGTTTCCAGATGCGGTTTTCGGTCAGCAGGGTTTCGTACTCGTCACAGCATTTGGGGAAACGCTCGGTGAAATCTTCGATGAAATCGAGCAGGGAGCCACCACGGGCGGCGTTGAACTGCGCCACGGTTTTGGCGCTCTTGAAGCGGTTCTGCTCGTACTTCGGCATCTGATCCGGCAGATCGCGGTACACGCCACCGGGGCGGTAATACGCCGCGTGCATGCGTGCGCCCGACACCGCCTCGTAGACGTCCAACAGATCTTCGCGCTCGCGGAAGGCGTAGAGGATCATCGTCATCGCGCCGATGTCGAGACAGTGCGTCCCGAGCGCCAGCAGGTGGTTCAGGATGCGGGTGATCTCGTCGAACATCACCCGGATATACCGGGCGCGCTCCGGCACTTGCAGCCCCAGCAGTTTTTCCACCGCGAGACAGTAGGCGTGCTCGTTGCACATCATCGACACGTAGTCGAGCCGATCCATATAGGGCACCGACTGCAACCAGGTGCGGGACTCGATCAGCTTTTCGGTGCCACGGTGCAGCAGACCAATATGCGCATCGGCGCGTTCGACCACTTCGCCGTCGAGCTCCAGCACCAGCCGCAACACCCCGTGCGCTGCCGGGTGTTGGGGGCCGAAGTTGAGCGTGTAATTGCGAATCTCAGGCATGACCGACCTTCCCGTAGCTTGCCTCGCGCACGATGCGCGGCGTGTTTTCGCGCGGTTCGATAGTCACCGGCTGGTAAATCACCCTTCCGCTTTCTTCGTCGTAACGCATTTCGACATGGCCCGAAACCGGAAAATCCTTGCGGAACGGATGGCCGACAAAACCGTAATCGGTCAGGATGCGGCGCAGATCGGGGTGGCCCTGGTACATGATGCCGAACAGATCGAAGGTTTCGCGCTCGCTCCAGTTCGCGCTCGCCCACAATTCAGACACCGAATCCAGCACGGGAAAATCGTCGTCGGTGGCAAACACCCGCAAGCGCAGGCGCCAGTTGTGACGCACCGACAGCAGATGGGCGACTGAGGCAAAACGCCTGCCGCCCCACGCCACATCGCCATAAGTTGAATAATCCAGCCCGACGATGTCGACCACCTGCTCGAAATGCAGCGCGTCCGCATCGCGCAGGGTGCGGGCAACAGCGAGGTAATCCGCTGCGGCCACTTCGATGGTCACTTCGCCACGATCCACCACCAGCGACTGCACCTTGTCGCCCAATACGGACTTTACCGCCAGGGTGAGACGCTCAAGTTTTGCACTCATGTCTGCCTCGTCTACCTCAGCGCCGTGCGATGGTGCTGGTACGCCGAATCTTGTTCTGCAACTGGGTAATCCCGTAGAGCAGCGCCTCGGCCGTCGGCGGACAGCCCGGCACATAAACATCGACCGGCACGATGCGGTCACACCCACGCACGACCGAATAGGAATAGTGGTAATAGCCACCACCGTTGGCACAGGAGCCCATCGACATCACCCAGCGCGGCTCGGCCATCTGGTCATACACCCGGCGCAGCGCCCCGGCCATTTTGTTGGTCAGGGTACCGGCAACGATCATCAAATCAGACTGCCGCGGACTGGGACGGAAAATGATGCCGAAACGGTCAAGGTCGTAACGCGACATCCCGGAGTGCATCATCTCGATCGCACAACAGGCCAGCCCGAATGTAACCGGCCACAGCGACCCCGTGCGCGTCCAGTTGATTACCGAATCCAGTGAGGTTGTAACAAACCCTTCGCGGAAAACGCCCTCAATGCTCATGCTTACTCCCAGTCCAGCGCGCCATTTTTCCACTCGACGATGTAGCCCACCACCAGCACGACGAGGAAGGTCATGACCGCAGCAAACACGAACCACGCCACCGCGCCCGCAGCAATGAGTTCACGGAACACCGTCGCCCACGGGAAAAGGAAGGCGATTTCAAGGTCGAACAGGATGAAGAGGATGGCAATCAGGTAGTAGCGGACATCGAACTTCATCCGCGCATCCTCGAACGCTTCAAAACCGCACTCATAGGCGGACAGCTTCTGGTCATCCGGGCGATGCGGCCCGACCAGCCGCCCCAGCACCATGGGCACAAGGCCAAAAACAAGACCCACGAGAATGAATAACAGGACGGGAAAATAGTTTTCCAGCATGAACTGCTTCCTCTTTCAGGGCCGATTCATCCGTGCGCCGCCAACAGGCGCACACGGGTCGGTATATTTTGTTTTGCCTGCGCAGGACACTCGCGACTGCGGGCGTCGACTGCGGGCGTCACTTCCTGTCTGGTGCCGACGATGAGACTCGAACTCATACGGCTTTCGCCACTACCCCCTCAAGATAGCGTGTCTACCAATTTCACCACGTCGGCGCAAGCATTGCGCAATGGGCGGCGATTGTACGGCTATTTTCCCCGCCACGCAAAGAACCCGTGTTTTATTGAGGGATGGCCTGCACTGGCGAGCTTTCGACCGGCGCGGCCTCTGGCGCTACCGGTTGCTCTTGCGTCGCCGCTGGCGCACTCACCCCCTGCATGATGCTGTCCGGCACGCTGGATACCGTTTTGCTGGCCAGAAACGAGAGCCCCAGACTGGAGATAAAAAACACCGTCGCCAGCGCTGCGGTCGTGCGCGACAGAAAGTTGGCCGACCCGGAAGCGCCGAACAGGCTGCCCGACGCCCCGCTACCGAACGCAGCGCCCATGTCCGCGCCCTTGCCATGCTGCACCAGCACCAGACCGATCACCCCCAGCCCGACCAGCACATGGACGACGAGCACCAGATTGAAAATTACACTACCCATGAAACAGAACCTCAAAAAAACGGTTTACCCACCATTCGCCACTGCCGCCCGGCAAATGGCCACAAAATCCTTCGCTACCAGCGCCGCCCCGCCGATCAGGCCGCCATCGACATCCGGCAGCGCGAAAAGCGCGGCAGCATTATCCACTTTGACGCTGCCGCCATAAAGCAGCCGCTGCCCGGCAGGCACGCCATGCGCGGCAAGCCAGCGCCGGATTCCCGCATGCACCTCGCCGACCTCCCCGGTGCTGGCCGCCCGACCACTGCCTATCGCCCACACCGGCTCATACGCAATCACCGCCCGCCCAAGCCCTTCAGCCCCGGTGAGCGCCAGCACGGCATCCAACTGCCGCCCGATCACCGCCATCACCTGCCCGGCCTCGCGCTCGACCAAAGCCTCGCCCACGCACACAATCGGCGTCAGCCCCGCCTGCAACACCGCCTGAACCTTGCGCCCCACCGTGGCATCATCCTCGCCAAACAGCGCACGACGCTCGGAATGCCCGACAATCACGTAGCGGCAACCGAACTCGGCCAGCATCGCCACGCTCACCTCACCGGTGTAGGCGCCCGCGGCGTACTCGCTCACCGACTGCGCCCCGAGCCTGATACCCGCCGCGGCCTCATGAGCCGAACAAGTTGCCACCGCATTTGCAGCCTGAGCCAGATAAGGAAAAGGCACGCACACGACCACCTCAACCCCCGCCACCGGCCCGATCGCGCCCAAAAGCGCCTCGTTGGCGGCAAGGCTGCCATTGAGTTTCCAGTTGCCGACGACCAGTCTCTTCGACATGCGTGATTTTCAAATACCAAACACCGATGAACCGGCGATCATACAAGAGCGGTGCAAATGAGGAAAGCACCATCTCGCCGCGGCTGCCTCCTCGTGGTAGCATCCGCTCTTCACCTCAACCCCCCACCCCACTTTGACACCCATGTTTTCTGCGCAAAACACCCTCGCCAAAGTCGACCCCGAGCTGTGGGTCGCCATTGATGCGGAAAACCGCCGTCAGGAAGACCACATCGAACTGATCGCTTCCGAGAACTACGTCTCCAACGCCGTGATGGAAGCCCAAGGCTCGCAGCTCACCAACAAATACGCCGAAGGCTACCCCGGCAAGCGTTACTACGGCGGCTGTGAACACATCGACATCGTCGAGCAGCTCGCCATCGACCGCCTGAAAGCCCTCTTCGGTGCAGACGCCGCCAACGTCCAGCCCAACTCCGGCTCGCAGGCCAATCAGGCGGTGCTGATGGCCTTTGCCAAACCGGGCGACACCATCATGGGCATGAGCCTGGCCGAAGGCGGCCACCTCACCCACGGCATGCCACTCAACCTGTCGGGCAAATGGTTCAACGTCGTCGCCTATGGTCTGGACGCCAAAGAAGCCATCGACTACCCGGCGATGGAAGCCCTGGCGCACGAGCACAAGCCCAAAATCATCGTCGCCGGCGCCTCAGCCTACTCCCTGCGCATCGACTGGGCACGCTTCGCCAAAGTCGCCAAGGAAATCGGAGCGATTTTCTGGGTCGACATGGCGCATTACGCCGGTCTGATTGCAGCGGGTTTCTACCCCAATCCCGTGCCCCACGCCGATGTCGTCACCACCACCACGCACAAAACCCTGCGCGGCCCGCGCGGGGGCGCCATCCTGATGAAAGCCGCGCACGAAAAAGCGCTCAATTCCGCCATCTTCCCCGGCCTGCAAGGCGGCCCGCTGGAGCACGTCATCGCCGCCAAGGCCGTCTGTTTCAAGGAAGCAGCCCAACCGGCGTTCAAGAAATATCAGGAGCAGGTCATCCACAACGCGCGCGTCATGGCGCGGGTGCTGAGTGAAGAACGCGGCCTGCGCATCGTCTCCGGCCACACCGAGAGCCACGTGTTCCTCGTCGACCTGCGGGCGAAAAACATCACCGGCAAGGCCGCCGAAGCCGCGCTGGGCCGTGCCCACATCACGGTCAACAAAAACTCGATCCCGCAAGACCCGGAGAAGCCTCTCGTCACCTCCGGCATCCGCCTCGGCTCACCCGCAATCACCACCCGCGGCTTCACCGAAATCGAAGCGGAAAAGGTCGCCCATCTGATCGCCGACGTCCTTGATGCGCCGGAAGACGAAGCGGTGATCGGGCGGGTATGCAAGGAAGTCACCGCCTTGTGCGCGCGCTTCCCGGTGTACGGCGATTAAAGCCATGCGGGAAGGGCAAAACCGGCCCTCCCCCCTGCATCTGGCACATCCTCTGGCACATCCCGCCGATGAAATGCCCATTTTGCGGTGATCCCAATACCCAGGTCACCGACACCCGCGAAAACGACGATGGCGAAGTCGTGCGCCGTCGTCGGCGCTGCGTGCGCTGCGACAAACGCTTCACCACTTACGAGCGCATCGACCTCAAGCTGCCGCACGTGGTCAAGCGCAACGGCAGCCGCACCGAGTTCGACGCCAACAAGCTGCGCGCCAGCATGGAGCTCGCCCTGCGCAAGCGCCCGGTCAGCACCGAGGCGCTGGAGAGCGCGGTCGAACAGATCACGACCCGGCTGATCACCCTGGGCGAAAACGAAATCACCAGCCCCCAGATCGGCGAGCTGGTGATGAAAGAACTCAAACGCCTCGACAAGGTTGCCTACATCCGCTATGCCTCGGTGTACCGCAACTTCACCGACGTTGACGAATTCTCGTCGGTCATCCGCGAGATGCAACAACCCCGGCAGCAACCCCGGCAACAACCCCGCTCACGCCGCGAGCGCAGTGCGGCCACCCCGGTCGACACCGGAAATGACCTTTTCGACCACTGACCAACACGCGATGGCGCGTGCAATCGCGCTCGCCGAACGCGGACTCAACACCGCCACCCCCAATCCCCGAGTGGGCTGCGTGCTGATGCGCGATGGCGTTGTCATCGGTGAAGGCTGGCATCCGCACGCGGGCGCCCCCCATGCCGAAGTGTTCGCCCTGCGTCAGGCGGGCGCAGCCGCCCGCGGCGCCACCGCCTATGTCACCCTCGAACCCTGCGCCCACTTTGGCCGCACCCCGCCCTGCGCCGACGCCCTCATCGCCGCCGGTCTCGAGCGCGTCGTCATCGCCCTCGAAGACCCCAACCCGCTGGTCGCCGGGCGCGGACTCGCCCGCCTCAAAGCCGCGGGCATCGACACCGCGCAGGGCCTCCTCGCCGACGAAGCGCGCGAACTCAACATCGGTTTCATCTCGCGCATGACCCGTGGCCGCCCCTGGGTAAGGCTCAAGGCCGCCGCAAGTCTGGATGGCAAAACCGCGCTGGAAAACGGCCTCAGCCAATGGCTCACCGGCCCCGCCGCCCGCGCCGACGGCCACCGCTGGCGCGCCCGCGCCTGCGCCATCCTCACCGCCATCGGCACGGTCAAGGCCGACGACCCCCAACTCACCGTGCGTGACCTCCCCTGCGAGCGTCAGCCCCTGCGCGTCCTCATCGACCCCCGCCTCGAAGTCGCCCCCACCGCCCGCATCCTGCAAGGCGCCCCCGCCCTCATCGTCACCGCCAGCACCGACGGAGCACGCGCCCATGCCCATACCAGCGTCCTCACCGGCCTCGGCCACCGCGTCCTGCCCCTGCCCGCCGCCAACGCGAGCGAGCGCGTCGACCTCCCTGCCCTGCTGCGCGAATTCGCCGCGCTCGAACTCAACGAAATCCACGTCGAAGCCGGCGCGGGTTTGAACGCTTCCTTGCTCGCCGCAAATTGTGTAGATGAGCTTCTGCTCTATCTCGCCCCGCTGGCAGTGGGCAACAGCGCCCGCGGCATCTTCGATTTACCCGTCCTCACCGCGCTCGAATCCGCCCCCCGCTTCAGCTTCCACGACTGCCGCCAGATCGGAGAAGACTTGCGCATCCTTGCGCGTGTGGCCACGCACAGACAGGCAGCGCCTGCCCGACCCTGACATCAGCGCATTGACAGGAATTATTTCACCGTCAGCCTCACGCAAAAGAGACTAAAATCCCCCGAATTTCCTCCACCTTCAAAAGGCAAAATAAATCATACAAAACCCCACGAATTCCCTTGACTTTTCCAAAACCGGCAAAATAATTTTCGCAAGCAAGCAAGCAAGCAAGCAAGCAAGCAAGCAAGCAAGCAAGCAAGCAAGCAAGCAAGCAAGCAAGGGCGCTTTTCATCTTCTGCCTGTCGCTGCCGACGGGCTTTATCTCTCCCGCGTCAGCATCTGACGTAACCGTAAATGCTGGGCGGACTCCATAATGAAGTGCAACACCCCCAAATCTGGTAGGGTGCTGGATGAAAAAAACCTACGAACACATGGTGACAGGCGAACGCAACGAGATTCAGCGCGGGTTGAACCTTGGATTGAGTTG
>BNUB01000053.1 GCA_025997045.1 Betaproteobacteria bacterium
GATTGTGTTTAACGACCCCCTGCCTCGGGTCTTCAATCACCGCAAAATACTCCATCAGACTCTTCCCCATCGCACGCTCAAAAAACGAGAGTAGACGGGATTTATTGTGCGTTTACAATAGGTTAAGATGAATATAAAAATAAAGTTGCGCAAGAACAACAGACTATGTCATTTAGGTGCAATCGCCCTGGTTCTTTGCGGATGGCGTCGTCTTGCATGAACTTCTCAAGTATTCCAATCATCAACGTCTCCGCACTGTATCCCTAGTCTGAAAAAAGTTGTTGCTTAAGCTTCACTATGCGCTGCGTCTTCCATGAAGAGGAGACGGCGAGCCTCGTGGTGTCGGAAGACAAAAACCTGTACCACTGCTTTGGCTGCAACGCGGCGGGCTCCGTGCTGGACTGGGTGATGAAGACGCAGAGCGTCTCCTTGCCGCACGCGGTGCAGATCCTCAAGGAGGGTGGGGCACTCACCGGGGAGCGGATCGGCGTCCATCGGAGCGCCAGGCGTCACCTTCCCCTTTTATTGATCCGGCCCGCAAACATATTGACACGAGATGATATTTGAATTATATTGAGCGCATGGATAAAGAAGACGCACGCAAACTAAGCCCGTTCGAGCAACACGAACGGCGTCGGCAGGTCAAACTACTATTAACCTGTCCAATGAAGGTATGAACCATGCGATTGCCGGTCATCTCTCGGGAAAGGCCAACAAAAGCCAGTTTTCGCTGCCGGAGGCTGAACTGAGATCCGTGCTTTCCAGCCGCTCGGCAGTAGGTTCGCCGGTGGTTCGGAGCGTGGAGAGCGCAGATGGGATTCGGTATGTACGAGAATTTGATGCTGGTCGAATTATTGGTAATGACCTATTCAATGGCAATCAAGCCACGTCTGTGATGACGATCATGACTGACCGCTTCGGCAACCTTGTAACCACGTTCCCGGGATTGCTCAGATGAAGCTGATTGGAAGTCGCACGGAACAGCAGATGCGCGAGGAGTTGGTTCGCTCGAATCTCGCGCTGCGAGACGGTAGCCATGATCGGTTGGTGAAGGCTCTTGAGTTGGCGAACGTGAACGTCGCCGGCGCTTATGTCCTCAACTGGATCCCCGAGCAGGTCGAGGACATCTATGCCGTCCTTGTCTCCGTAGGCGAGGTTGTAACCGTTGAAGTGCCTCGCGGGGAAGGTCAAGTGCTGATAGATCGAGAAGAGCTTGTGAAGTACGAGGGCAAGTGTTCGAAGATCCAACGACTCAAGATAGCCGTCGCTCGGGATCTGCTGGAGTGTGTATACAGTAACAAGACATAGGTACATGCCAGTTGCAAAAACGCAGTAAAAAAAGGGGACAGACCAGTGCGCAGTGTTAAGGCATCTGATTGACCTGAATAAGCGGATGTGCCCTGATGCATTTAGAAAATAGGGGGGTATATGAACAGTGAAGACTTTGTTGAAGCTATCAAGCGCTACGTCATGGATGGGGCGATTGAAGATACGATTGCCAACCTGAACAGTCCACCAGGTAGGCGGGTTCATCCTCAAGAGCGGGCACGTTCAGACTGGTACAATGGTCTATCGGATGTGGAACGGGACCATGTGAACAGCGCGATTGCTACAGCGGCACATTCACGTAGTACCGCCCTCGAGCATGCCGTACTACGAGGGGCTTCAGGGGAAGTTGCCAAGCCTTGATCCGAAGACGGGCATCATTCCTGGTGTTGGGAATCCGCATATCGGCCCAACCATTCGTTTTGAACCCAAGTGAGCAGTGGAGTTGATTACGTGGATAATCTGCATAGATTTTGGTTTACTTTCCAGAATCCGCCCCAATTCAATCCTCTTGGTTTGGGTTGTGGCGTCACTGCACACAATTACGAAGATGCAACTCGTATTTTGGCTTCTGCCGTTTGTGCAGGTCGAACCGTGCTGATAATTAAATCCGTGGTCGAAGATGTCGATGTGCAGACGTTAGATCAGAGCCATGTTGTGCCAAACATGGGGCTAGTTACAACAAGAGGTGTGTGGTTCCCGCAGGGGTTTGATATGGTGACGGAATCTGCACCGTGCCCGAGCAGGACGGAATGAAAGGCGCGGCGAACAGAAAAACCCGTTAGAATCCGCCACATGCTCAACCGCCTAAAAACCTTCGATGTCGGTCTCTGGCTCCTGCCGCTGTTGCTGCTTTGGATACTCTTGGCGGCGCAGCTGTTGGGGGCTAAAACCGCGTCGGGGGAAAATTCTGGCGTGGTGGGGGTCTCTGGTGGGGGTGCTCTCCTGGAGGCCGCGCCGCGTCTGGGCTTTGGCGGTTTGGGCAGTGAAAGTGCATCGGGTGCACCCCATGCGGTAAAGGGGGGAATAGGCGTCGCTGAACAGATTGGGATCTTGAGGGATGCTGCCAAAGGGAAAGGGAATTTTGGCCTCGGCCAAGCTACGGCGAGTGAGGCGGATGTGTTGGGGAGATTACGGGTCGATCCAAACTATCGTATCGCAAGCGATGGAAAAACACTTGTCAGTTCGGACGGTATGCGGACATATCGGCCTCCATCTCCCCAAAAGAGTTCACATGCAACTACAGGGGTGCAAGCCAATTTCGAGCGATTGGAAATCGTTGGAGGGCGGCGCTCGGTCATTAGTAACGGTCACCTGGACATTACGCCATGAAAGCAACACTTAAGGAAATGTACTCACTGGAGTTATCGGGGTCTTTGGATGAGTTTTGGCCGAACGACGAAGAGTACTTTGGAATTCCCATACGCCTGATGATTGGCACTGAAGATAGCTCAAGCTCCGATTCGTTCGATATTTTTGTATGTACGCCGAGTTGGATCGCAAATCAGATGGATAGTGATAAATATGTCTGGGGGCGGCACATGTTGATAGTAAATGAGTATGATTTAAGTGTAATAAAGCAAGCGATTGAGCGTTATATCGCCGCATGCACGGGAAAGGATTGGCTGACGATTGCTAGAAAATTGAGTGGCATGGGTGCTTGGGAATTTGAAGAATATGAACCATAAAGCTAAGGCGTCCCCCAAAGTCAAATAAACTACAAAGTAGTACGTGTTTATATTATTTGTTCTTTTACAAAAAAGCCCCGTCTCTCCGCCAGTCAGCGGATAAACGGGGCTTTTTTATTTAGCTACTCAACCGGATTAACCGGCGTCGTTGAGTGTTCTGGCGGTAGCTTCCATGCTGTACTTGGCAATCATCGCATCCAGAAGCGTGAGGATGATTTCTTTCTCACCTACGCCGAATTGGTCGATGAGTTGAAGGCGCAGAGCCAATTCTCGGTTGGATGTCAATATTTCGCGCAAACTCACGAAAGCGCGAACCACGTACACCCCCATCTCAACGGCTTGCGGTGAAGCCAGGACATTGGATGCCTGAATCGCTCCGTGTTCGGTGAAGGCGAACGGTAGTGACCTGGAAAATTTTAGCTTGGCGAGGTGGTCACAATTTGTGACCACCTCCTGTTTCTCTTCGGTTGTGAGTTGGAACATGAAATCCGCAGGAAAACGTTCTTTGTTTCGTTTGACGGCTTGGTTCAAGGCTTTTGTGGGTACGCCGTAGAGTTCAGCCAGATCGGTATCGAGCATGACCCGTTGCCCGCGTAGCACCACGATGTGGCTGCCGATCAAAGATTGGAGCGGTGCGACCGCTTGCTTACTGTTCATGTGTTGTTTCCTGTTTAGTTGCCAGGTTGTTGACGGAACCAAACCCTCATACGCTGCCCGCTCCCTTCACGGGCCTTGCGGGGGCAAGTCCTGCGCCGTCGCTACGGCGGTGGCCGGGAAGATACGCCTTCCCTGGTGAACGGTTAAACGCCTTGAACCCGGCATTGAGCCGGGTTCAAGGCGGCCACGCTCTGGGGTAAGTGCTACGCACTTAACATAACAGAGGCTATGTCTTGCGCCCCGCCGCGTGGCCGCGCAGCCGCGTTGCCGCTGCGCTCAAACCCCCGGTATGTGTGCTCGTGCTGTCGCCAGCACAGGGCAAAATCAAAACCAAAACCTACCCCCCCCGTCCGCCCCTGAAGGGTCTCCCCAAAGTCAAAGGCGCGGCGAACAGAAAAACCCGGGCACGGCGACAAGCGCGGCAGATAGGCGTTAGAATCCGCCGCATGCTCAACCGCCTAAAAACCTTCGATGTCGGTCTCTGGCTCCTGCCATTGCTGCTCCTTTGGGTGCTGCTGGCGGCGCAGCCGTTGGGGGCTAAAACCGCGTCGGGGCAAAATTCTGGCGTGGTGGGGGTCTCTGGCGGGGTCGCGCTCCTGGAGGCCGCGCCGCGTCTGGACTTTGGCGGTTTGGGCAGTGAAAGTGCATCGGGTGCACCCCATGCGGCAAAGGGAGGAGGCCATGCGGTTACTAGTGTCGATGCAGTTATTGCTGAAACCCTTGCGGGTAGGGGAAACATAACAAGCGCAGCAACGCTCAGTGCTGATGAGCTTCTGCAAGCAGGTACAAATTTTCTTAGGCCGGGATACAGGGAAATCGGTAAACCTGGAAGTGGCGTTTTCCGAAGTGCGGACAGGGCGCGACAGTTCCGCATAGACGGAGGCTCTTTGACTGGTTCCCATGCACCTAGGGTGCCCCACGAGCATTTGGAAATATATGCGCCGGGTGCAGCAAAGCCCATCACAAATAATCACATTTCGTTCAGAGATTAGGTCAGCGATGGAAATAGAAGTTGGTAAAATTGGGAAGATTGTGGCCGGTCAAGAACAGGGTTGCTATGTCAAGGTGATTGATGACGAGGTGAACACCGGGGGCTTTTTGATCCTTACCGCTACAGCACCAGATATGCTGGCTGGCTTCGATAGTTGGGTTGAAGATCGGGAGATATTGCAACGCTTTTTTGAAGAAGCTGAATGGCTTATTGAGTGGGAAAGAGACTAGTAAAAATAAGGGACGCACCACAATTATGCGCTTAAAAACCTTCGATATTGGTTTCTGGTTGCTGCCCTTGCTGCTCATTTTCATTTGGGCGCTACTGGCGGCGCAGCCGTTGGGGGCTAAAACCGCGTCGGGGCAAAATTCTGGCGTGGTGGGGGTCTCTGGCGAGGTTGCGCTCCTGGAGGCCGCACCGCGTCTGGGCTTTGGCGGTTTGGGCAGTGAAAGTGCATCGGGTGCACCCCATGCCGCAAAGGGGGGAGTCCCGCGCCGTCGCTACGGCGGTGGCCGGGAACGAGCGCGGTGCCTGGTGAACGGTTGAAACGCCTTGAACCCGGCATTGAGCCGGGTTCAAGGCGGCCACGCTCTGGGGTAAGTGCTACGCACTTGACATAATAGAGGCTATGTCTTGTGCGCCCCGCCGCGTGGCCGCGCAGCCGCGTTGCCGCTGCGCTCAAACCCCCGGTATGTGTGCTCGTGCTGTCGCCAGCACAGGGCAAAACCCCCATCTGGCGATGCAGTGTCATGTCGAAATCGAGGCCGAAACCGTCGTGCGCTGGAGCGAACAATGGCCAGACGAAATCAGCCACAATGCCCACCTGCCTTCGGTGCAGACCGCCGCCGCCATGCGCGCCGCCACGCCACAAAACCTGCCCCGCCTCCATCAACTCGCGGATCAGCTTTACGGTGTGTGGGTCAGGGGACTTGGCGACACTGCCCGGCGGGATGTTGCTTGATTCACCCGCCCAACCCCCCGATACACATCTGCTTGATCACCAGATATTCCTCAATGCCGTATTTGGAGCCTTCGCGCCCGAATCCTGATTGCTTGATGCCGCCAAAGGGTGACACTTCATTGGAAAGCAGCCCGGTGTTGATGCCGACCATGCCGTATTCCAGTTCTTCTGCGACCTGAATGACCCGGTTCAGGCTCTGGCTGAAGATATAGCTGGCCAGGCCGAATTCGGTGTTGTTCGCCAGGGCGATGGCTTCGGCATCGGTCTCGAAGCGGAAAATCGGCGCGATGGGGCCGAAGGTTTCTTCCCGGGCGCAGAGCATGTCTGTGCTGGCATCGGCGATCACCGTGGGCTGATAGAAGGTGCCGCCGCTGGCGTGGCGCTGGCCGCCGGTGAGGATGCGGCCACCTTTGGCAAGGGCGTCGGCGACCTGGGCTTCGACCTTCTTTAATGCTTCGGCATCAATGAGCGGGCCTTGCACCACGTCCGCTTCCTGGCCATTGCCGACTTTGAAGGTCTTGACCTTGGCGGCCAGTTTTTCGGCAAATTGCTCATAGACGCCGCTTTGTACCAGCAGGCGATTGGCGCAGACGCAGGTTTGGCCGCTGTTGCGGAATTTCGAGGCCAGGGCGCTCTCAATCGCAATATCCAGATCCGCGTCATCGAAAACGATAAAGGGGGCGTTGCCGCCCAATTCCAGTGAAAGTTTTTTCAGCGTTTTTGCGCTTTGCGCCATGAGTAAACGGCCCACTGCGGTGGAGCCGGTAAAAGAGAGTTTGCGCACGGTCGGATTGGAACTCAATTCATTGCCAATCAGGGGGGCGGAGGCGGCGCTGCCGGTGACGATATTGAATACGCCGGGCGGAATACCAGCCTGTTCGGCCAATTCAGCCAATGCGAGTGCCGACAGCGGGGTGTATTCCGCAGGCTTGACGATGGCGGTGCAGCCAGCGGCGAGCGCGGGCGCGATTTTGCGCGTGATCATGGCGGAGGGGAAATTCCACGGCGTAATGGCCGCGCACACGCCTATCGGCTGTTTGACCACGATGATGCGTTTGTCGGGGGTCGGCGAGGGGATGGTGTCGCCATAGACGCGCTTGGCTTCTTCCGCGAACCACTCGACGAAACTGGCGGCATAGCTGACTTCGCCCCGCGCTTCGGCCAGCGGCTTGCCTTGCTCGGTGGTCATGATCAGGGCGAGATCGTCGGTGGCGGCGACGATCAATTCGAACCATTTGCGCAGGATTTGCGCGCGCTCCTTGCCCGAGCGTTTGCGCCAGGCGGGCAAGGCCCGGTCTGCGGCCTCGATCGCGGCGCGGGTTTCGTCGCCGCTCATGTCGGCCACGGAGGCGATCACTTCCCCCGTGGCCGGGTTCGTCACCGGGAAGAGGGCGCCGGTGTTGGCGTTCAGCCATTTGCCGTCGATGTAGGCTCGAGTCTTTAGCAGGTTTGGGTTGTTGAGTTGCATGGGCGCGGCTCCGGTTGGGGGGATAGGGAGTGACTGTAGACGAATCTATATGATTTTTCATAAAAATTATATCACAATTTCCCAATGCCGCATCAATATCACGGGCGATCTTTAAACTATAATTTTGTCGGCAAATAGTAATTTGTATAATCCGGTTATTTAGCTTCCGCAAGTTCTTTCAGCTTTTGATTCATCGTGTGAAAGCCTGTTTCGGTATTTTTCGTATCAAACAATCCAACAAAGATACCTGAAAAATACTCTCTCTGCGAAAAAGTCGTAGTCCCGTCTTTATTCTCTTGTATGACAAGATGATGCTCCCCATCAAACAAACCTTTGAAGAGTACGCTGCCAATCCATTTAATTTCTTTGTTTTCAATTACGGAGAGAATAATCGGATTAAACGTCATACCCTTGCTGCCCGTAGGAACAACTCGGACGTTGATATGGTTTTGCTCTTTTACTTCTCCCTTTACCCACTGTATAAATGGATTCCAGTCTGGATAGGCAGCAAAATCCGTAAGTATACGCCAGACAGTATTAGGCGTAGCAGATATTTTAATTTCGGTTTCAATTTGTTTTTTCATAATTCCATTTCCATTATTATTCGGTAGACTTCCGGCTGACCGCAGGAAAACCCCGCCACATCGTGCCGCGCCAGATTGAGGCGCTCGGAGCGAAAGGTGTCAGTCACGAACGACCGTCTTGCGCAGGCGCGTCGCCGCTTCGCTCAATGTGGCGTTGGGGCAGGGGGGAGCGTCGAATGTGGCGATGAGATTGTCAAAAAATTCGGAGGGGACAGTCGTCGTGGCTTCAAATTCCCGCAACACTCGCTCCGCTTTTTCTTCTGCCGCCTCACGCGCAAACGCAGTGACCGGCACGCCCGCCAGAACGGCGGCGCGTTCAATGCGTACTTTGTGGGCGGGTGTCAGGCGGAATTCCAGTCGTGCGCTTGCTGTAGCCATTCAAAATTCCTCCAAAATGTACGGACAAGTGTACGTTTGCCGTGCCGGATTGTCTACGACACAGCGATTGTGCCAAAGCAAAACCCCGACGCTGGAGGAAAAAGCGTCGGGGTTTTCTTGCATCTGCCTGCGGAGCGGTACTTTGACGCCGGTTTTTAACAGCGGAACCGGCTGATGCTTTCCCGCAGGTGTTCGGCCATTTTGGTCAGTTTGTCGGCAGTCGATGAGGTGTTTTCAGCCTGACGGTGGCTGAGTTCGGCTTGTTCGGCAACTTTTTCCACGCTATTGACGACTTCCTGATTCGCGGCAGATTGTTCGTCGATGGCCTGCGAAATGGCGACAATGGATTCTTCAACCAGCGAAGTATTCTGACGAATTTCAGCGATGCGATTGCCGGCTTCATTCGCCAGTGCGACCCCGCCTTCCACCTTGCCCAGGCCGTTATTCATTTGCGTCACCGCATTTCTGGAACGTTCCTGAATAGCGATGACGGTCGCGCTGATTTCCTGGGTGGAGCTTGCGGTGCGCTCGGCCAGTTTTCTGACTTCATCGGCCACTACCGCAAAACCGCGTCCTGATTCCCCGGCCCGCGCGGCCTCGATGGCGGCATTCAAGGCCAGAAGATTGGTCTGGTTGGCGATTTCATGGATAACGCCGACGATGCTGGAGATTTGTTCGGATTGCTCTTCCAGCAAAGCCAGCGCTGCTGAAACTTCGCGGACGGTGACGGCAATTTCATTCATGCTGTTGATGGTCTGGCCGACCGTTGTGACGCCCGTATCGGAGATGGTGCCGAAACGGCCTGTGACTTCTTTGGTTTCGTGTGCATGGTGCGAAACCTGTTGCACACTGCTGGCAATCTGCTGTAATGCCGCTGCCATGGCGGTGGCGGCGATACTTTGCTCGCTGGCAATCCGGGTGGTGTGATCGGAGGCGACCGAGAGTTCATGTGCTTCGTTGGATAAACCATCAATGCTCGTGTTGATCTCGCCCACCATGGAGCGGAGATTTGCGCACATCTGTCTGGTGGCTTCAAACAATTGGCCGACTTCATCCTGACCATCGTGTTCAATGCGCACATTCAATTCGCCTGCGGCCACTTCGTGAATCACGTCGATGACCTGATTCAGCGGCAGACTGACCCAGGTGCGGGTACTCATGAAAACGCAAACCGCAAGCGCGATCACGACGACCAGCCCGGTGAACAGGAGCAGGATATGGATCGTACTCGTTTCGGCGGCGATATCACTTCTGTTGAGCACCGCAACAATTGTCCAGTTCCAGGGCTCAAAGGCCTGGACAAAGGCCAGACTCGCTCTGACTTTGCCTGCGCTATCTGGATAGTTATATGCCAGAGCGCCTTGCTTCTTTTCCAGAATTTCCTTGATGGCGGGAGGCTGGCCCTGAATGCCCTGGAGATCGAACAGGTTCTTGCCTTCTGCGGTGGGGTGAATCACCGCATATCCCGCATTGTTCCCTGTCGTTGTGGCGACAAAAATGTAGCCTGACGTGCCGACCTGAACAGATTGTATTTTCTGTTTGAGGGATTGAAGCCCTTCCGTAAAGTTGATTCCGATGAAAACCGCACCCACCATGTTTCCGCTTCGATCTTTCAGTGGTTCATAGTGGGTCATATAATCACTGCCGAACAAGGATGCGCGTCCGGTGTAATTGGAACTCATCATCAGGGCTTTATAAGCCGGGTGCTGCTGGTCGAGTGCTGTGCCGATCGCCCGTTCGCCATTTTCTTTTTTAAGCGATGTTGCGGCACGGATAAGGTCATTCCCCTTGCGAATAAAGATGGTCGCAACTGCTTGTGTTGTGCTGGTAAATCGGTCGACCTCAGTGAAATTGTTATTCAGGGGTTCACCATTGTAAAGCAGGGCGGGGATGGTGCTTGTGCCTGAAGTAATGAGATGATCCGGGTCGAGCCGGACGTTGCCAGTGAAACTGTAGGCGAATTCCTTGCCAACAGTCTGGGCGTATTTTTCCAGCGTGGAAGCATAGGCTGCGGTCATGTCCGTAGCTTGTTGGCTTATTTGCTGAAGATTATGTATCCATCGCTCTTCGGCGCGTTTGTCCAGAAACTTGCTGATAACGACCCCGGCCAGCCCAAACACCAACGTAATCGCCAAGAGTAGAACCAGATTCAACTTGGCGGAAATAGATAGACGGTCAAGCATTTATGACTCCACGTAAACGGGTTTTGCCCTCCCCCGCCACGGGGGGGGGGGGGGGGGATGATAGCTGATAAAACCACTTTACGCAAGTTGTTTTTACGTGTTCCTTCCGATACCGCGTGGTTGACAACTCATGTCGATATGTCTAAATTTATCGACATGAAATCCGACTACACCCGTTCCATCCCGCCCGAGTGGTGGCCCATGTCCCAGGTTTTTACCGCGCTGGGTGACGAGCATCGGCAGCGCATTTTGTTGCTCTTCGACAAGGGCGAGCGGCTCAATGTGGGGCAGATCGCGAAGGTGTCGACGCTGGCGCGGTCGTCGGTTTCCTATCACCTCAAAATTCTGCATGAGGCGGGGGTGTTGGGGTCGGAGAAGATCGGCAAGGAGGTCTGGTTCTGGATTAACCGGGCCGGGCTGGAGCAGACCCTGCAGAACGTGCTCGGTTACGTGCAGGACAACTGTTGACCCCTCGGTGCGCTGAACAAGCGTCTTTTTTTGCGTTGATATAACGAAGGTTTTAATCATGACGAACAAGTTATTATCCCTGTCGCGGCCAATGCTCTACGTGATTTTGCGTGCGCTGGCGCGGGTGCTGTTCCGGGTTCAGGTGCGTGGGGTGGAGGCTGCGCTGGCGGTGGCGGGCAAGGCGGATCGCCTGCTGGTGGTGGCCAATCACGAGTCTTTTCTGGATGGCATCCTGCTCGGGCTGTTCCTGCCGATTCCGCAGCCGGTGTTCGTGGTGCATACCGAGGTGATCAAACACACGCTGTGGCGGGTGGGGCTGAATTTGCTCGCGGATTACCTCGCGGTTGATCCGGCCAATCCGATGGCGATGAAGCGGGTGGTGAAGCTGGTCGAATCCGGGCGCCCGGTGGTGATTTTCCCTGAGGGGCGCATCACCCTGACCGGCAGCCTGATGAAGGTGTATGAGGGGCCGGCGTTTGTTGCGGCCAAGACCGGGGCGACCTTGTTGCCGGTGCGGCTCCACGGGCTGTCGCAATCCTATTTTTCGCGGATGACCGGACGGCGGCGGCGTTTGTTCCCCGCCATCACCCTGACCGTGCTGCCGTCGACGCTGTTGCCGGCGGTGCAATCCGGCAGTGCGCGCGAGCGGCGGCACAAGGCGGGGGAGAGTCTGCGGCGGTTGATGCAGGAGATCGCCTTTGCCCAGACCTCGCATCAGACCTTGTACGCTTGCCTGTGTGACGTGATCGCGCACCACGGGCGGGGGCGGCGGGTGCTGGAGGACATCAAGCAGGTGGAATATAGCTATCAGGATTTGCTGAAAATGGCCCTCGTGCTCGGGCGGCTGGCGGGCCGGATCACCCGGCCTGATGAACGTGTCGGCCTGCTGCTGCCCAATCTGGCGCCGACGCTCGGGCTGTTCCTCGGGCTGGTGTCGCAGCGGCGAGTACCGGCGATGCTCAATTACACCGCAGGGGTGGATGGCATGCAGGCGGCATGCACGGCGGCGCAGATCCGCACCCTGATCACCTCGCGTGCCTTTGTCGAGCAGGCCCGGCTGGGCGACAAGCTGGCGGCCTTGCAGGGGTTGGAGCGCATTGTTTATCTGGAAGATTTGCGCGCGTCGATGCGCTTCACCGACAAGCTGTGGTTGATGGGCTGGGCCTTGTGGTTTCCGCGCAGCGTGGAAGTGTCGGCGAGCACCGAGGATGCGGCGGTGGTGTTGTTTACCTCCGGCTCGGAAGGCAAGCCCAAGGGGGTGGTGTTGTCGCACCGCGCCATTTTGTCCAACATCGGCCAGATGCGGGCGGTGATCGACTTCACCCAGGAAGACCGGGTGCTGAATGTGCTGCCGATTTTCCACTGCTTCGGCCTCACCGCAGGCACCTTGTTGCCGGTGCTGACCGGGGCGAGCCTGTTCCTCTATCCGTCGCCGCTGCATTACCGCGTGATCCCCGAACTCGCCTACGAGCGCGGGTGCACGGTGCTGTTTGGCACCGCGACTTTTCTCGGCAATTACGCCCGCTTTGCCCACCCTTACGATTTTTATCGTCTACGCTACGTGGTCGCCGGGGCGGAAAAGCTCTCCATCCCGGTGCGCGATCAATGGTTCGAGAAGTTCGGCATCCGCATCCTCGAAGGCTATGGCGCAACCGAAACCTCGCCGGTGATCGCGGTCAACACCCCGATGGCATTTCGTGGCGGCACCGTGGGGCAGTTGCTCCCGGCGCTGGAATACCATCTGGCCCCGGTGCCGGGGATCGAGCGTGGCGGCGTGCTCCACGTGCGCGGCCCCAATGTGATGAGCGGCTATCTGAAGGCAGACCAGCCGGGCGTGTTGCAGCCGCCGGCCTCGGATGTCGGGCCGGGCTGGTACGAGACCGGCGACATCGTGGACGTCGATGACGACGGTTTTCTCCACATCGTCGGGCGGGTCAAACGCTTTGCCAAGGTGGCGGGCGAGATGGTGAGTCTGGAAGCGGTGGAAAAGCTCGCTTATGCCGCCGCCCCCGGCGCGACGCATGCCGCCTCTACCCAACCCGACGCCGCCAAGGGCGAGGCGCTGGTGCTGTTTACCACCGCTGCCGAACTCCAGCGCGCCGCCTTGCAGAAGACCGCGCAGCAGCTCGGGGTGGCGGAGCTGGCCGTGCCGCGCAAGATCGTCGTGGTGTCGGCGCTGCCGATTCTGGGCACCGGCAAAACCGATTACGTCACCTTGAAAAAAATGGCGGAGGAGGCGTGAAATGAAACGGCGTCATTTTCTCATGGCCGTCAGTGGGCTGGCGCTGGCAGGGGCGGCGGGCATGAGCGCGGGACGGTGGCATCGCCCTTATCTGCTCAATCCGTGCCGCTCCACCACGCTGCCGCAGGCGCTCGCGGCCAGCCCGTGGCTGGCGCGTACCTGGCAAGGACTTGACCCGGCGCGGGTGTGGGATTGTCACGTGCATATCGCGGGCATCGGCGATGGCGATGAGGGGGTCAAGGTCGGGCCGAAGCTCGACAGCGTGCTCCACCCCAAGCTCTACGCCCAACGCCTGTTCTACATGAACGCGGGATGTGTTGCGACCCAGCCGGGCACGGTGGATGAAAATTATGTATTGCGCATGGCAACGCAGGTGGCGGAAATGCCGGTCGGGGTCAAGCTGATGCTGTTCGCCTTCGACTGGTTTCATGACGAGCGCGGCGAAGTTTCAGTTGAGCGCAGCACGTTTTTCGTCGCCAACGATTACGCCCGCCGGGTGGCGGCGGCGCACCCGGCGGCGTTCGAGTGGGTGGCCTCCATCCACCCTTATCGCGCCGATGCGCTCGACCAGTTGGAGGCGGCGGCAGCGCAGGGCGCTCGGGCGGTGAAATGGCTGCCTGCGGCGCAGAACATCGACCCGGCCTCCGCCCGCTGTGATGCCTTCTACGCCGCGCTCGCCCGTCTGGATTTGCCCCTGATCAGCCATTGCGGCGAGGAAAAAGCGGTGCAGAGCAGCCAGCTTGAGCCGCTGGGCAATCCGCTGCGCCTGCGCCGGGCGATGGCCGCAGGGGTGCGGGTGGTGGTCGCCCATTGCGCGACGATGGGCGAGGATGAAGACCTCGACCAACCGGGCCGCCATCGCCCCAGTTTTGAGCTGTTCGCCCGGCTGATGGGGCAAGCCGAATGGAAAGACCATCTGCACGGCGACATTTCCGCCATCCTGCTGCGCAATCGCCGCCCGGACGTGATTAAAACCCTGCTTGTCCGCGAGGACTGGCACGGGCGGCTGCTGAACGGTTCCGACTATCCGTTGCCCGGTATCCTGCCGCTGATGTCGCCCAAAACCCTCGCCACCGCGGGCCTGCTGCCCAAAGCGGCGGTGCCCGATCTGGAATTGCTGCGCGAACACAACCCGGTTTATTTCGATCTGGCGCTAAAGCGCACTTTGAGCTGGCAGGGCAAAAGCTTTTCCCCCCAGGTTTTCGCCACGCGTGATTTTTTCGACAAGGGACAACATGAACTCCGCGACTGACTCTTCCGCCCCCGCAGGCGAACATCGTTCCCAGTTTGCGTTATTGCGCGAGCGCCGCTTCTGGCCGCTATTCGTCACCCAGTTTCTGGGCGCATTCAACGACAACGCCTATAAGAACGCCTTGGTCATGCTGCTGACGTTCCGCGCCGCCTCGTGGACGAGCCTGAAATTTGAAGTGCTCGCCAATCTGGCTGCGGGCCTTTTCATTCTGCCCTTCTTTCTCTTCTCCGCCACCGCCGGACAGTGGGCGGACAAATTCGACAAAGCGTGGCTGGCGCGCTGGGTGAAAGTGCTGGAAATCGTCATCATGCTCGTCGCCGCCCTCGGCTTCTGGCTGCAAAGCATAACGGTGCTGCTGGCGGCGTTGTTTCTGCTCGGGCTGCAATCGGCCCTCTTCGGCCCGGTGAAATACGCCATCCTGCCCCAGCATCTCGCCGCGCACGAGCTGGTCGGCGGCAATGCGCTGGTGGAGGCGGGCACCTTCGTTTCCATTTTGCTCGGCACCCTCACCGGCGGCATTCTGGCCGGCATGGATAGCGGTATCGTCTGGATTTGTGTCATCTGCCTGCTGGTGGCGGGCGGTGGCTATGCGGCGAGCCGCGCCATTCCCGCCGCCCCTGCGCCCGCGCCGGAGCTGCGCGTGTCGACCAACATCCTGCGCGAAACCTGGCGCTGCATCGGTTTTGCGCAGCAGGAAAAAAGCGTCTTCCTCTCCATTCTGGCGATTTCGTGGTTCTGGCTTTACGGCGCAGTGCTGCTGGCGCAATTCCCCGCCTATACCAAAACCGTATTGGGCGGCGGCGAGGGCATGGTGACGCTGCTGCTGGCGGTGTTCTCCATCGGCATCGGCACCGGCTCGCTGTTCTGCGACAAACTCACCCACTGGCGCGGCAAGGCGGTGGAGCCGGGCCTGGTGCCCCTCGGCGCGCTGGGCATGACCCTGTTCGGCCTGGACATGGCCTATGCCTCGCCCGCGCAGCACATCCAGGACGCCCTGCCGCTCGGGCAACTGCTGGCGCATGTCGGCACCTGGCGCGTGCTGTTCGACCTCTTGTGCCTCGGGGTGTTCGGCGGGCTGTACTGCGTTCCGCTCTATGCGCTGGTGCAGCAACGCAGCCCGGTCGTGTGCCGGGCGCGGGTGATCGCCGCCAACAATATCCTCAACGCCCTGTTCATGGCCTGCGGCGTGCTCGTGGTGGCCGTGCTGCTGAACAACGGCTGGAAAATCCCCGGCATCTTCCTGTGCATGGCGATCGCCAACGGGGCGGTGACGGTGTACATCTTCAGCGTCGTGCCCGAGTTCCTGATCCGGGCGCTGGTGTGGCTGGGAGTGATGCGGGAGAGGGTGGAGTGAGAGGGGACGTGCGTGCGCGGGAGCAAGTTGACCTTGCCCCCACGGTCAGGCGGTTTAGCAAGAGCAGGTCGCAAAAGCGAAGCGTCTTGCGACATTGGGCGGTTGCACACGTATATAGGCAAGCGGTGGAAGGCGCTGCGCTTTTCCACGCTACGTGATGTTCTGGCTACTTGCTGGGGGTGGTTATACTGGATATGTGCTCCTGGCCGCATGGCGCTCCTGCCAGCAGCGGAAGCCGGGGAGCAAAAGGCGCTAAACTCCTCCGCTCACAAGGAGCCTGCCAATGACCGCCAGATTTCAACTCATCATCTTCGATTGGGATGGCACGCTGATGGATTCGGCGTATGCCATCGTGCGTTCGATCCAGGACGCCAGCCGTGATCTGGGGTTGCCGGTGCCGACGGACGAGCGTGCGCGTCACGTGATCGGGCTGGGCATGGATGAGGCGCTCGCGTGTGCGGTGCCGACGCTGGCGCGTGAGGATTATCCGAAAATGCACGAGCGTTATCGCCATCATTATCTGGCGCTGGCGGGGAAGATCGAGTTGTTTCCGGGGGTTCCCGCGCTGCTGGACTGGCTGGCCGGGCAAGGGCGGCGGCTGGCGGTAGCGACGGGCAAAAGTCGCGTTGGTTTGAACCGGGTGTTGGAGAGTTCCGGACTCAAAGGGTATTTTCACGCCACACGCTGTGCCGACGAAACTTTTTCCAAACCACATCCGGCGATGGTCGAAGAATTGCTGGACGAGTTGGGTGTCGACGCTGTGCAAACGCTGATGGTTGGCGATACCACCCACGATTTGCAAATGGCCAAAAATGCCGGGGTGGCGGGGCTGGGAGTGGGTTATGGCGCGCACCCGATCGAGGCGCTTTATGCTGAAGAAACGCTGGCGTGTGTGAAAACGCCTGCGGAACTTGATGCGTGGCTACGGGCGTATGTGTGAGCGGATGGGGATAAAGATGATGGGGAGGTGCAATAAAAAAAGCTCGCCAGCCTGATTGGCGGGCGAGCTTGGGAATGTAGGGGAAGCTGCGGGCTTGCAGTGGCTTAATGCGGGCTTGACGCAGGCTTATACGCGGGTCTTGCGAATGCGGCTGCGCATCCGTTGGTGTGAAGCCTGCACGCGTTCTTGGGCCTTTTTGATGATCATGGCTCTGCGATGCGAGATCGCATCCAGGTTGCTACGGCTGTCGTGTTGCACACTGTTTGCTTTAGCGTTCATTGCTGTGGACTCCAATAGAGTGATCAAGGTCGCTGGTTGTTGCAGCGCACAAGACGGGATTGTCCGCGAGGTAAATCCCAAGTCAAGTATGAAGTGTGCAATGTGGACAATAATTGTTGTTGCGGTGCAACAAAGGTATGGCTTGAGGTAGAAAATTGTTACAAATCGGGTAAAGGCGACTTTGTTTTGTGCATTTTCAAAATGCTTGCAGTGCGCGGATTGCAGGTTCACCCAAGTAGTAAAAACAGTGCCGGACGTTTTGCCAGCGCGGGAGTGGGCGTGTGCCGCCAATCGGCAATGGAGCGGGTATGCAGATATTCGTCGGCAGTGGTGAGGTCGCGGGCGACGGTGAGGCGGGTGCGGGGTTGGCAGACGCGCAGCAGGGCGGCAAACAGGCGTTCGTTGCGGTAGGGGGTTTCGATGAAGATCTGGGTGCGTTGCAGGTGCTGTGATTCGGCTTCCAGGGCGCGCAATTGCTTGTCGCGCGGCGCTTCCTCGACCGGCAGATAGCCGTGAAAGGCAAAGCTCTGGCCGTTGAGCCCCGAGCCCATGAGCGCGAGCAGGATGGAGGAGGGGCCGACCTGGGGCACGACCTTGAGGCCAATCTCGTGGGCGCGGGCGACGAGGCGGGCGCCGGGGTCGGCGACTGCGGGACAGCCGGCGTCCGACATCAGGCCGACGTCTTCGCCTGCCAGCGCGGGGGCGAGCAGGGTGTCGAGCGCAGTTTGATCGGCGTCGGCGGCGAGCTCGCGGATGTCGGTGTCGCGCAGGACGGAGGGAAAATCGAGCTGTTTCAGATGGGCGCGGGCGGCGCGGGCGGTTTCGACCACGAAGTGACGAATGCCGGCGGCGCGGTGCTGGACGGTGGCGGGGAGAAAGTCTTGCCATGGCGCTTCACCCAGCGCCACGGGAATGAGGATGAGCGCGCCGGGCGCCGGGGAGGTCTGCTTGTTGGCGGAGGTCACGGGAGTTCCATTCCGGTTGCGCGCAGCATGCGGGCGAGCGCGATCAGCGGCAGGCCGATGAGGGCGGTGGGGTCGTCGCCGCTGAGGGCGTCGAGCAGGGTGATGCCCAGTCCTTCGCACTTGGCGCTGCCGGCGCAGTCGAAGGCGGGCTCACGGGCGAGGTAGCGCCGAATTTCGGTTTCGGTGAGGGGGCGAAAACGGACGCGGGTGGGCACGGTTGCGAGTTGCGGGCCGGGGTGGCCTGTGCGGGTGTCGACGAGGGCCACGGCGGTGTGAAAGATCACTTCCTGTCCGCTCATGCGTGAGAGCTGGTCGACGGCGCGCTCCAGGGTGCCGGGCTTGCCGAAAATTTCGTCGCCCGCTGCGGTGATTTGAGCTGCGACCTGATCGCTGCCGATGATCAGGGCGTCGGCGTGGCGGCGGGCGACGGCTTCGGCTTTGGCCAGGGCGAGACGTTGGGCGAGGGCGGGAGGCGCTTCGCCGGGGAGGGCGGTTTCATCGACTTGCGGGTGGGCGACCTCAAACGGCAGGCCAAAGCGTTCGAGCAACTGGCGGCGGTAGACTGAGGTCGAGGCGAGAATGAGGCGGGGGTGGGACATGTTGGTTTGTCACTTTTGACAGCGGGGCGAAATCATAATAGTATCCGCCGATTATGTCCGAACAAGGCAAAGTC
Organism: Betaproteobacteria bacterium; assembly: GCA_025997045.1. GTDB lineage: Bacteria > Pseudomonadota > Gammaproteobacteria > Burkholderiales > Rhodocyclaceae > WRNU01. Next base: position 18,410 of record BNUB01000053.1, read on the forward strand.
GCGCTTCAGATGAGCAGGATTGCCGATGTATTCAGGTTTGCTCGTGAGGCGGGACGGCTCGAAGGTGTGGTGCCGCTTGACCGCTTCGGTCGGCTGCGTGACCAGTTGTTGCGGGTTGATGGCGCGGTAGACTACCGGATTGGCGGTGGTGTCGGTATCGACGGCAAGGCGAGGTTGGAGATCGCTTTGCGCGGGCAACTGGTGTTGCGCTGCCAACGCTGTCTGGGGGAATACCCTTGGGAGCTGGCGGTTGATTCAGTGCTGATGCCGATGCGCGTGGGTGATGCCTTGCCCGAGGATGAGCTTGAAAACGACGAGGTCGATGCGATCGAAGTCGAAGCCGCAGGTGAGCTTGATCCGCTGGTGTTGATCGAGGACGAGATCATTCTCGCCCTGCCGTTGGTGCCTCGGCATGAAAGTTGTAGCTTGCTGCGCGAACAAGGCGGAGCGGGCAGGGAGTCGCCCTTCGCCGTGTTGGCAGGTTTGCGTGGTCGGGCGAAAGAAAATTAGGTTTCAGTTTTTACCAGTTTCCAGCAGGAGTTTTTCATGGCCGTTCAACAGAACAAGAAGTCCCCTTCCAAGCGTGGCATGCACCGCTCACACGACGGTTTGACCGCGCCGGCGCTGGCCGTCGAGTCCAAGACCGGTGAAGTGCATCTGCGTCACCACATCAGCCCGAGCGGTTTTTATCGGGGCAAAAAGGTGGTCAAAGTTCAGGGTGAGTAAGGGCTTCCCGTCCTGAAAGACTGCAAGGGCAAGGGCGACGCCGGGCGTAATGCGCTCTGCGTCGCCCTTGCTATCCGTATCCCCTGATTTCTGTTTCTCTGCGAGCAAGCGATGGTCACCGTTGCAGTTGACTGCATGGGGGGCGATCACGGGCCGACCGTGACGGTTCCGGCTGTGCTGTCCTTTTTGCGCAAGCACCCCGACATCCAGGCGATCCTGGTCGGGCGTGAAGAGGTGTTGAAGCCTCTGGTTGGAGATGACGCGCTGGCGGCACCGGGCGCACGTTTGTCTGTTCACCATGCTACCGAGGTGGTGGGCATGGATGAGCCGCCCGCGAGCGCGTTGCGTAACAAGAAAGACTCCTCGCAACGGGTGGCGATCAATCTGGTCAAGGAAGGCAAGGCCGATGCGGCCGTGTCGGCGGGCAATACCGGGGCGCTGATGGCGACCGCGCGTTTCGTGCTCAAGATGTTGCCCGGCATCGACCGTCCGGCAATCTGTTCCGTGCTGCCGACCGTGAGCGGGCAGTGTCACATGCTCGACCTGGGCGCCAATGTCGATTGCACGGCCGAGCATCTGCTCCAGTTCGGCATCATGGGCGCGATGCTGGTGGCGGCGGTGACACACCGGGAGCAGCCCAGCGTGGGCTTGCTCAATATTGGCGAAGAGGAGATCAAGGGTAACGAGGTGGTGAAAGGCGCCGCCGAGTTGCTGCGCGAGAGCGGGCTCAACTTTTACGGCAATGTTGAGGGCGACGACATTTTCAAGGGCACGACCGATGTCGTGGTCTGTGACGGTTTTGTCGGCAATGTGGCGCTGAAGACCACCGAAGGTCTGGCGCAGATGCTCGCAACTTTCCTGCGTGAAGAATTTACCCGCGGCATTTTCGCCAGGCTGACGGCGCTGGTGGCACTGCCCGTACTCAAACGCTTCAAGCTCCGAACCGATCATCGCCGTTACAATGGTGCGGTGCTGCTCGGGCTGCGCGGGATCGTGGTGAAAAGCCACGGCTCGGCTGACGCTTGTGCTTTCGAGCAGGCGCTGGTTCGTGCGGCAGAGGCTGGCGGCAACCAACTGATCGAGCGCATCAGCAGCCAGATTGCAAAACGGGCGCAAGCAATTGAGGATGGCGCATGATTTATACACGCATCACGGGTACCGGGAGTTTCCTGCCCGGCGCGCCGGTGACCAATGACGACCTGATTGCGCGCGGGATTGATACGTCGGACGAATGGATTTTCACCCGTACCGGCATCCGCGCCCGCCATATTGCCGATGCCGAAGTGAG